>NZ_JBEHFW010000004.1:0-207405 GCF_040225475.1 Corynebacterium sp. KPL2861
AAACAAGGCAAACGAGCCTCGGCTACCGCCAGCAGGCTCGTGGAAGGAGCCCGAGTTTCCGGCTGGAAACAAGCCATTAACCAAATGGCCGTAGCCTTTCCCGACCGCTTCGACAAATACCTATAAACCTAGCCCCACACACAAACAACTTGACACCCTCCGAACAAGCAAGCATTGATAGATGCAGGTCTGCACTACATTTTGTCGGTGAAACCCCACCGTGCCTGAGGTGATTGAAACCTGGCGGCGGGAAATCCCTGGTGAAGCCTACGCCCACGGCCAGATCTGGACACAAGCCTCGGCAAGCGATGCGCGCAAACACACAACCCCGAATACGGTGACCCACTTCCAGTACTCCTATGATCGGGCCAGACGCGGCCTGCGCGGAATCAAAGAGCAAGTCGCAAAGGCCAAACGCGCTGTTGACGGCGAAATCGCCATTAAGCGCAACCGCTATTTCGATCTTTCCACCCCGAACAAGAAGGTCAACTACGCTCTCGCTGCCAAACACCGAGCCCTAGCCGGAATTAAAGGCTATGAAACCGACCTGACCGCTCTTCCCGCCCAGGAGGTTATCGGGCATTACCGCAGGCTATTCCACATTGAAAATGTCGTATCGGATGTCGAAATCAGACCTGAAAGCACGCCCAATCTATGCGAGGAAACAAAACTCGATCACAGCACATCTCAATATTGTGATGGCAGCACTAGCCGTGACCCACCTGATGGAGACCCGCAGTGGTCACTTCATCAAACGCCTCGTGAGAACACTCAAGAAATACCGCAGCTTTCAACTCGTCGTTGGCGGCGAAACCATTCACGCCGCCGTACCATTCCCGCCCGACCTCACTGCCACCATCCAAGTAATCACCGGCCGCGAACTTCCGCACAAAATTGGCCTAAGTCAGGTTAGAAGGGAATCAGCACACCGTCTCGTGGGATTCGTGCTCTGGGTGCTCAATCTGGATGGTGGAGTGCTCGATACCGTGTTCGCGCAGGGCCTGCTGGGCGGCATCCAACAGCGGGCCGGTGCCGACGGTGCCGTCGCGCACGATATGCACGGTCGTGAGCACGTTCACGCCGTCCAGGCTCCACAGGTGCAGGTCGTGGATGTCAGCAACGCCCTCGACCTGCCGCAGCGCGGGCTCGATCGCACTGGCGTCGAAGTCCGCCGGGACTTGCTCGAGCAGCACGCTCGTCGAAAGGCGCATGAGCTGCCAGGCGCGCGGCAGCACCATCACCGCGATCGCTAGGGAGGCGATCACGTCCGCCGCCACAAACCCCGTGGTCAGTACCACGATGCCGGCCACGATTACTGCGACAGAGCCGAGCATATCCACTAACACGTGCAAGAACGCGCCCTCCACGTTGATCGAGGATTTGCGGTGCCGGTGCAGAACCCACGCCGATAGCGCATTCGCCACCAGGCCGATCACCGCGATGATCAGCATCGTTTTTCCCTGCACTTCGGCCGGGCTCTGCAGGCGGCGCACCGCCTCGACGACAATCCACACCGAGATCGCCAGCACCATCACTGCGTTCGCCAGTGCAGCAAGCACCTCCACTCGTCGGTAGCCGTACGTGGCCTGAGCCGATGCTTGTCGGCGCCCAACCAACACCGCTAACACCGCGATGATCAACCCCGCAGCGTCGGAAAGCATGTGCATCGCATCCGCCATCAGCGCCATCGAACCCGCCAACCAGCCGCCGATCAGCTCCGCGAAGAAGACGGTGCCGGTAATGCCTAGCGCAATCAAGAGTGCGCGCAGCGGCGTGCTGGAGTGATCGTGGTCGTGGTGCTCGTGTGCCATGCACTCAGCCTATCCCCGTCGACGCTTATTGACAATTAAATGCAAATGGATGGCGGTAAGCGCAGCCACTGAGGCCAAGTCGGCCTGCTTTAGGTCATTGTGCAGTTGTCCTTTGAATGTGTAGAGAAGCTGAAACATGAACAACCAAAAAGTAGGGTTAAGTAGCAGAATGTGTGTCCGTTCGGCGTGTTGCGGCGCGGGTACACGGTTAGTTACTTCATGGGGTCTTTTCTGATTCCTATCGAGTGTTCGTACTCGGTTGGGATAGCGTTGTCGTAGAAGGCTGGTCGGCCTGTTTCTTGGTCGGCTTTGTTGTGGTTTTCTTCGGCAAGATCGTTGACTTTGGCGAGTTGATCTTGGCCATAATTGCACTGCCTGGCGATATTTAGCGGATCGTCAGGCAGTTGCTTTTTGGTGTGGAGGTACCACTCGAGCATTTTTCGTTGGCGTTCCCCTGACCTGCCTCGGTGCGCATCGGCGATGCGTTTGAGCTGGGCGTTTATGCCGCCTTCAAGACTGTTTGTCGTTGAAGTGAGGTTACCCTCGTTTAGTGGACACCCGATTAGTGCGGATCTTGTGTCCGTAAGAGAGGATGTTCATTGTGAGTCAACAACGCCAGAAATACACGCCGGAGTACCGGCGTGAAGCCGCAAACCTAGTAATCGAGTCAGAACGCCCGATTGCTCATGTAGCCAAAGAAATTGGTGTCGCACCTGGCCTTTTAGGCCGGTGGGTGAAAAATGAGCGTCAACGCCGAGGATCCTCTGATGGGCTAAGCGAGGCTGATCTTCGTGCTGAGAACGCTCGTCTGCGTCGTGAGCTGGCAGAAGCCAAGATGGATAACGAGTTTTTGTCAAAAGCGACAGCCTTCTTCGCCGCAAAGCAACGCGATCAGAAAAGTTCGAATTAATGCAGCAGGAGAAGGCGAATTTCAGTATCAAGCGCATGGCACGCCTTTTGAAGGTATCTCGGTCTGGATACTACAAATGGGCCCATATGCAGCAGCAACGCTTATCCGGTAAGGATGATCGTGCAGCATTTTACGATGATGTTGATCGCAAGATTCATCAGATCTGGAAAGACTCCGATGAGGTCTATGGTGCTCCGCGGATTACCGCAGAACTCGCCGATCGCTACCAGATCAGTGTGAATCGTAAGACTGTGGCTAAGCGGATGCGCCTGATGGGAATTGAAGGGATTTCACCGCGTGCCTTCGTCCCAGCGACAACGATTCAATCTAAACGTAAGTCGAGTCTTCCTGACCTGGTAAAGCGCATGTTTGATACCGGCGAGCTCAATCGAGTATGGATGTCAGACATTACCTACCTGCGAACCGGCGAGGGTTGGTTGTACTTATGCGCAGTTCGCGATGGTCATTCCCGCAGGGTACTGGGCTGGGCTATGGATAGCGTGCAAGATACATTTCTGGTCGAACGAGCACTGCGGATGGCACATACACTTCCGTGGTGACGTTCCTGACGGGCTGGTGTTTCACGCCGACCGGGGAACACAATTTACCAGCGAGCAGCTCTGGGAGGTGTGCCGCAACCTAGGTGTTGCTCAGTCTGTGGGGCGTACCGGGGTGTGCTTCGATAACGCGATGGCCGAGTCGTTCTGGTCGACGCTGAAAACCGAGTTCTACGACCGGAAGCGCTGGCCAACCCGCGATGCTGCCCGCAAGGCCGTTGCCTACTGGATTGAAGCCGTCTACAACCGTCGACGCCGGCACTCCGCCCTCGGGATGGTCAGCCCCGTCGATTTCGAGAACCACACCAGCCTAACCACCAGCAGAAAAGAAATAGCTGCCTAACCACTAGGTAGCTCCACTACGTGTCCACGATTTGCGGGCAACCCCACGGCGGGATGACGATTAGGGATATCCAGCACCATATGGCTACTGCGATGCGGGTTGATATCTCCCATGAAACAATCTCTGCAGTAACTGATGCCGTCCTCGATGAGGTCATGGTGTGGCAAAACCGCCAGTTAGAAGAGTTCTACCCCGTGATATTCCTGGATGCGTTGCGCATTAAAGTCCGCGACGGCGGCCGGGTAGTTAACAAGTCCGCGTACATGGCAATCGGTGTAGACCTTGATGGTATTAAACACATCCTGGGGTTGTGGATTGCCAAAGAAGAAGGTGCTTCCTTTTGGGCACACGTGTGCGCCAACTTATCTAACCGTGGGGTCAAAGACGTCTTTATTGTCTGCTGTGACGGGCTGAAAGGCCTACCAGAAGCAGTGGAGGCAACCTGGCCGAATTCTATGGTACAAACCTGTATCGTGCACCTGATTCGTGCCGCGAATCGATGGGTGGCCTACGGGGATCGCCGGGCTGTATCAGCCGCGTTGAAGAAGGTTTATACGGCTACTGATGAATCCACGGCAGAAGCAGCGTTGAAGGAATTTTCCGATTCTGAACTGGGTGTGAAGTATCCTCAGTCGGTCAAGGTCTGGCAGGATGCATGGGATAGATTCGTGCCATTTTTGCAGTTCCCGCCAGCAGCCAGGAAGGTCATCTATACGACGAATTCCATTGAGTCGTTTAACAACCAGCTGCGTAAAGCTACTCGCAACAGGGTGCAGTTCACTAACGATGAATCCGCGCTCAAGACGCTGTGGTTGATGATCTGCAACATTGAAGACAAACGAGCCGCAAAGAGGGCGAAACAAGGCAAACGAGTCTCAGCGACAGCCGGCAGACTCGTGGAAGGAGCCCGAGTTTCTGGCTGGAAACAAGCCATCAACCAGATGGCCGTGGCCTTTCCCGACCGCTTCGACAAATACCTATAAACCTAGCCCCACACACAAACAACTTGACACGCTCCAAGATCCATTCTTGTCTCGCCGGCAAGGTAGCGCTCGACAACTTCCTTCTTCACCTCGAAGGGGTAATGCTGCTTAGTCGGTTTCTCCACAAGACATAGCCTGCCACGCAGCACAAACCGACGGTAGAGACTCCGCACGGCGTGTCTGGAGACCCCGAGAGCATTGGCAGCTGCTTTACACCCCATGCCCTGCTCGAAACACTCCACCAACTGCTCGCGCTGATATTCGCTCAACGAACTTCGTGCTCTCAAAGAAAACTACTCCCTACTAGTCGGTAACTGATTTCTCAGTCCAACTAATGGGGAGCAGTTCAAACACCACCACACCAGTGCCCCCAAATCAGCCCATGGGATGATGGGACACTGCGACCAGGCGGGTTACTATGTAGAAAGGTAATTTCCCATTTACAAGGAGAACACGCTTTATGACTGATGCCGCGGCACGCGCCGTTGAATTGTTTAAGCAATACGGAAGCGATGACACGGCCGTTATCGCCCTTGATCACGTTTCCATTGAGTTTGGAAAGAACCAATTCACGGCCATTATGGGCCCTTCGGGTTCGGGCAAGTCCACGTTGATGCACACGATGGCAGGGTTGGACTCTGCTACCTCTGGCTCGGCGTTTATCGGAGATACCGATATGTCCCACCTCAATGACAAGGAAATTACGGCGCTGCGCCGAGACCGTCTGGGATTCATCTTCCAGTCCTTCAACTTGGTTCCCACCTTGACGGCTGCGGAAAACATCACGCTGCCGACCGATATTGCGGGCAAGGACGTCGATAAGCAGTGGTTCGAAGAAGTCACGCGTCGCCTGGGGCTGGCGGAGCGCTTGGAGCACCGTCCGGCGGAGCTGTCTGGTGGTCAGCAGCAGCGTGTGGCCTGTGCTCGCGCCTTAGTGTCGCGACCGGAGATTATTTTTGGCGATGAGCCTACGGGTAACTTGGATTCCAATTCTTCGGCCGAGGTATTGGATATTCTGCGCACTGCGGTGGACCAGGATAACCAGACTGTGGTCATTGTGACGCACGATGCTAAGGCGGCGTCGTACGCCGATCGTGTTGTTTTCCTTGCTGATGGCAAGCTCGTTAACGAACTGCAGGATCCGACGATGGAGGCCATTCACAATGTAATGGCAGAGATTGAGGGTTAAATGGCACGCGGAAACGCAATGCGCAGGGTATCCGTGCGCAATATTTTGGCGCATAAATTGCGCCTTGGCCTGACAATTTTGGCGGTGGTTTTGGGCACCGCCTTTATTGCTGGCTCTTTCATGTTCACTAACTCATTGAAGGCCACTTTTGATTCTGCGGTGGATAACCAATTCCGCGGGGTAGACGCGGTGGTCAGTGAGGACGATGACAGTGACCAGAAGCTGGATGACGGGCTGCGCAAGCAGCTGCTTGATGATGACGACGTTAAAAACATCAACGTCGCTGACTCGCAGACTGTGGTTGTTGCCGATGAAAACTCGGAGGCTTTCCAAACCCAAAGCGGTACTGCGAGCCTCGTGCCGTACTATTCCGCGGATAAAACGGTCGGTGGCGCGAGCGAACTCACTGAAGGCGATGAGCCAAAGGCCAAAGATGAGGTGACGATCAATTCTTCTGCAGCGGAGAAATACGATATCTCCGTTGGCCAGAAGCTTCTGGTAGTCCATCCGGATAGCCAGGATGAGGTTAAGGTCACGGGCATCGTGGAGCCGCCGGTGGAGCAGGGCGATAGCATCGAGCTGCGCATGGACGAGTCGGATTACCTGGAGCGCTTTGGTGATCCTTCCCAGCTGAAGGTCTCTGCCGCCGATGGCGTGGATGCGAATGCGCTTGTCGATGACCTGAATGACAAATTCGACATCAAAGCAGAGTCCGGCGAACGCCTTGCAGAGCAGACCAGTGAGGCAATGACCGAGGCGTTGAAGTTTGTGAACTACTTCCTCGTTGCCTTTGGTCTAATCGCCTTGTTGGTGGGCACCTTTATTATTGCCAATACCTTCTCCATGATCGTGGCCCAGCGCATTAAGGAGTTCGCGCTCTTGCGTGCATTGGGTGCGTCGCGTCGCCAGATCACCAATTCCGTTGTGGTGGAATCCGTCATCGTGGGCGTTCTGGGATCCATCGTCGGCGTTGTTGCCGGCGTGGGATTGGTCGCCGTAATCAAGGCGGTGATGGGTGCCAACGGTATGGACATTGGCGGCGGTCTGGGACTGAGCGTTTCCGCCGTGGTAGTTCCGATCATTTTGGGCACGATTGTCACCGTGGTCTCTGCGTGGGCCCCGGCGCGGCGCGCGGGTGCCGTGGAGCCGGTTGAAGCGATGCGCACGACGGAATCGGCCTCCGGTTCTTCGCTGAAGGTCCGCACGATTTTCGGTGCGATCCTCATGATTGGCGGCATTATTGCGGCTTTTGCGGGCGTGCTTAGCGATGCCGAAACGAACGTCCGCGCCATCCTCGTCGGCCTCGGAGCCGTCGGGGTGATTATCGGTTTCTTCCTGGCAGGGCCGGCGCTCTCTTTGCCGCTAGTGCCAACGCTGGGCAAGGCTATTGGGGCGCCCTTCGGGTCCATCGGCAAGCTGGCTGCTACCAACTCGCGGCGTAACCCGCGCCGCACCGCCGCCACAGCCTTTGCCCTGACCTTGGGTGTGGCGCTGGTAACGAGCATTGGCATGCTGGGGCAGACGATGAAGGCTTCCATCTCGGATACGGTGGACCAAACTATTACGTCGGACTATATTTTGTCCGGTCCTAGCTCTGGAAACTTCCCTACGCCGAAGGAAACCGGTGAGCGTGCCGCAGAGGCAGAAGGTGTGGATAAGGTCATTACCGTCGGGTCGGCACCGGTCACAGTGGATGGTCAGGCCTCCTTGGACTTTGGCGCCCGTGGTTTGTTTACCGTGACGGTGGATGCTGACCCCACCTCGATGCTGGCGATGAACATGGTGGAAGGCGATGCCAATATTGAAGGTGGCTTTGCCGCCACGGAAGACTTTGCCAAAGAAAATGGCTGGAAGGTAGGAGAGACCTACGAGGTCACCGGAAGCAAGCCGGGCAAAACTGCGGAAGCCAAACTGGTCGGTACCTTTGAGCCCATCGAGACCATTCAAAATATGGTGGTTTCGCAGGACGTGGCAGAAGAAGTCGCCGCTGACGGAGAATTCTCTGTGCAGATGGTGGGCGTATTAGGTAAAGAAGGCTACGACAAGGAAGAGCTACGCCAGAACCTCGAGGATGCCGTCAAGGATCTCGTGGTGGTGCAGGTCAACACCGGTAAGGAATATGCGGGTCAGGCCGCTGGCTTCATCGACCAGATGCTGGCCATTCTCTACGGTCTTCTCGCACTCGCCGTGATCATTGCCGTGCTGGGCATTGTCAATACCTTGACCTTGGGTGTTATCGAGCGCCGCCAGGAGATTGGCATGTTGCGTGCGGTGGGTACGCAGCGCCGCCAAATCCGCCGGATGATCACGCTGGAGTCGGTGCAGATTTCGCTCTTTGGCGCAATCATGGGCATCCTCATCGGCCTCGGCTTGGGCTGGTCCTTCATCGAGATCCTGAATGACCAAGGCCTTGGCGGTGCCGAGGTTCCGTGGGGCATGCTGGTGATCATGCTGCTGGGATCCGCGGTTGTGGGCGTCATCGCAGCGGTATGGCCATCGCAACGCGCGGCAAAGACCCCGCCGCTGGAGGCGATTGCGGATTAATGCTTGGACATCCAGGCCTTGACCGATATTAGGAAGTTTCAGCTCGTCGTCATAGCACGGGAACCATGGGTGCTTTTCGGGCTGGAACTTCTTTTTGCTTGCCACCGGATCCAGGTACAGCCCTCTGCGTTCGTTCCATAACTTCGGCCAACGGCAGGTCCAGAAAGAAGTTCACACAGAGAAGTCGTAGGGGCACTGTAGCTAGGGGCGAGTTGGGAATTGCGTACCTAAATCCCGTGATAGATAAGCCCGGCCCACATCACCCCGCGCCATGCTAGGACCACTCCGATCCCGATGGTCCAGAAGAGGTATTTGCAGAGGGTCCACCAGCGCCGTTGCTTGACCATTTCTCCTAGCTCTTTTGCCATGGTGGACCAGGTGGACAGGCCACCGGCGAGGCCGAGGGCGAAGAGGGGATGGGCGAAGGGGGCATCGGCAAGCTGCGCAAAGCCCACCGCCAGGCCGAAGACCAAGGAACCCAGGATATTGGATGCGAAGGTGCAATACGGCGAGGGCAGCAGGCGGGTAAAGCCGTAGCGCGCCGCGCCGCCGAAAAAGCCGCCGATAAGGACGAAGAGCAGGTTCATCGCAGCTTATCCCCAGCAAGGTAGGCGGCGGTGCAGCCCACGAGCGTGGCCGCGACATAGGCCAGGGCGATGCTCCAGTGGGACTCCGCGGTGAAGAAAGCAAAGCTGGCGAAGCTGGTAAACCCACCCAAGAATCCGGTTCCCCAGAAGGGGCCGGGGCGGGTATATCCCATCAGCGCGCTGCCGACGATATTAAGGATGAGGAGCGGGAGCATTCCGCCGCCGAGAGCGATGGTTAAGAGGTAGCGGGCACCGGCGCCGAGTGCGGCACCGGAACCGACGATGAGGAAGTGCGGCATGGGGTACATCATAGTGGGCGAAGTCTCAGGAAAAAGCACAGGGGTTTGTATCCGAAAAGGGGAGGTTAAACGCTAAACTAATCGGCGTGAATAACGCGTTTGATGTGGTGAGCTTTATCGCCCGCTTTGGCATGGCCGTGGTGTGGATCATCGCCGGTGTAGAAAAGATGGCGCACCCGCTGGATACCATGCAATCCATCAAGGCCTATGAGATTTTCACGCCGGAATGGTCTGGGTATCTGGCCCAGCTCATTGGGCCGCTGGAGCTAGTGGGTGGAATGCTGCTCTTGCTGGGGATTTTCCTTCGCGAGTCTTCCAAGGTAGCGGCCGTGGTCATGGTGCTTTTCATGGTCGGCATCCTGCAGGCATGGCTGCGTGGGCTGGATATCGATTGCGGGTGCTTTGGTGCTGGTGACGCTACTGCGGAGCCGGGCATGAACTATGGGCTGACGCTGCTTCGCGATGCCGCCTTCCTCGCCCTTACCGCATGGACCATCAAACGCCCGTTCACGAAATTTGCGCTCCACCCGTAGTGGTGGGCACAGTAGGTTGCAAGAGTCCGAAAGTATCTACAGGCAAGGTTTAAATGAGCAAAGTAAGTGACCCAAATGCCAAGTCTGGCAATGGTTTCATCTGGGGCGTCGGCGTCCTCCTCGTTATTATCGCCGTGGTCATTGGCTACATCGTGTGGAATGGCAAGCAAGCCAATGAAAACGAGGTGCAAGACGTCAATATGTCCATGGACTATAAGGACAACGCGATTACCCTGAAGTCCGATGCGGCCAATGACGATACTCCAGAAGTAGACCTCTACGAAGACTTCTCCTGCCCCCACTGCGCGGAGTTGGCGGAAAGCACCGATGAGGAGATGAAGCAGGCGATTGAGGATGGCAAGCT
Source organism: Corynebacterium sp. KPL2861 (assembly GCF_040225475.1). NCBI lineage: Bacteria > Bacillati > Actinomycetota > Actinomycetes > Mycobacteriales > Corynebacteriaceae > Corynebacterium > Corynebacterium sp. KPL2861. The sequence continues at coordinate 10,121 of NZ_JBEHFW010000004.1, forward strand.
GGTCGTCCACGTGCGCACACTGAATTTCTTGGACAAGGTGCGTGATGAAAACAATGATGGCTACTCCACTAAGGCTGCGGCAGCCTTGTCGGAACTAGCTAAGTCCGGCGATGTGAAGACCTACTGGAATTTGCGCGACTACATGATGCAAAACCAGCAGAGCGTTGCCAGCCAGTGGGAAATCGAAGACATCGCTGACCAAGCGAAGGAGCTCGGCGCCGAGGATGCCGTGGTTGATTCCATCAAGAACGTGGATATCGAGCAAGGTAATAAGGTTGGCAAGGCAAACTCAGACAAGCTGAAAAAGGAAACCGACTCCGTTTCCTCGCCGCGCGTTGTCCAAAACGGCAAGGATATTCCGGATAAGGATTCTGGTCAGTCTTTGAATGACTGGGTAGACGTCGCCACCAAGTAGCAGGCGATTTGGTGAGTTAAATACTCGCCATGTATATTCATACGAGTTGCGGCCCACAGGGTTGCACCTCGTATATGGGGCTATGGCGCAGCTGGTAGCGCACCACACTGGCAGTGTGGGGGTCACGGGTTCGAATCCCGTTAGCTCCACAATATAGTGTCCCGAGGCATCGTGTAAGAACGGTGTCTCGGGATTTTTCATATGAAAATGTGTCTGGTTACAGTGCGTTGGGGTGTCGCCTGTTAACTAAGACTCATGTAATGTAACCCGTGCAAACCGCCGGAACCTTTTGAAAATGGGAAATTATATGAATTTTACTGTGAAAGCTGCGGCTGCTGGCGTAATCTCTGCAGCCGCACTTGCACTTTCTGCTCCCGCCGCCACTGCGGCGATTCCTGGGAACCCAATGTCCGCTCCGACGTGTGCTAACCAGCAGGTTGTTTTTGTTCCTGGCGGAGCGAATACTATTCCGTCAGCACCTTCGGATGTTCCGCACGGTCTAATTACCGGACAGATGGGCGTTAAGCTCGGACTCCAGCCGGATACGAATGCCACCTTTGTGGGCTACCAGGCCTTCCCATTTGCCGTGTCGAAATATTCTGACTCTTCTAACGAAGGATATAACCGCACTGCAGCTAAGATTCAGCAAATCCAGAATGACTGCCCAAATAGCAAGATTTCCTTGGTCGGCTATTCCGAGGGAGCAGATATTTCCGCACGCATCATTAACGATGCGGCGCACGGGCGCGGACCACTTGATAAAGAAAGGTTTGCATCTGCAGCCCTCTATGCCAACCCGTACCAGGGTGGCAATGGTGCTGCGCAATATCACGATGACATGTCCAATGCGACCGGCGCTCTAGGCCACCTCGACGGTGGGTACGGCGAACTGGGGTCTGACGTGTTCGAGGTTTGCAACCCGCAGGATATTATTTGTAACTACCCAGAGGATTACCTGGGATTGGTATCCCCGTCCATGGAGGTGGACGCAGCACACGGCAAGCTGCCTTTGCAGCAGATCGTAGGTGAGGCCTCTCACCATGGCGCAATGGATAATATAAACCTGCTACGCGGACAACTTGCCCATATGCAGTACGGTGGGGCGGAATTTCAGGCAGGTATCGATTGGATCAATAACCACTAACCAGAAAAACTCATAAAAATATCCCGCATAGTTTAAAACTATGCGGGATATTTTCTTTCTACTTACTGCAGAGCGTGGCCGATAAACTGGCCATAAGCTGCGGTGCCGTGGGCATTAAGGTGCAGTGGTAGGTTGCCGGGAGCTGGTGGTACTGGGTCAACGAGGTTAACCCACCAGCGGTCTGGCGAGCACATGTCATGTCCTTCAGACATGGGCTGTGCATCTAAGAAGGTTGCGCCGTTTTGCTCGGACACTTCGCGCAGGGTGTTTTGGAGGCGCTGTTCTGTGTCAGAGACGGCTGTGATGGGTAGGGGAATGATCGAAGAGGTCAGGCAAGTGGAGTTGCCGCGGGTCACGTGCGGGTAACCTACGACAGTCACCTTGGCATTCGGTGCGTGCTGGTGGGCTACATCGAGTGCGCTGCGGAGACCACCGCGAATCGCGCGGTCGGAGGCTGCGATATCCGTTTTGTGGGGGTAGGTGTCATTAGCGCCGGCAACGATAACGACATTTTTGGTCTCGTGGTTAAGGTTGCCGTCTTCTGCTGCCTTGCGGAGAGAGTTATCGACGTGAACGCCTCCAGTGGCTAAAGAAGCACCTGCGCATTGGTACTGGTCAACGTGTGCACCGGAAACATTGCTCATCTCAGTGGCAATGGCATTATCGGTAACGCAGCCCACTCCGGTATTGGCCGTTTTATGCGCCTTGTTCAGCGCATGGTCAGCGACGGTTGGGTTGGCTACAATACTGTCACCAACGAGAACGGTGTTTCCTGGGACTGCAGCTGTGGCAACGGTGCTCGTGCCCACAAGCGCTGTGATGAAAGCAGTAGCCGCGGCGAGCTTATTAATACGCTTCACGTTTCCTCCGAGATTTAGTTCCTTGGAATAGGGGAAATGGGGGCCTAGCTCCTTAGGCCATTCGTAATAATACCTGCCATTCCTGTGTGTCCAACATCAGTCGGGTGCATTGGCATCACGGAAGGGGCCGTCGGGGTCTGAGCAATGACTGCCCACCGGTGGTTGGTGTCCGGCTGGCAAGGATCGTGCGTTTTTGCTTGGTTGTGAAGATCGATGAAGTTCACGCCAAGGGAGCCTGCGGCACGTCCGATTTCGCGGTTGAACTCTTCTTCTGCGCGAGTAACACCTGGGATGGACAGTGGCAGCTGCATCCGGTCGTCATTGACCACACAGAGGGTGTCATTAACCGTCATTGGAACGTAGTTGACCATCGTGATGCGTGCATTCGGGGCCACGGATCGAATTTTATTGAATTGTGCGTTCAGCAATCCGCGGTAGCTCGAGCCCTTAGGGATATTTGGGGCGGCGGCGTTAGCCAGTGCATCGACATAGGTGCCAGGCTGCAGGCCGCCATACATGAAGGTGACTTCCTTCGTATCGGGGCCAATATTCCCAGAGCGGACTGCGTGTTCGACGAAGGCAGCTACCCAATAGCTGGTTCCGTTGCACGTGTAGTCCGCAAGGCTGTGACCGAGATTCCGGGCAGTTTGGTGTGCCCAGTTGTGCTTGTCGTTACTGCACGTGTTCGGTAGGGGAGTAGAGGCGGAGAAAGGGCTGACCGCTGCGCGATCCCCAGGGGCGCCGCCGTTAGCGGAGAAAGAGTCGCCGAAAGTGACCATTTCCTTGCCGTGGGGTTCTGCTGCGTTGGCAGACTGGGCCATCGTCAAGGCAGCACCAAGCGCGAGGAGACCACCGACGAACTTTCTCTTAATGCCGTTAATTCCGACCATAGTTATCCTTTTCAATTCGAGAGAGAATTTACCATTCGGTAAATTATTTATGTACAGCATCTTAATTCGCAGTGGGCCAATTAACTAACTGAAAAACTTTGTCAATTAAAGTGCGAGGCATGTAATTCTAAGTTTTCCGGCCCAACCTGGTGTGCTACCGAAGTAGTTATGCTGGTCAATATGCAGACCTTTGCTAAGCAAGTACGCGATAAAGACCAAGCTGGTGCTGAGGCTGCCGGCCTCCGGTGGTTGGGTGAAGCCACGGATGCGGTAGCCACAGTAATTAGCGCCGACGACAAGGAAATCGTTACAGAACGCATCAACGAGGTAGCGCCCACTGCAGAGGCCGCGCGAAAATTTGGTGCGGAGCTCGCGCGCGTGCACCGTGCTGGGGCACCGGCTTTTGGCAGCGCGCCGGAGGGGTGGGAAGGAAGAAACTTCATCGGCACCATTGAACAGGAGTGCACGCCCACCGATAACTGGGGTGAATTCTATGCCCAGCAGCGCGTGCTGCCGTTTGCGGAGCCGGCCGGAATCAGTACTGCGCAAAGGGACTTGGTTAAGCGGGCTTGCGATGCGATTGCCGCCCGCAGCTGGGATGTGGCGCCTGCGCGCATCCACGGTGACCTGTGGGCGGGCAACCTGCTTTTCGATGCCCAGGGTGGCATCATGATCGATCCCGCAGCTCACGGCGGGCATCCGCACACTGATTTGGGCATGTTGGCGCTATTCGGCGCGCCCTATATAGAGGAAATCTTCCGCGGCTATGGGGCGCCGAAAGATATTGAAACCTGGATTCCCATGCATCAACTGCACCCACTAGCCGTGCACGCACTGACCCACGGCTCGGCCTATAACCGGCCGCTGGAGCGGGCGGCACTCGCCACGCTAGAGGCGCTAGCTTAGGCGGTTGGCCCCTGTGGCATCTGGCGCTTGTGGATGCCGCGGTGCCACAGGGTCTCGATGCGCTCGCGGGCGGCATCGGGAACCGCCTTGCCCTCTAAGTAGTCATCGATGTGGGCGTAGGTGACGCCGAGCGCCTCTTCATCGGGAAGCTGCGGCTTATCGTCTTCCAAATCCGCGGTGGGGACCTTGGACCACGTGGACTCTGGCGCACCTAAGTGCTTGAGCAATGCCGCGCCTTGGCGCTTATTTAGCCCGGCCAGGGGGAGTAGGTCTGCCGCGCCATCGCCCCACTTGGTATAGAACGCGGTGACATTTTCGGCGGCGTGATCCGTGCCCACAACCAGCGCTCCTACCTCGCCCGCGATGGCATATTGCGCGGTCATACGCAGGCGCGCCTTGGCATTGCCGCGATTGAAATCGTTCAAGGAATCCTGGTTCACCGCACGCGCCACTTCGTGGCTCAGCGCCGCGGTGGCCGGTTGAATATCAACGGTGAGCCGGTGGTCCGGGCGAATGAAATCAAGGGCGATCTGGGCATCGTCCTCATCCGCCTGCGCGCCGTGGGGCAGGCGCACGGCCCAAAATTCGGCGCCTTCTACCCGCTCTACCGCAAGCTGGGTGAGTTTTCCCGCCAAGGTGGAATCCTGACCGCCGGAAATGCCTAGCACATAGCCTTTGGCATGGGTCATTTCCAAGTATTCCACGAGGAAATCCACGCGGCGGGAAATTTCCTCTTCTGGATCGATAAAGGGGCGTACATCCAGCTGTTTTATGATGGATTGCTGTAAGTTTTCGGCATCGGGTGACATGACGTTCATCGTAGTCTCCTGACACAATTGCGTGCTGTGAATAAAGAAAGTTATGTCAAGGTAGTTGCAGCAATTGCCGCCCTTGGCGGTTTATTATTTGGTTATGACACCGGCGTGATGTCCGGTGCCTTGCTGTATATCACCCCGGAATTTAATATGACAGCCCACCAAGAGGGGTGGGTAACCTCCATGCTGCTGGTAGGCGCCGCGGTGGGTGCCCTGACCGCAGGCCGCATTGCGGACCGGTTTGGCCGCCGCTTTACGCTGATCGCCGGCGGCATCATCTTTGTTTTGGGCTCCATCTGGTGCGCGCTGGCAGGCTCGGTGACCATGCTGGCCACGGCCCGTACCTTCCTAGGCTTTGCCGTTGGTGCGGTATCCATTGTCTCGCCCATGTATATCTCAGAGATGGTGCCGGCCAAGATCCGCGGACGCATGGTTTCCCTGAATACCCTGTTGATCGTGGTAGGCCAGTTGCTGGCCTACCTGGTGAACTCGGCACTTGCGCCCACGGAAAGCTGGGAATGGATGCTGGGGCTTGCGGCCGTACCGGGTGCGGCCCTCGCCGTGGGCATGCTCTTCTTGCCAGAGACCCCAGTTTGGCTCGCCACGCATGACAAAATGGCTCGGGCCCGTGAGGTCGCAGGCCGCGCCGGGATGGATCTGGGAGAGCTTACCTCCCAGGAAACGGCGCGCCGCTCCAGCGGCTCCGAGTGGAAGGCGCTGAAGGCCAATCGCTGGATGCAGGTGACGGTATTGCTCGCCATGCTGATGGGCCTGACCCAGCAGATCACCGGCGTTAATGCCATCGTCTACTTCGCTCCCACCATGATGAGCCAGGTGGGCATTTCTACCACCAACTCGGTCTATACCTCGATTGTCATTGGCGTGGTATCCGTTATCGCCTGTTGGGTGGGCCTCAAGGTGGTCGACCGCATCGGCCGCAAGCGCCTGCTGCTCATCGGCCTGACCGGCAACGTGATTTCGCTATTCATCTTGTCCGTGGCGTACTCGCACGCCGCCGATTCCACCACGATGGCGATGGTCTCGCTGGTATTTATGGCCTCGTTCATTGCCTTCCAGCAAGCGGCGGTCTCGCCGACGACCTGGTTGCTCATCTCGGAGCTCGTGCCCCTGCAGGTACGCGGCTTGGGCATGGGCATCGCCGGGCTCTCGCTGTGGGCCACCAACTGGGCCGTGGCCCAGTACTTCCTGCCGCTGGTGGAGTGGCTCACCGGCCCGGTGGCCTTTGGCGTCTTCGGCGTACTGGGGCTCATAGCCATCGGCTACACCCGCATTTTGGTGCCAGAGACTATGGGACGTAGCCTGGATGAGGTAGGCGAGGAGATGAAAACCCGTTACTCACGGGAATCCGCACCCCATTAAGCCCTAGTGTTTTGGTCTTAATGGCCGCGTGAGGTAAAATTATTCCTCGTGTCATGGCTGGGGATTCCCAGTCCGTGCTTTATTTACTCAACCGCATGTAGATTGCGCATAACGAAAGGAGCGCCCGATGAAGGTCCGTAAGTCCCTTCGGTCGCTGAAGAAGAAGCCGGGCGCCCAGGTTATTCGCCGCCACGGTAAGGTCTTCGTGATCAACAAGAAGGATCCCCGTTTCAAGGCTCGTCAGGGCTAATTGAAACTTAAGGAAGTCCGCCTCCTCCGATGATTCGGAGCGAGGCGGATTTTCTGGTTTTACAGTTCTGTGGCGAAAATGTGAACTTTGCCACATGTTTAGGTGAACAGAAGGTAAACCCGCAGGAATAGCAGGCGTGTAGTTTCACGGTTGGGTGTCGGGGTGGTCAACATGTGGGGTCTTACCCCAGGCCCTCCTGGGAATATCATGGGTGTAACTACTATATGTTGTGTCAGTTGCGGTCAATTCCCCCAAAGTATAGTGTCGTTGGTGTCGCTCAGAGCGGTGCAGGAAGTGGCCTGAAAGGGCTAGAACCTCCGCTTTTTAAGAGCAAAAGCTATCTCGGAAAAGGATTTTAGGGAGTTATTATGTCTATCACCGTCTACACCAAGCCTGCCTGCGTTCAGTGCAACGCCACCAAGAAGGCCCTTGACCGTGCGGGCCTGGATTACAACGTGGTAGATGTCACCGTGGACGATGAGGCCCGTGACTACATTATGGCTCTGGGCTACGTCCAAGCACCCGTCGTGGAAGCAAACGGCGAGCACTGGTCCGGCTTCCGCCCTGACCGCATTAAGAACCTTGCAGCACTAGCCGCCTCTGCGTAAATAGCCGAGGAGGGAGGTGCCGTCATGTTGGTCGTGTATTTTTCCTCTACTACGGAAAATACGCACAGGTTCGTGCAGAAGCTAGGTTTTCCTAGCGCACGAATCCCCCTGCGCCGCACCGATGAGCCGCTAGTGGTCAATGAACCTTACGTCTTGGTGTGTCCCACCTACGGCGGGGGAGCCTCCATTAGCCACCAAAACTCCCGGCCCGTACCGGTGCAGGTAATTAGATTCTTAAATAATGAGCACAACCGCAGTTTTATTCGGGCGGTTATCGCTGGAGGAAATAGCAACTTTGGCGCCGACTTTGGCAAAGCTGGTGACGTCATCAGCGCCAAATGTAAGGTGCCCTATGTATATCGTTTCGAATTGCTCGGCAACGATGAAGATATAAAAATTTGTCGCGAAGGCCTGCTGGCTAATGCTTCCCAGTTGGGGCTGGATGAGGCAGCCTAGCCGCGGTGCGACACACCTATAGATCCTGACTTTAAGAAAGGCCGCGTCAGCTGTGAGTACGCAATTGGGAAAGACCGTAGCAGAGCCAGTATCGCAGGAAGAGCAGCTGGATTACCACGCGCTCAACGCCATGCTGAATCTCTACGACGGAGACGGCAAGATTCAATTTGATAAGGACCGCGAGGCTGCCAATCAGTTCTTCTTGCAGCACGTTAATCAGAACACGGTCTACTTCCACGACCTGGAAGAAAAGATCGATTACTTGGTGCGCAATAAGTACTACGACCCCGCTGTCATTGAGGCTTATGACTTCGATTTCATCAAGTCCCTATTCAAGCGCGCCTACTCTTATAAGTTCCGCTTCAAGTCCTTCCTTGGCGCCTACAAGTACTACACCAGCTACACGCTGAAGACCTTCGACGGCCGCCGCTACTTGGAGCGCTTTGAGGACCGCGTTTCCATGACGGCGCTTTTCCTTGGTGATGGCGATGGTGAGCTGGCAGAGCGCCTCGTCGATGAAATCATGACCGGCCGCTTCCAGCCGGCCACCCCAACCTTCCTGAACGCCGGCAAGCAGCAGCGCGGCGAATTGGTTTCCTGCTTCTTGCTCCGCATCGAAGACAACATGGAATCCATCGGCCGTTCCATCAACTCCGCACTGCAGCTTTCCAAGCGCGGCGGTGGCGTGGCCCTGCTGCTGTCTAATATCCGCGAATCCGGCGCGCCGATTAAGCACATCGAGAACCAGTCTTCCGGCGTCATTCCGGTTATGAAGATGCTGGAGGATGCGTTCTCTTATGCCAATCAGCTGGGTGCACGCCAGGGTGCGGGCGCGGTGTACCTCAACGCTCACCACCCGGACATCATGAACTTCCTCGACACCAAGCGCGAGAACGCGGATGAAAAGATCCGCATTAAGACCTTGTCCTTGGGCGTGGTGATCCCCGATATCACTTTCGAGCTGGCCAAGAAGAACGACGATATGTACCTGTTCTCGCCGTATGACGTCGAGCGCGTCTACGGTAAGGCCTTCGGCGATATCTCCATTACCGAGCATTACGAAGAAATGGTCGAGGATCCGCGCATCCGGAAGAAGAAGATCAATGCTCGCCACTTCTTCCAAACTGTGGCAGAGCTGCAGTTCGAGTCCGGCTACCCGTACATGATGTTTGAGGATACGGTAAACCGCGCCAACCCGGTTAAAACCTCCCGGATCAACATGTCCAACCTGTGCTCGGAGATTTTGCAGGTCAACTCCGCCTCTGAGCTCAACGCGGATCTTTCCTATGACCAGGTGGGCAACGATATTTCCTGCAACCTGGGTTCGCTGAATATCGCCATGACCATGGATTCGCCGGACTTCTCCCAAACGGTGGAGACCGCGATTCGCGGGCTGACCTCCGTGGCGGATAAGACCTCCATCGATTCCGTTCCGTCCGTGCGCAAGGGCAACGATGACTCCCACGCCATCGGCTTGGGCCAGATGAACCTGCACGGTTACCTGGGCCGCGAGCACATCGAGTACGGCTCCGAGGAGGGCTTGGACTTCACTAACGCTTACTTCGCGGCCATCATGTACGCCGCCCTGCGCGCCTCCAATAAGATCGCCCGCGAGCGCGGCACGACCTTTACCGAGTTCCCCGAATCCGACTACGCCAGCGGCGAGTTCTTCGATTCCTACGATCCGGCGGAGTTCCAGCCGCGCACGGAGAAGGTCAAGGCTCTTTTCGATGCCTCCTCCATCTACACCCCCACCGCAGAGGACTGGGCGGAGCTGAAGGAGGACGTCGCCAAGCACGGCCTCTACAACCGCAACCTGCAGGCGGTGCCGCCGACGGGCTCGATTTCCTATATCAACAATTCCACCTCGTCCATCCACCCGATTGCCTCCAAGATTGAAATCCGCAAGGAAGGTAAGATCGGCCGCGTGTACTACCCGGCATCACACATGGACAACGACAACTTGGAGTACTTCAAGGACTCGTACGAGATTGGTTACGAGAAGATCGTTGATACCTATGCAGAGGCCACCAAGTACGTGGACCAAGGTCTATCGCTGACGCTGTTCTTCAAGGACACCGCCACCACCCGCGATGTGAATAAGGCCCAGATTTACGCTTGGCGCAAGGGCATTAAGACCTTGTACTACATCCGCGTGCGCCAGATGGCCCTGGAAGGCACCGAGATCGAGGGCTGCGTTTCCTGCATGCTCTAGGCGCGGGCGCGGTCCAGGATAGCGCGGGAGGTGCGCTCGGCGGCTTCGGCCTCGCCGGCGTCAATCTCCCGCGCTAATTTCATATGTAGCTGCGTCGTGCCGCGAATCGGATCCCGCTTGCGGGAACCAAAGACGGATTTACCCTTCAAGATGGCCAGCAACGCCGGCGCGAGCGCGGCGATCATCTCGTTGCCGGAGGCTTCCAAGATGAGCGTATGAAATTGCAAATCCGTTTCGAGTTCTTCGCCCACCCGTGGGGAAGGGGTGGTCTCGAGCTCGCTGAGCCGGCCCGCTAGCCGCAGCAATTCGCGGCGCTGCTGCGGGCTAGCATTGCGCGCGGCAAGCTGCGCCGCCACCGGCTCGATGCCAAGGCGCAGCTCGTTGAGGCGCGCGACCTGTTCGGCGCGCGTTTTATCGTGCGCCAGCCGCCACGAAATAATGGCGGGATCATAGACCGCCCAGCTGCTGCGCGGCAGCACCTTGAGGCCTACTCGGCGCCCAGAGGAGACCATTCCTAGATGCTCGAGCGTGCGCATGGCCTCGCGCGCCACGGTGCGGGAGATGCCAAAGCGCTTTTCGATGTCCCCAAGGCGAAACGGCGTGCCCTCCGCCATGTCCCCGCTGACGATATCCGTGCCCAGCTGGTCTACTACAGGGCCTAAAAGGGGAGTGGTTTCTGCCATGGCGCGGGCGTCCTTTCCTGGCTGTGTAATGCGCTTTTATTATAGGCGCGGTGCGGCGGGATGAGGTAGGGCGGCATTGGGTATGCTGGGACTCGAAATTCTACACAGTGAAGCATTGGAGTGACATCGCGTGTCGCACGAATACGATGACTACGTTGCTAGTCATGACAGCCCGGTAAAAGCTATCAACTGGAATACCATCCCCGATGACAAAGACCTCGAGGTATGGGAGCGGTTGACCGGTAACTTCTGGCTCCCGGAAAAGGTCCCAGTCTCTAATGATCTCCCCAGCTGGAAGACGCTGACGGAAAAAGAAAAAGAAACCACCATGCGGGTCTTTACCGGCCTGACGCTGCTGGATACCATCCAGGGCACAGTCGGTGCGATCTCCTTGCTTCCGGATTCGCAGACCCTGCACGAGGAGGCGGTATATACCAATATCGCCTTCATGGAGTCGGTGCACGCCAAGTCCTATTCCAATATCTTTATGACCTTGGCTTCCACCCCGATGATCAATGATGCCTTCCGCTGGTCCGAGGAAAACGAGAACCTGCAGAAGAAGGCCAAGATCATCCTAGCCTACTACAACGGTGATGACCCGTTGAAGAAGAAGGTGGCCTCCACGCTGCTCGAGTCCTTCTTGTTCTACTCCGGCTTCTATCTGCCGATGTACTTCTCTTCCCGCGCGAAGCTGACCAATACTGCCGATATCATCCGGCTGATCATCCGCGACGAAGCCGTGCACGGCTACTACATTGGCTATAAGTTCCAGCAGGAATACAAGAAGTTGGATGAAAAGCGCCAGGAAGAATTGAAGGACTACACCTTCGATCTGGCCTTCGAGCTCTATGACAACGAGATCGACTACACCGAGGACCTCTACGACGAGCTGGGCTGGACCGAAGACGTCAAGCGCTTCTTGCGCTATAACGCCAACAAGGCCCTGAATAACCTGGGCTTTGAGGGCCTCTTCCCGGCCGATGAGACCCGCGTCTCGCCGGCTATCCTGTCCTCTCTTTCGCCCAACGCCGACGAGAATCACGACTTCTTCTCCGGCTCGGGTTCGTCCTATGTCATCGGCAAGGCCGAGGACACCACGGACGATGACTGGGACTTCTAGCCGTTCCTAGTCCCCGCGCACCTTCGCTTCACACTCAACCGAAAGGTTGATAACGAGCGGGGGTGCGTTTTCCGGTTTTTGACCTGCATATCCCGCAACCGCTGTGACATGCGACACCCATACCTAGCCCAAAGAATGTAAACCTTAAATGATGCCCGCCCCACGTGCTGGGGGTATGTGACGGTTGAGGTTATTGGGGGGATACCCCCAAGCTGAAAGACCTTTAAGAGAAGCTGGCAAGAACAGGGGAAAATGTCCTAATATAATCGAAGTAAACCTAGGTGTAGGTGGACCCGGTCCGCTGACACTTTGTTATTCAGGAGGATTCTATGACCGCTGTGGCGCCACGGGTCGACGATTACGTCGCTCCCACACGTCCAGAGCCGACCGGTAGGGAAAAGACCGGTTCAAAGGCTTGGGTATTTTTAACCACCACCGACCACAAGCAGCTGGGCATCATGTACTTGATCATGGCCTTCAGCTTCTTCTTCCTCGGTGGCTTTATGGCATTGCTGATCCGTGCGGAGCTTTTCACCCCGGGTCTGCAGTTCCTGTCCAATGAGCAGTTCAACCAGCTGTTCACCATGCACGGCACCGTGATGCTGCTGCTGTTTGCTACGCCAGTTGTCTGGGGCTTTGGTAACTACATCCTGCCCCTCCAGATTGGCGCGCCGGACGTGGCCTTCCCGCGTCTGAACGCCTTTGGTTTCTGGGTGACCCTGCTCGGCGGTATCGTCATGCTGCTTGGCTTTATCACCCCTGGTGGTGCGGCTGACTTCGGCTGGACCATGTACATGCCGCTTGCCGATGGCGTACACACCCCCGGCATCGGCGCCGATATGTGGATCGTCGGTGTGGGCGCTACCGGTGTCGGTACCATTGCCTCCGCCATCAACATGATCACCACCATCTTGACCCTGCGCGCACCGGGCATGACTATGTTCCGCATGCCGGTCTTCTGCTGGGGCGTCTTCACCGCCTCCGCCATCGTGCTGATGATCTTCCCGCTGCTGACCGCAGCCGCCTTGGGCGTGCTGTATGACCGCAAGCTGGGCGGCCACATCTACGATTCCGCTAACGGCGGTGCCATCCTGTGGCAGCACCTGTTCTGGTTCTTCGGCCACCCCGAGGTCTACGTCCTCGCGCTGCCGTTCTTCGGCGTTGTCTCCGAGATTGTCCCGGTCTTCTCCCGCAAGCCGGTCTTCGGCTACATCGGCCTAGTCTTCGCCATCCTGGCTATCGGCTCGCTGTCCATGGCCGTGTGGGCACACCACTTGTTCGTCACCGGCGCCATCCTGCTGCCGTTCTTCTCGTTCATGACGTTCCTGATTGCGGTGCCTACCGGTGTGAAGTTCTTCAACTGGGTCGGCACCATGTGGAAGGGCCACATCACCTGGGATACCCCGATGATTTGGGTCATGGGCTTCATGGCTACCTTCCTCTTCGGTGGTATGACCGGTGTTATGCTCGCTTCTCCGGCGCTGGACTTCCACTTGGCTGAGTCCTACTTCCTGATTGCGCACTTCCACTACACCCTGTTCGGTACGGTTGTGTTCTCCGCATTCGGTGGCCTGTACTTCTGGTTCCCGAAGATGACCGGCCGCATGCTGGACGAGCGCCTAGGCAAGATTCACTTCTGGCTGACCTTCATCGGCTTCCACGGCACCTTCCTGATTCAGCACTGGGTCGGCAACATGGGTATGCCACGTCGCTACGCCGACTACCTGGAGTCCGATGGCTTCACGGTCTTCAATCAGATTTCCACCATCTTCTCCTTCGTTCTCGGCGCCTCCGTTATCCCGCTGGTCTGGAACGTATTCAAGTCTTGGCGCTACGGTGAGGTCGTTACCGTGGACGACCCATGGGGCTACGGCAACTCCTTGGAGTGGGCAACCTCCTGCCCGCCTCCAAGCCACAACTTCGTCTCCCTGCCACGCATCCGCTCCGAGCGTCCGGCATTCGAGCTGCACTACCCGCACATGGTTGAGCGCATGCGCGAGGAAGCTCACGTGGGCAAGCACTAAGCCCGCACTTTAACTCCTGACTACAGCCGCCTTCCCCAGCTTCTCAGAGGTAGGGAGGGCGGCTTTGGCGTGTGTGGGATAATGGTCGTTGTGAATATTCAAGCTGATACCACGATCATTACTAGCCTCGGACCAGATGTTCCGGGGGCGGCCGCCGCTTTCCTTACCGCGTTGGCTGATTTTCCTGACCCGCTTGCCGATGTCCACCTCGCCACCGTCTCCAACCACCTCGCCCTCACCGCGCAGTGCGGTAACGCTGGCCTAGAAGAACGAGTGCGCGAGGCCATGACACCCTTCGGGCACGAGGTGTCCGTTGCGCCAAGCTATGCCGTCGCGCTCATCGGCGCGGATATTACCGCCGAGGACATTAGCGCGGTGCAGGAGACCGTGAAAGGGGAGACGTTTCGCATGCGCCGGATAGCGCTGGATTCCCTTTTCGCGGTGGAACTTACCGTGGCACTCGAAGATGCCACCGCGGCGCGGCGGGAGCTGCGGCAAGTCGCCGTTGAACGTGGTATCGATATCTCCCTCGAGAGCTTGGGCAATCGCGGCAAGCGCTTGGTGTGCTTCGACTGCGATTCGACGCTGATTGAAGGCGAGGTCATCGAGATGCTCGCCGCCCACGCGGGCAAGGAAGCAGAAGTGGCCGCGGTGACCGAGCGCGCCATGCGCGGCGAATTGGACTTCGAAGAGTCCCTACGCGAGCGCGTCGCGGTGCTGGAGGGCCTAGATGCCTCCATCATCGATGAGGTTGCCCGCGATATCGAGCTGACACCTGGCGCTAAGGAAGCGATCGGTACCCTCCACCGTCTGGGCCACCGCACCGCCGTGGTCTCGGGTGGCTTTATTCAAGTTCTCGAGGGCTTGGCCACAGACCTCCAGCTCGACTACGTACGGGCCAATACCCTGGAAATCCGCGATGGGAAGTTGACCGGCAAGGTGATTGGGCAGGTGGTCGACCGCCAGGCGAAGGAGGATTTCTTGCGCGAATTCGCCGCCGATTCCGGAATCGGCATGGAGTCCACCGTCGCGGTGGGTGATGGCGCTAATGACATCGCCATGGTCACCGCTGCCGGGTTGGGTGTTGCCTTTGACGCGAAGCCAGCGTTGCGCGAGACCGCCGATGCTTGCATCACCCCGCGCCGCCTCGACGCCGTCCTACCGATGCTGGGGATTGCCGATGACTAAGTTTGAGATAGCCCACCAGCGCCTCGTCGCCGCCTGCACGGCCCGCGATTCCCACGAGGACCCAGCGGACCCGTCCACCGTGCAAGCGATGCAGATAGCCCTCCACCTCCCCAAGCAGGATCCTCCAGCGCGCAGCGAGGTGCTTACTGCGGCAGCCCGCGCCGTGGTGGCCGCCTGCCTAGATGACCGCGCCGGCGAGGACGGCGCCTTCGCCGCGGCGCTCGCGCAGTGGTACGGCCACCGCATCCGCAAGATCGCCCGCCGCGCGCGCAATAAGGCGTGGCGCGATGTGCAGCTACTGCCTGGTGTTACCGTTGATGACCGCGCGCGTGCGTTTGCGCCCTCGGCAGTGGGGGAGGTGGACCCGTTGATTAGCAAGCTGCAGATCGGTCATACGGATCTCGCAATGGACGAGCCAGGGCCTCCGCTTGCCGATGCCCCCATTATCTACGTCGACCGCAGCCTCGCCATGACCGCGGGCAAGGCCGCCGCTCAAGTGGGCCACGGTTCGATGATGCTCGCCGCGGCTATGAGCCAAGAGGAAGCCGCCGCCTGGGCGGCAGAAGGTTTCCCGCTTTCCGTCCGCGAGGTGGACGCGGAGTTATTTGGCACCGCCTGCGCGCAGGAAGAGGCGGTGGTCATCATCGATGCCGGGTTTACCGAGATCGCCCCCGACTCGGCTACCGTGTGTGCGCTGCGGCGACCAATCGCTTAAGCGCCCCGCGCACCGTCTCCGGGTTTGTGGTTTGCCAGAACCGTGGCATGGATGCCTTGAGGAATGCGCCATAGCGTTTGTATTCCAGCCGGTTATCCAGCACGGCGACCACCCCGCGGTCCGTCACGTGGCGCAAAAGCCGCCCGGATCCCTGCGCCATGAGTAGCGCCGCGTGATTGGCAGAGACCTCCATGAACCCGGAGCGCCCGGCGGCGTCGGCCGCCTGGGAGCGGGCCTGCAAGAGTGGGTTATCGGGCCGCGGGAAGGGGATGCGGTCAATGAGGACCAGCGAACACGATGGCCCCGGCACGTCCACGCCCTGCCAGAGGGTCAAGGTGCCAAAGAGACAGGAGTTTTCCTTCTT
This sequence comes from Corynebacterium sp. KPL2861, assembly GCF_040225475.1. NCBI lineage: Bacteria > Bacillati > Actinomycetota > Actinomycetes > Mycobacteriales > Corynebacteriaceae > Corynebacterium > Corynebacterium sp. KPL2861. Next base: position 26,154 of record NZ_JBEHFW010000004.1, read on the forward strand.
GGAGAACTTGTCCACCAGTGTGCCGATGGCATCTTCGCCCTGCACATAAAGATCAAACGGCAAACGCGGCGCCAAGGCCTCCGCGGCCTCTTCTGCCGCCCGGCGCGAGGAAAATAGCCCCAGCGTGCGCCCGCCGGCGGCCATGATGAGCTCGTAAATTTCCTCCAAGGTCTCGGAGGACAGCCCATCCCGCCCCGGCGCCGGGAGGTGCTTGGCGGTATAGAGGATGCCGGATTTCGCCGGGTCAAAGGGCGTTCCTGCATCGAGCGTGTCAAAAGTGCCAGAGGGCAGGCCCCATTGTGCCGCCATGGCGTCGAACCGTCCGCCCAGCGCCAACGTGGCCGAGGTAAGCACCACCGTTTGCTCCCCAAATAGGTTCTCGCGCAGCATATGCGCGATAGACAGCGGCGCGACGGCGAGGGTATCGGTGCCTTCCAACCACACCACATCGTCTTGCGCAGCGGGGTCATCGGTGGCAAAGACTTCCAGGATTCGTCCAATCGCTTCGGCCAAGTCCGTGAGGTGATTGCTTAAGTTTTGGCGCTCGGCGTTCTTTTCGGGGTCATCGTTGGCCTCGCCTTCTGGGGCGCGGGAGATGAGGGATTTAACGCGCAAGAACTCATCGGCAAGCGCGCGCAAGTGCGCCTGGGAGGTCTCATCCAAATCCGTCCACCGGCCGGGCTCCTGGACGCGCAGCAGATCATCGAATTCATCGGCCAACTCCGCCAGGTTTCCGGCATTGCTCAGTGACTTTGCCCGGTTTGCTGCCATCTTAATAGCGCGGGAGGTAATCTCCGCGGTGGACACGGAGGTAATGCGCCCATCGAGCTCGTGTGCCTCATCGATGATCGCCACATCGTGTTCGGGCAGGATATTGGCCTCAGAGATGGCATCGATGGCGAGCATGGCGTGGTTGGTGACGATGATATCGACATCGGCAGCCGCCCTGCGGGCCTCTTCGGCGAAGCAATCCGCACCGTGCGGGCAGCGCCCGGCGCCCAAGCATTCGTTGGATGTGACCGATACCGCCCGCCACACCAGATCCGGCACGCCGGGCTCTAAATCGTCCCGGTCGCCGGTCTCGGTCTCCTGCGCCCAGTCGTGGATGCGGCGCACGGCCTTGCCGCGGTAGGAGACATCGGATTCATCGATAAGAGCCTCCGGGTCATCCGGGGTGGCCGCGATCTTATTCAGGCACACGTAATTATTGCGGCCCTTCATGATGGCGAAGGTGGGGGTGCGCTCCATGACATCGGCTAGCGCCTCCGTCAGCCGCGGGAGGTCGCGCTCCACCAACTGGCGCTGCAGCGCCAGCGTGGCCGTGGAGACGACGACGGTGGAACCCGAGTTCATCGCATGCCGGATGGCCGGAACCAGGTAGGCCAAGGATTTACCCGTACCCGTGCCCGCCTGGACGGCAAGGTGGCGCTCCTTTTCTAAGGCCTTGGATACCGCGTTGGCCATGCGGACCTGGCCCGCGCGGCGGGAGCCGCCGAGCGCGTCCACTGCCGCGCCTAGCAGCGTTTCCGTGTCGTGGTTTAGGGGCTCATCTGCGGGGTCACTCACCCCACACAGTCTAGCGACCTACTCCTTAAAGCCCACCATTCGCGTGGGCACGGCGGCGTCATCGCGCGAAAGCGCAAGTCCCTCCCACGGCAGGGTCTTGCGGGCCTCGTCCAAGTAGGTGCGGGAGGCCTCTAAATCCGGCAGGTCCTCTACGATATGCCCATCGCGCATCAAAGGAATGGTCAACTCGCGGGTGGTGAGCTGGCCCGTATCCGGTGCGTCCGCGGCAAAGGGGTAGACAACTTCCTCGACCGCCACGCCGGAAGACCGGTAGGTGCGCAGCGCGCGCTTGGCCCCGCCCACCGATTGCTTGGACGACGAGCGCTTGGCCACCGGCACGCCGTCAACCTCGACGACCTTGTAGACCATGCCCGCGGTGGGGGCACCAGAGCCGGTGACCACGGAGGTGCCCACGCCGTATACATCGACGGGATCACCGCGCAAGCCCGCGATGGCAAACTCATCCAAATCGGACGAGACAACGATATTGGTATTGTGATTGCCCAGCTCATCGAGCTGCTTGCGCACGCGGCGGGTCACCGCACCTAAGTCACCGGAATCGATGCGCACCCCGCCAAGCTCCGGGCCGCCGACCTTGACCGCGGTTTCGACGCCCTTGGTGATGTCATAGGTATCCACCAGCAGGGTGGTATCGATGCCCAGGGTATCGATTTGCGCGCGGAAGGCCGCCTCCTCATTGCTCGTGCCATCCGGGTTCGTGTGCGCCAAGGTCCAGGCGTGAGCGGCGGTGCCAGATACCGGGATGCCGTAGCGGAAGCCTGCCTCCAGGTTGGAGGTGGCGGTAAAACCGGCGAGGTACGCGGCGCGGGCGGCGGTTACTGCCGCGTATTCGTGGGTGCGGCGGCTGCCCATCTCCAAAATGGGGCGGCCATCGGCGGCGGTGACCATGCGGGATGCTGCAGAGGCGACGGCGGAATCGGCATTCAAGATGGACAGCACGATGGTTTCTAGCACCACGCACTCACCAAAGGTGCCGCGCACCGTCAAAATGGGTGAGTTGGGAAAGTAGAGTTCGCCCTCGCGGTAGCCATCGATCTGCCCGGAAAAGCGCCAATCGCGCAGGTACTGGCGGGTTTCTTCATCCAGGAAATCCATCTGTTCTAGCTGTTCGGGTGAGAAGCGGAAGTCCTCTACCGCGCGCAGCACGCGGTCGATGCCGGCGACGACGCCGTAGCGGCGCTCATTGGGTAGGCGGCGAGAAAAGACCTCGCAGGACACGTTGCGGTGAGCGGAGCCATCGCGAAGCGCGGCTTGCAGCATGGTGAGCTCGTATTTATCCGTGAGCAAGGCGGTGGAGCGATCGATAGGGCGTGCTATGTCATTCATGAGCCTGATACTACTCACAGCTTAAGAAGCTTTCAGCATACCCAGCCGTCACCCTGGTGAGCTGCGGGGCGACCCTATGCCCAAAATGCCAGCGAAAAATGATTAGGCTATAAGGCATGAAGCCGCAACACCCCGAAGTCCGTATGAGCTCTCCCATGGCCACGCCCGACTTGGATGAAGGAATCGAAGTTGATGTGGCCGCGAGCGAGAACCTGCCGTGGATGTGCATCGTCTGGGACGATCCCGTCAACCTGATGAGCTACGTGTCCTACGTATTCCAAACCGTTTTGGGCTACGACAAAAAGCGGGCCAACGAGCTGATGATGCAGGTCCACACAGAAGGCAAGGCCGCCGTGTCCAGCGGCGAGAAGGACAAGGTTGAGGCGGACGTAAAAAAGCTCCAGATCGCGGGTCTGTGGGCGACGATGCAACAGGCAGGGTAGATAGATGCAACCGTGGAAAAAGAAGAAATCGCTCATGCGCGGGCCCAAAATCACGGCGGTATTCGAGCCCATGGAGCGCGAGGTCATCGGCAACCTCACCGCCACTGTCTCTGAAGCGATCATCGGTCGCGCCCAGTCCGCGCCAAAGGACGAACTCGCGGAAATGCTAGACATGCCCACCGGCCATACCGAAGCCCCAGAGGATCCCTCCCTGGCGCGGTTGTTCCCGGACTTCCAGAAACCCGGGGATGAAGAATACGACGGCGATGCCTCCCTTTTGCGCTCGCTGCACGAAAATGACATCGCGCGGGCGAAGCTGCAGAACCTGCAGGTCATCGGCAATGCACTCGGCCCCACCGGCGGGGTAGAGGTCTCCATTTCGGAGCAGGAAGCCCAAGCCTTCGTGGCGGGGCTCAATGATCTGCGCTTATACGTCGCGGCTGGGGACGCGACCGACGAAAACCTCATGACGGACCGCGATACCTTGGTGGAATGGCTGGCCTATTGCCAGGATTCCCTGCTGGAAGTGTTGATGGATTAATGATTGACGGCATTAGCATTGGCCATTTTTCCGGCGAGGACACTGGTGCCACCGTGCTCTACTGCGGCCCGAAGGGCGCGCTAGCCAGCGTGGATGTGCGCGGCGGCGGGCCCGGTACGCGCGAGACCGATCTGTTACAGCCGCACAATACCGTCGAGCGCGTCCATGCGATCGTGCTCGCGGGCGGGTCCGCCTTTGGCTTGGCCGCCGCGGATGGCGTCATGCGTGAATTGGAAGCGCACGGGATGGGTTTCCCCGTCTTTGGCGAGGACAAGCCCGGCCCGCGCGTGCCCATTGTGCCGGCGGCGGTGATTTTCGATCTGCTGGCGGGCCCCTCTCGCCCTGGGCCGGAGGATGGCGCGGCGGCGCTGCGGGCGGCAATGGCCGGCCACGACGACACGGTGGGCACGGTCGGCGCGGGCGTGGGCGCTACGGCGGGCAAGCTGCGCGGCGGCTTCGGCCTGGCCACCCGCAAGGTGGGAAACTACGAGGTCAGCGCCGCGATGGTGGCCAATCCCGTGGGCGAGGTCATCGACCCGCACTCCGGCCGCCTCTACGGCGCGCCGGGCCGCACGCCGGTCAACGCGGACGCCTACCGCGACCTGCCGCACGCTGCCGCGAAGCTGAATACGACGATTGGCGCGGTGCTTACCGATGCCCCCGTCACCACCGCCCAAGCCCAACGCCTCGCCATGACGGCCCACGACGGGATTGCCCGCGCCGTTCGGCCCGCGCATTCGCCGCTGGACGGAGATACCATTTTCGCACTGTCCACAGCGCAGGAACCCGCCGAGGTGGACATGATCCAGCTGTGCGCTGCGGCAGCCGACGTGGTGGAGGAGGCCATCGTCACCGCGGTCACCGCCGCACGCCCTGGCCTGGGGCTTCGCGCGTATCGCGACTTGCTCGGCTAAGATATTGCCCATTATGACTATGGGTGGAACTTCGCGTAATCAGCCGGTGCCGACCAGCACGAACAATCGCGGCCGCGGCCGAATCAGCACCGGCCTATCCCTGGCATTGGGTTTCCTTGCGGTGGAGTGGTCGATCCACCTCATCAACGCCGTCGTCTTCGGCGGCGGGCTGCCCAATTACGGCATCCGCCCGCTCGACGTGGACGGCCTGTGGGGCATTATCACGGCGCCGCTCTTGCACGGCAGCCTGGAGCACTTGATGTCCAACTCGCTGCCGGGCGCCCTGTTCTGCTTCCTCATCGGCTTGTCCGGACGCCGGGTGTGGTGGGAGGTCACCCTGATCACCACCGTGGTGGCGGGCCTTGGCACGTGGCTTTTGGGCGGGGCCGGTACCTCGCACATCGGCGCGTCCGGGCTGGTCTATGGCTGGCTGGCCTACCTCGTGGTGCGCGGCGTCTTCAATCGCTCCCTGCTGCAAATCATTTTGGGCATCATCCTGGGCTTTTCCTATTCCGGGCTGATTTGGGGCGTGCTGCCCGTCGCCGAGGGCATTAGCTGGCAAGGCCACCTCTTCGGCGCCCTGGGCGGTGTAGCGGCCGGCATGTTCATCACTTCCGATAACCCCGCAAAGGCAGGGAGGAAATAATGCCCAACGCGTCGTCTCCTATCGGCATCTTTGACTCGGGCGTTGGCGGGCTGACCGTGGCCCGCGCGGTAATGGAGCAGCTGCCGCAAGAATCCGTTATCTATAAGGGTGATACCGCCCACGAACCCTACGGGCCGCGGCCCATCTCGCAGGTGCGGGCCTTTTCTCAGGATATTGCCGATGAGCTGGTGGAACGCGGCTGCAAGATGCTGGTCATCGCCTGCAATACCGCCACCGCGGCCTTCCTGCATGATGCCCGCGAGCGCTACGATATCCCCATCGTGGAGGTCATCCACCCGGCCGTGCGCCGCGCCATGTCCACCACGCGCAATGGCAAGATTGGCGTTATCGGCACTGAGGGCACCATCAACTCCGGCGCGTACCAGGACCTTTTCGCGGTTAACCCCAATGTTGAGGCGGTAGCCGCCGCCTGTCCGGACTTCGTGCCCTTTGTCGAGCGCGGGATTACGGCAGGCCGCCAAATCCTCGGCGTCGCCGAGGGGTACCTTGCGCCCCTGCAGGCCCAGGGCGTGGACACCTTGGTGCTGGGATGCACGCACTACCCGCTGCTTACCGGTATCATCCAGCTCGCCATGGGCGAAAACGTGTCCCTGGTGGCCTCCTCAGAGGAGACCACGAAGGACGTCATGCGCCTTCTTACGGAAACGGACATGCTCGCCCCCGAGGGCAACCAGCCGGTCCATTCCTTCGAATCCACCGGCGATCCTGAGGTCTTCGCCCAGCTGGCCACGCGCTTTTTGGGCCCGCAGATCGGCTAAGACAGCCGAATTTCCTCCCCCTTTTTGCGCGCGGTACCAGCATTCGGTCCGGATTCATGGAACTATTGGTTCCATGAAGCTGACCATCCTAGGCTGCTCCGGTAGCGTCCCCACCGCAGACAATCCTGCCTCCGGCTATGTCGTGTCTTTCGATAATGCACCGTCCATCATCCTGGATATGGGCTCGGGCACGCTGGGCCAGCTAGCTAAACTGCAGGATCCGTGCGATGCCCACGTAGCCTTTAGCCACCTGCACGCGGATCACTGCGCGGATTTTCCCTCCCTCATGGTGTGGCGCCGCTTCCATCCCACGGCCCCGGCAGCCTCGCGCAACTTCTGCTTCGGCCCGTCTGCCACCCCGACGCACCTGGGACGACTGTCTTCCGACGAGGTAAATGGGATCGACGATATGTCCGATACCTTGGCGTTTAGCCAGTGGGTGGCGGGGGAGCACCAGCTTGTCGATGACGTCTTTATCACCCCCTTCCCCGTTAATCACCCGGTAGAGGCGTATGCGCTGCGCATCGAGCACACCAAGACCGGCAAGACCATTACCTATTCCGGCGATACGTCCTATACGCCCGCGCTTGTCGATGCCGCCCGGGGCGCCGATCTCTTCCTCTGCGAGGCCACCTGGGGTGCTTCCTCCGAGGGCATGGCACCCGGCATGCACATGTCGGGCGCGGAGGCGGGGCGCGCGGCGCGGGAAGCGGGCGTTGGCACGCTGGTGTTAATCCATATCCAGCCCTGGGGCGATGCTGAGGCCACCGTGGCGGCGGCGCGGGAGGAATTCGACGGCGAGATCGTGCTGGGTACTGCGGGCATGCAGTTCTAAGTTACGCTGGAGGGCATGACTGAATTTACTCGTGCCGATGGGCGCGCGCTTGACCAAATGCGCAGCGTCCGCATTACCCGCAATTTCACCACCAACCCGGCTGGATCCGTCTTGGTGGAATTTGGCAATACCCGCGTGATGTGCACCGCCTCCGTCGAACTCGGGGTGCCGCGTTTCAAGCGCGATTCCGGCGAGGGCTGGCTGACCGCCGAGTACGCCATGCTGCCGTCCGCCACCCACGACCGCATGCCGCGCGAGTCCATGCGCGGCAAGGTCAAGGGCCGCACCCACGAGATTTCCCGCCTGGTCGGCCGCTCCCTGCGCGCCGCCGTGGACCTGGAGCAGCTGGGAGAAAACACCATCCAGCTCGACTGCGACGTGCTGCAGGCCGATGGCGGCACCCGCACCGCCTCCATCACCGGCGCCTATGTCGCGCTTGCCGATGCCATCGCCCACCTCAAGTCCGAAGGCGTTGTCCCCGGCGAACCGCTGCTCGATCCCATCGCCGCGGTTTCCGTGGGCATCATCGACGGCGAAATCTGCCTGGATTTGCCCTATGAGGAAGATTCCCGCGCCGAGGTGGATCTTAACGTGGTGATGCAGGAATCCGGCGACTTCGTAGAAATCCAGGGCACCGGTGAGCACGGCCTCTTCGGCCGCGACCAGCTCAACGGCATGCTGGATGTGGCCCAGAAGGGCTGCAGCGAGCTCATCGCGGCGCAGAAAGCGGCGCTGGGATGGTAATTCTCGTCGCCTCCGGTAACCCGAAGAAGCTGGCCGAGCTCGATCGCATCCTGTCCGAGGCGGGCATTGAGTGCGTGGATTTACGCCTGCTTTCCGAGGTCGATCCCTACCCCGAGCCCGTCGAAGATGGCCGCACCTTTGCCGATAACGCGCTGATTAAGGCCCGCGCCGGCGCCGCCGCCACGGGCCTGGTGACCATTGCGGATGATTCCGGGCTGGCCATCGAGGAGCTCAACGGCATGCCCGGCGCGCTTTCGGCCCGCTGGTCCGGCGAACATGGCAATGACCAGGCCAATAATGACCTGGTCTTGGCTCAGATGGCCGATGTGCCGGACGAGCGGCGTGCCGCCGCCTTCGTCTCCGTGTGTGCCCTCGTGACTCCGGAAGGCACAGAGCGCGTGGCAGAGGGCCGCTGGGAAGGCCAGCTATTGCGCGAGCCGCGCGGGGAAAACGGCTTCGGTTATGACCCACTCTTCCAGCCAGAGGGCGAGTCGCGTTCCGCGGCGGAAATGTCGCCTGCGGATAAGAACGCGGTCTCGCACCGCGGCCGCGCCCTTTCCCAGCTGGTCCCGCTTATCGCGGAGCTGGCTGGCTAATTATGCGTTGAGCTGGAATTGCTCCTCGATTTCCTTGCGGCGCTTGTGCTCCATCCAGAAGGACAGGAAGGGCACCACGCCGGCGAGCGCGGTGGTAATCAGCTTGCTCGCTGGCCACAGCGCGCGCGGGCCCAGAATCAGGATGGAGAGCAGGTAGGTCATGTACGCGATGCCGTGCACGATGGCGATATAGGTCGCCCATTCCGGAATCTCCGCGCCTAAGACATACTGGAAGAACATGCGGATGACCAGGATGATCAGGAAGATACCGGTCACCGTGGCCGCGATGGAAAAGAACTTCAGCGGGCCGCGGATGCGCGCCTTGCGGTCTGGGTGTACCTGGTTTGTCATGATTTACTTTCTCCTTTTATCTGTTGGGCCTTCGTCGCGTCCCTCTGCGGGGGAACCGCGGCGGCGCCGAGGCTGATTCAACGCATTAAACTCTTCCACATTCAACTGCGGGCGCTGCGGCAAGAAATCCTCATCGATGGCGGTTTTCTCCGCCGAGTCCCTCTCCTCAGAACCATCGGCCGAGCCAGATATTCCGTCGGCGGTTTCGCCGACATTTTCAGAGGCCTGCAGTGAATCCATCTCGCGGGCTTCGTTTTCCGCGGCGAGGCGCTCATTTTCATAGCGCAGCGTGGTGCGATAAGCATAGACCACGAATACCGCAAAAAGCGGCCACTGAAAGGCATAGCCCAAGTTTTGGAAGGTGCCCGAGCCGGAGCGGAAGCGCGTCCACTGCCAATAGGCGAGGAAGAGGAAAAGCATCACGAAAAATATGACGAGGGCGATGTGCCACCACCGCACCTTCACGCGCCGTTTCTTCTGATCCTCGTGCATACTCACCTCACCCAGCCTACCTATCCACCGCCGCAATACGGAATGCCCCTGGTTTCTCGTTTATCCGCGCGCCGTGTACACTATTCAACGTTGCTCGCGCCCGTGGCGGAATTGGCAGACGCGCTAGATTTAGGTTCTAGTGTCTTATGACGTGTGAGTTCAAGTCTCACCGGGCGCACAAGAAAGGCACCGCAGTACTTGCTTGAAGAACTGCGGTGCTTTTGCGGATCTTAGTCCACCTCGGTGAACTTGCGGTCCCAGGAGGAGCGGACGGGGTTGGCATCGGCAAGCAGGATATCGAAGCGGTCATTGGCGATCTCAACGATTTCGCTCAGCGCAATGCGGTATTCCTGCGCATCGGAATTGGCGAGGCGCCGCACGCCGGCATCGATCACACGCTCTACCGTGTCATTGGTATCGAGGTATGCGACAAATGGCATGCCAAAGCGCTCGCGGTAGGCGGCGGACAGCTCGGTAATGCGCTCGGTTTGCACGTCGTCGAGCTCGCTGAGTCCCAGCGAGCCGCGGTCAGCGGAAATATTCGCCGCCTCATCGGCCGAGGCCAAAAGCAGCTCGTCCATCGCGGGGTAGTCGTGGATGAGCGCATCGCGGCGTTCAGCATCCGCGGTCAGCACGGCAACCTGGATGGCGGCGCGCAGCTCATTGACATCGCTAAACGGCCGGGACTGCCAGGCCAGCTCCAGCGGCCAGGTCTCATTATTAAAGAGCGGGCGCAGCGCGGCGGTGAACTCCTCGCGCGAGGCCTCGTTCAGCTCGTTCAGGCTCACGCCCTTGCCATCGGCGCGCGAGACCTGCGCGCTCGCGCTGCCGGTGTGGAAGAACAACAAGTTGAGCAGGATGGCGGTAATCGCGCCGATGGACATGCCAGAAGAAACGAAGGTCTGCGCCCACTCCGGGAAGGCACTGGCTACCTCCGGCTTGAAGGTCACCAGCATGGCCAGGCCCAGCGCGGAGGTGACGATGACGGAGTTGCGGCCATCACTGAGATCCGACTTTGCAATGGTCTGCAGGCCCACCCACGCCACGTTGGCAAAAAGCGCGAGAGATGCGCCGCCGAGCACCGGCGACGGAATCGCGGCAACGACTGCGCCGGCCTTCGGCAAAAGGCCCAGCACAATCATGAACCCCGCAGCTGCCACGGCCACCCAGCGCGATTTCACGTTGGTCAAGCGCACCAAGCCAACGTTTTGCGCAAAGCAGGTATAGGGGAAGGAATTCATCACGCCGCCTACCAGGGTGGAGACACCATCGGCGCGGATGGCGCGCACCACGTCATCGCGGCGGATGCGCTTTTTGACGATTTCACCGGTGGCAAACACATCGCCGGTTGTTTCCACCATCGTGATGATCATGACGATAATCAGCGAGAAAATCGCCACGAGGTCGAATTGCGGCATGCCGAAATAAAACGGCGTCGTAATGCCGAGGGCGGGGGAGGAGGAGACTTCGCTAAAGGAGGCATCGCCAAGCGCGAGCGCCACGCCCGTGCCCAGGACCAGGCCGATGAGCACCGCCAACGTGCCCACGAAGCCGGTGGAAAACCGCTGCACCATAATGATGACCGCCAGCGTGCCAAAGCCGTAGAGCAAATCGCGCGTGGCCGGCACGCCCTCGGCATAATTGACAAAGTCATTGGCCGATACCGCCAGCAGCGAGGTGCCCATCACCAGCAGCACCGAACCGGTAACCACCGGCGGGAAGAAGCGCAGCACCTTGCCAAAGACCGGCGCGGCGAAGAAAGTAAAAAGGCCCGCGACGATGATGGCGCCGTAAATCGTGGGCAGCGATGCCACCCCGCCCTCGCCATCGGTAGCGCCCAGGCCAATCGCGATGATGGGCGATACCGCCGTCGTGGTCACGCCCTGCACGATGGGCAGGCGCACGCCAATATGCTTGCCGATGCCCACCGACTGAATGATCGTCGCAATACCGCAGGTTAAAAGGTCGGCATTGATGAGGTGGATGGTAGTTTCCGCGTCCAGGTTTAACGAGCTGGCGATGAGCAGCGGGACGATGACCGCCCCGGCATAAAACGCGAGGACGTGCTGCAGCCCAAGGGCGGCGAGTTTCGGCGCGGGGGGAACGATGTCTACGGGGTGCTTGGGCTGGGACGCCACGAAGTCCTCCTTGTTACGGAAGCGAAGCTGACCGCCTTAACAGTAGAGGTACACGCAGGTCGGCGCCAAAGCGTACGTGAGCAAAGCCACGATCGGGGCTGGATTGCCCCCGAACAAAAACGTACGGGTGGTTTATATGAATCGGGCTACCAGCAAAGCATGATGACCGGTTTATAACTGGTGCTCACGGCAATGTTTACGGTTGTTAATTTCGCGAATCGAGCCGACAATGAAGAAGTGACGGGGCTTGATGCTGCGGGATGAAAAGGCGGCATGTGCCCCGGGAAATTTGACCCAGAAGAAGGGAATTATGACTACCGCAACTAAGCCCCAGCAGTATCAAGGGTGGGAAGGTTTTGCTCCCGGCCCTTGGACCGAGGGCATCAACGTCCGCGATTTCATCCAGCGCAACTACACGCCTTATAACGGCGATTCCAGCTTCCTTGCTGGCCCCACCGATAAGACGCTGCGCGTGTGGGACACCCTGGAAAAGGACTACCTGTCAGTCGAGCGCGAAAAGCGCATTTACGATGTCGATACGCACACCCCGACCGATATCGATGCCTTCCCGGCCGGTTATATCTCAGAAGACGATGACGTCATCGTCGGCCTGCAAACCGATACGCCGCTCAAGCGCGCCATGATGCCGTTCGGCGGCTGGCGCATGGTGAAGCAGGCCATCGGCGAGGCGGGCAAAGAGGTAGATCCCGAGGTGGAGAAGATCTTCACCCGCTACCGCAAGACCCACAACGATGCGGTCTTCGATATCTACACCCCGCGCATCCGCGCCGCCCGTTCATCACACATCATCACCGGCCTGCCCGATGCCTATGGCCGTGGCCGCATCATCGGCGATTACCGCCGCGTGGCGCTGTACGGCGTGGACTATCTCATCCAGGAAAAGATTGAGGCCCGCGATGCCATTGCCGATGCCGGCTTTTCCGAGCACTGGGCCCGCTACCGCGAGGAGCACTCCGAGCAGATCAAGGCCCTGAAGAAGCTCAAGGCGATGGCCGAGTCCTACGGCTTCGATATCTCCGAGCCGGCGCGCACCGCCCACGAGGCCGTGCAGTGGACCTACTTTGGCTACCTCGCCTCCATCAAGTCCCAGGATGGTGCCGCCATGTCCATCGGCCGCCTGTCCGCATTCTTCGACTGCTACTTCGAGCGCGATTTGGCCGCTGGCATCATCACCGAGGAACAGGCACAGGAAATCATCGACGCGCTCGTGCTGAAGCTGCGCATCGTCCGCTTCCTGCGCACCATCGACTATGACCAGATTTTCTCCGGCGATCCGTACTGGGCCACCTGGTCCGATGCCGGCTTCGGCAGCGACGGCCGCCACATGGTCACCAAGACCTCCTTCCGCCTCCTGCAGACCCTGATCAACCTGGGGCCATCACCGGAGCCGAATATCACCATTTTCTGGGATCCGGAGCTGCCCGCAGGCTACAAGGAATTCTGCGCGCACATCTCCATTGAAACCTCCTCCATCCAGTACGAGTCTGATCGCCAGATTCGCGACGAGTGGGGCGATGACGCTGCGATTGCCTGCTGCGTGTCCCCGATGGAAGTGGGCAAGCAGATGCAGTTCTTCGGCGCCCGCGTCAATGCCGCCAAGGCCCTGCTCTACGCCATGAACGGCGGCCGGGATGAGGTCTCCGGCAAGCAAGTCGTTGAAGGCTACGAGCCGATTCAAGGCGATGGCCCGTTGGACTTCGACGAGGTCTGGCAAAAGTACGAGGAGATGCTGGACTGGGTGGTTGGCACTTACGTCGAGGCGCTAAACATCATCCACTACTCGCACGATAAGTACGCTTACGAGGCCGTGGAAATGGCGCTGCATGATTCCAATATCATCCGCTCCATGGGCTGCGGCATCGCGGGGCTTTCCATCGTCGCCGATTCGCTTTCTGCCATCAAATACGCCAAGGTCACCCCGGTCCGGGATGAGACCGGCCTGATTACGGATTACATCACCGAAGGCGAATTCCCGTTCTACGGCAACGACGACGACCGCGCCGATGACATCGCCGCCACCATCGTGCACACCGTGATGGAGAAAATTAAGGCCATCCCGATGTACCGCAATGCCATCCCCACCCAGTCCGTGCTGACCATTACCTCCAACGTGGTCTACGGCAAGGCAACAGGATCCTTCCCGTCGGGCCACAAGGCCGGCACCCCCTTCTCCCCGGGTGCTAACCCCGAAAACGGCGCGGATAACCACGGCATGGTCGCCTCCATGCTGTCAGTGGGCAAGCTGGATTACAAGGATGCCCTGGACGGCATCTCGCTGACCAATACCATCACCCCGACCGGATTGGGCCGCACCCCAGAAGAGCGCATCACCAACCTGGTGGGCGTGCTGGATGCCGGCTTCATCATGGAACAATAAGAATCACGACAAGGAGAACCATCATGGCAACCCCAACCTTTGCAGAACGCCTTTCAGACATGAAGGCCAGCCGCGACGAGCACAAGATGAACTCTGGCCTGTACCACGCCAACATCAACGTGCTGGACAAGTCCACGCTGGAAGATGCCGTCGAGCACCCAGAGAAATACCCGAACCTCACCGTTCGCGTCTCTGGCTATGCGGTCAACTTCGTCAAGCTCACCAAGGAGCAGCAGCTTGACGTCATCTCCCGCACCTTCCACCAGGGTTCATAATCATGGCTGATGGCATTACTGGTGTGGTCACCCTGTCGCCGGAATCCGGCGAGCGCGTTCGCGGTGTTGCCGCGGGCCTGGGAACCGACCACGAACTCGATGAGATTACCCGCCCCGAGCTCATGGAGGCGCGCCGCACCGGCGATATCGCCCTCGTGCACTCTTGGGAGCTGGTAACCGCCGTCGACGGCCCGGGCACCCGCATGACCATGTTCATGTCCGGCTGCCCCCTGCGCTGCCAGTATTGCCATAACCCGGACACCATGGAGATGAAGACCGGCACCTTGGAGCGGGTAGACGATGTGGTCAAACGCATCAAGCGCTACAAGCCCATCTTCCAGGCCTCCGGTGGTGGCCTGACCATCTCCGGTGGTGAGCCCTTCTTCCAGATTGCGTTTACCCGCCGCGTGCTTAAGGAGGTCCACGACGCCGGCATCCACACCACCATCGATACCTCAGGCTTCTTAGGCTCGCGCCTGCGCGATGAGGACCTGGACAATATCGATCTTGTGCTGCTGGACGTGAAGTCGGGCGACGAGGAAACCTATCAGCGCGTAACGAGGCGCCAGCTGCAGCCCACGCTCGATTTTGGTGACCGCCTCAACGCGATAGGCAAGCCGGTGTGGATTCGCTTCGTCGTCGTGCCGGGCCTGACGGATTCGGCCGAGAACGTCGAAAACGTCGCCTCCATTGTGGCGCGGTGGAAGTCCAATGTAGAACGCGTCGAGGTCTTGCCCTTCCACAATATGGGCAAGGACAAGTGGGAGGGGCTCGATATGACCTACCACTTGGCAGATACCAAGCCGCCGAAACCGGAGGACGTGGAAAAAGTCCGCGACGTTTTCCGCGCAAAGGGCCTGGAGGTCTACTAACCTGGGTGGGCATGACTCACTACCGCCGCTTCGGCCACGATATTATTGAACACACCCTGGAAGTCCCGTGGGATTATGACAATCCGCGCGGGACTTTTGCTCTCTATGCCCGCGAAATCATCCCGCCAGGCGGCGAGGACTTGCCGGCGCTGCTGTACCTGCAAGGAGGCCCGGGATTTCCGGCGCCGCGGCCGGTCAAGCCGACGGGGCTTATCGGCAAGGCGCTCGAGCGCTACCGCGTCATCCTCCTCGATCAGCGCGGCACGGGGCGCTCGCACCGCATCGATAGGCTAAGCCCCGCAGAAGAGCGCAGCGCCGACCACCTAGCCTTATTGCGCCAGGACAATATCGTGCGCGATGCCGAGCGCCTGCGCGAGCATCTGGGGCTGGAGACTTGGTCCCTGTTCGGCCAGTCCTTCGGCGGCTTTTGCATCACCGCGTACCTGTCCCAAGCACCAGAGTCGGTCAAGCACGCGTTTTTCACCGGCGGTATCCCCACGCTGCAGGGCGCGGATCACCTCTACCGCGCGACCTTTAGCAAGCTCAAGGCCCGCCAGGAGCGCTTCTACCGCGAATTCCCCTGGGTGCAGCGCCGCATCGAGGAAATCATCGCGCACCTCGATAATTCCGATGAACGCCTGCACACCGGCGAGCGGCTGTCCTCGCTGCGTTTTCGCACCATTGGCACCGATTTGGGGCGGGGCACCGGCTTCGACGGCCTGGCCTACCTCCTGGAAGAGCCCTTCCGCACCGTGCGGGGAGAGAAGGTGCTGCGGGATGATTTCCTGTGGGGCATCGGCGAGCGCGTGAGCTTTGCGGAGGCCCCGCTTTATGCGGCGATCCACGAGTCCATTTATGCCGGCAGCGGCGGGCAGGCGGCGACGCAGTGGGCGGCGCATCGCGTGCGGGAGGAGTTCCCAGAGTTTGCCGAGTCCGGCACTTGGCTGACCGGCGAGCATATTTTCCCGTGGCAGTTCGACGAGGACCCGGCGCTGCAGGCCTTCAAGGAGGGCGCGCACGGCTTGGCGGAGCGGGAATTTACTGCGCCTTATGCGCTTGCCGATGCCCCCACCACCGCCGCCGCCATCTACCTCGACGATATTTTCGTTCCCCTGGAGGAATCTTTGTCCACCGCCGCGCACTTGGGCGATCTGCGGCCGTGGGTGACGAATGAGTACCAGCACAATGGCATCGGCGAGAACGGCGCGGAGGTGATGGGCAAGCTCTTTGCGCTTATCGATGACCACTAGCGAACGCTTTCCGCCTGTGCGAAAATTAATTTCACATACGTAGTTAGGGAGAGGAAATGTTGAGCTTAATCATCATCGGTATCATCATCTTGCTGATTCTCGCCACCGTATTTGATGGCTTTTACATCGTGCGTACCCGCGAGGCGGCCATCTTGGAACGGTTGGGTAAATTCCAGACAGTCGCCCACGCGGGGTTGCACTTCAAGATGCCCTGGATCGACCGCGTGCGCGATAAGATTTCGCTGCAGGTGCGCCAACTGGACGTAATGGTGGAAACCAAGACGAAGGATAATGTCTTCGTCCAAATCCCGGTTGCGGTGCAGTACGAGGTGGTAGAAGGCCGCGAGCGCGAGGCCTTTTATATGCTCTCCAACCACGAGCAACAGATCGTGGCCTATGTGCAAGATAATGTGCGCTCGTCGGTGGCGAATATGGGCTTGGACGAGTCTTTTTCCTCCAAGGACACCATCGCGCAGAACGTGGCGGCCTCTCTCCGGGATAATATGGCCGAATACGGCTGGAACTTCGTCAATACGCTGGTAACCGATATTCGCCCGGATTCCCGCGTGCGCGAGTCCATGAACTCCATTAACGCGGCGCAGCGCGAGCGCGAGGCGGCCATCGCCCAGGCGGAGGCGGAAAAGATCCGCGTGGTCAAAGAAGCCGAGGGTGCCGCGGAGGCAAAGAAGCTGCAGGGTAGGGGTGTTGCCGAGCAGCGCAAGGAGATTGTGGAGGGCATCGCCCAGCAGTACGAGCTACTGCGCGATGCCGGTGTGCAGGAATCTCCCGAGGTCCTCATGCTGGTCTCGCAGTACCTCGACGCGATGGTCGATGTCTCGGATAACGGCCAAGCCTCCGTGCTCTATATGCCGTCCAACCCGCAGGGAATGGGCGATCTATTCAGCGGCATGCGCGACGTGCTGATGGCGGACCGCGCGCTGGATGAGTCCGCCGGGCGTTAAAGGCCTACCTGCGCCGCAGGAGGAGTATCAGCCCCAAGATGATGGGGACGCCGCCCATGATGAGGAGGTAGGTTGTTTCCGCGGATGCCGAGGTGGGATCGTACAGCTGCGACATTGATCCGGCCAGCGAGGTGCCGATGGCCATGGTGAGGAAGTACAGCGCGGAAAAGCGAGTGGCATAGGCCCGCGGCGCGTGGGCGGCAGATGCTGCCATGCCCACTGGGCCGATGAAGAGCTCGCCGAGCGACATCAAAAAGATGGTGCCCGCTAATACCAGGAACGGCGTGGAATTTTCCCGCCTCCCACAAAGGGGCAACAGAAGGAACATGCCCGCACCGGCGAAGATGATGCCGCAGCCCATGCGCGCGCGCCGCGAGTTGGCCCAGCGCGTCATGCCCGCGGCCAAGGGTAGCGAGAGCAGGAGGATGAATAGCGGGTTGAGCGATTGCGTCCACGCCCGCGGGATCTCGAATCCGCCGATGGATCGGTTGAGGCGCTGATCCGAATAGACCGCAAGCACGCCGTAGATTTGCGGTTGCAGGGTCCAGTAGGCCGTTGAGCAGGCGAAAAGCGGAATGAAATCCAGGATGCGGCGCCGTTCATCCGCGGTGACCCGCGAGGATCGCAGCATACTGGCAAAAAGCCCCGCCGCGGCCGCTACCGTGGCGATAAGAAGCAGCATCGTCAGCGTTGCCGGAGAAACGGTGATAATGATCAGCACGCCGGCCAGTAGCGCCGCCAGCGCGACCAAGCCCGCCTTGCCTGGGGCCTGGGTGGGATGAGGCGGACGAGTTGGCGCGTCTATCTTTTTCCGCAGTGCGCCGTAGGTGGCGCAGCCGCAGCACATGAGCACCGCTGCGGCGAAGAATCCGGCGTGGTAGCCGTATTCCTCCGCCAGCCAGCCCGTGAGCATGGGGCCAAAAAGCGCGCCGATATTGATGCCGAGGTAGAAAATCTGAAAGACCCCGTCGCGCGCGCCGGCCTCGGCGGGGAAAGCGGCGCCCAGAATCGTTATCGCGGCGGTCTTGAGCAGCCCCGAGCCAAGCGCGAGCGGCAAGAGCCCGATGATGAGCCCTGCGGTGCCGGGAATTAGCGAAAGGGAAAAGTGTCCGCACACCAACAGCCCAGCACCGGTAAGCAGGGTGCGCTCGGCACCCAAGAGGCGGTCGCTGACCCAGCCGCCCACAAACGTAAAGAGGTAAAGCAGACTGCCGTACGCGCCGACGAGCGCGGTGGCTTGCGTTTGCTCCATGCCGAGCCCATCAGAGGTGGAGTAGAGGTAGTACGCGAGGATGGCTTGCATGCCATAAAAACTGAAGCGCTCCCACATTTCGATGCCCGCAACTGCCGGCAAAACTAGGGGTACGCGGCGAATTGAACGCTGTTCAAGAACTTTCATGAAAAGCACTATAGCGGCTGAAAGTGTGTGCTAGATCTAATTTGGTGAATATTTCTACTAGCGACATAGCGACAATCGATGCCCACCACATCTGGCACCCCTATGCCGAGCCCGGCGCGCCCACGCGCGTCGTCGAGTCGGCCGCAGGTGTCCACCTCACGCTTGCCGATGGCACCCAGCTCATCGACGCCATGTCCTCCTGGTGGGCCGCCGCCCACGGCCACAGCCACCCGCGGCTTACCGCCGCCGCTAAGGAACAGATCGACCGCATGAGCCACGTGATGTTCGGCGGGCTCACGCACGAGCCGGCAGCGCGGCTAACGTCCAATCTCATGGAGCTCACGCGCCACGACTTCGCGCAGGTCTTTTATGCGGATTCGGGATCGGTCTCGGTAGAGGTCGCCATCAAGATG
Organism: Corynebacterium sp. KPL2861; assembly: GCF_040225475.1. Classification (NCBI taxonomy): domain Bacteria; kingdom Bacillati; phylum Actinomycetota; class Actinomycetes; order Mycobacteriales; family Corynebacteriaceae; genus Corynebacterium; species Corynebacterium sp. KPL2861. Next base: position 45,115 of record NZ_JBEHFW010000004.1, read on the forward strand.
GCTCTGCAATACCAGCAGGGGATCGGCCACCCGGAGCGCACCAAGATGCTGACCTGGCGCTCGGGTTATCACGGCGATACCTTTGCCGCGATGAGCGTGTGCGATCCCGATGGCGGCATGCACTCGATGTGGACCGGCACCCTGGCGCAGCAGGTTTTCGCCCCAGCACCGCCCACGCGCGGGGCGAGCGAGAAGGCGCGCGCGGATTACCTACGCGAGCTGGAAGGCTGCATTACGAACGAAGTCGCAGCCTTGATCATCGAGCCCGTCGTCCAAGGCGCCGGCGGCATGCGCTTCCACGACCACGAGCTGGTGCGCGGGGCGCGCGAAATCTGCGACCGCCACGGAATCGTGCTGATCGCGGATGAAATAGCCACGGGTTTTGGGCGCACCGGGGACCTCTTTACCACCCAGGCGGCGGGAGTGGTGCCGGATATCATGTGCGTGGGTAAGGCGATGACCGGCGGTTTCATGACGATGGCCGCCACGCTCGCCACCGCCCGGGTTGCCGAGGGTATGCACCCACGCGCGCTGATGCACGGCCCGACCTTTATGGCCAACCCGCTGGCCTGCGCGGTATCTGCCGAGGCGACCTCCATGATCCTGGAGGGAAGGTGGCGGGGGCAGGTTGCGGGCATCGAGAAGCAGCTGCGCGCCGGGCTTTCCGGGCTAGAGGACGAGCCGGGCGTGGCGGACGTGCGGGTGCTGGGGGCTATCGGCGTGGTGGAGATGGAGCGCGACGTCGATATGTCAGGTGCTACGGACGCGGCGGTGGACCAAGGCGTGTGGCTGCGCCCGTTCGGCCGCCTTATCTACACCATGCCGCCTTTTATCAGTACCGAAGACGAGGTCGCGCAGATTTGCCGCGGTGTGCGCGCTGCGGTAGGAGGAGGAAAGCGATGATTATCTTTGTCACCGGCACCAATACCGACGTGGGAAAGACGGTGGCCACGGCGGTGCTCGCCAGCGCCCTTGCCCAGAGTGGGCGCGAGGTCGTCTATGCCAAGCCCCTGCAGACCGGCGAGCCGGGCAATAGCGGCGATGCGGCGACGGTGCGGGCCCTGGCCGGGGTCGAGGTCACGGAGATGGTGCGTTTTCCCGAGCCGCTGGCACCGAACCTTTCGGCGCGCCGGGCCCGCATGACTCCGCCGAGCAAAGAGGAACTCTGGGACTGGATCGCAGGGTTGGACGCACCAGGCCGGGTGGTGCTGGTGGAAGGTGCCGGCGGCCTGCTGGTGCGTTTGGCAGACGACTACACGCTTGCCGATGTCGCCACCAACCTCCTCATTGTCACCTCCCTCGGTCTTGGCAGCCTCAACGCTGCCGAGCTCACCGTCCGCGAGGCGCAGCGGCGCAGGATTAACGTGATGGGGCTTATCGGCGGCAGTTTGCCCGCGAGGCCGGATCTGGCGACGCGGTTGAACGTGGACGAGCTTCCGGCGGTCACGGGCTGCCGGTTGTGGGGCAGCGTGCCAGAGGGTGCGGGTGCGCTCGGCCGGGAGGACTTCGCCCGGATGGCCAGGGCGCACTTTCCCGCTGATTTGTGCGCGCAGCTGCTTGCACACGCCGAGTAGCGCTACCTCGATGAGGCAGCGCTAGCGGACCCAGCGAACCTTGCCGTTTACCCGGGCAAGGTGGCCGCGCAGGGGAGGGGCATTGGGATCGTCTTGGTTTACCCCGTTGTGGTACGGGCAGCACACCGTGAGGTTGTCCGCGTTGGTCATCCCACCGTGCTTCCACGCCTGCAGGTGGTGAATCTGAGACTTATCCGCCGGGTGATTGCACGGCGGCCACGGGCAGGTGGGGTTTTCGGCGGCGGCCATTAGTCGCTGCTTTTCCGAGGCAAAGCGCGAGGTCCGATACAGGTTGACCGGGCCCTTCACCGGGTGGATGAGCGTAGCTAGCCCGTGTTCGCTGAAGGTGCGCTCTACGAGCTGCGCGCCGGTAATGGTCGAGCCGTTGGTTAGCCGAAGCGTGACCTCATCGCCATCGCCATCTAAAATCTGATCCAGCGCGTTGAGCGGGATAATCACGTTCGTCGTGGTCTGTACCGTGGCAGCACCCTCGCCGCGGATGAGATCGCGGAAGGATGCGAGTGGGTTATCGGGGTCGAGGGCGGAATCAATATCCGCGAGGAAGGATGAGGGCGCGGTAATGCGCATCGTCCACGGGCCTTCCGGGCGGCGCAGGAGCTGTATGCCCTCGCGCGGTGGCTTGCGGCGCGGGCGCCATTCGCGCAGGCGCTTCTTTGCGAGCCGAATAATCTCAGAGGCCGGCCCGTGCTGTCGGCACAGCTCCACGCGCAGGTTCCATGCGGCACGTTTGGTGGCCGCGCGGGTGGCGTACTTCTCGATGAGCTTGAGCGTCACCAAGTCATGGTGGCGCGCCCCCGCGGTGGCGAGGCGCTGCTTGCGGCTAAAGGAAGTGGTGCCGAAATAAACCTCCGCTAGGCTGAGCAGTTCGCGGGCCTCGACATCCGGCAGGCCGAGCTCAACGAGGGCGCTTTCAGGCATGCCGTGGGCCTCGGCGAGGATATCCATCGCCGAGGAAATCTGGGTGGCATAGGCCTGCAGTGCGTTCATGCCTGCAAATTTAGGCGCCCGCTACCGCGGCGCCAATCGCGCCCAGCGCCCGCCTGTGGATAACTTGTATAAACGTCTACAAACTTATCCCGCGGCCACCGCAAAGAGATACGAAATCAGCATGCGCTTTAGCTCCATGACCACGGAATCGAACTTGTCTGGTTCGCCCGAAATAGCGTAATTGAGCAGCGAAACCACGGTGTGGATAAGGAAGCGCGCCAGCTCAATGCGTTGCGCATCGCTGTGCTCGGTGGCCAGCGGGCGGAGGATCTCGGCGAGCGGCTCCAAGAGCTGCAGCTCGGTATCGGCCGCCGTGGCCCGCGTCGCTGGGGTGGATTGGATGGCGTGCCAGACGGCGCGTCGGGAGGGGTCCTCGCGCCACATTCGCGCGAGGTGGTCGATGAATTCATCCAAGACATCCGGCCACTGCGGGGCTGGCACGAGGTGTGAAAAGCGCTCGATTTCGGCCAGGCTGGTAGCGGTATCTTGCCGGTCGAGCTCGCAAATGAGCACGTATTTATTGGCAAAGAACTGATACAGCGTGCCGATGGGAACCTCGGCGCGGTGGGCGACCTCATCGAAGGTGAAGGATTCGAAGCCGACATCGACAAGCACAGCGCGCGCCGCCTGCACAATGCGCTCAAAGCGCTCCCGGCTGCGCGCCTGCGCTGGCCGACGCCGCGGGACGAGGATCTCCTCCACCGGCTTACTCGAGGCCCTTCATCACGCGTGCGACGTGCCCGGTGGCCTTCACATTGTAGTGGGTCTGGCCGATGGTGCCATCCGGCTCCACGAGGAAGGTGGAACGGATAACGCCCTGGACTACCTTGCCGTAGTTCTTCTTCTCCCCAAAGGCGCCGTATGCGGTCATGACGGACTTATCTGGATCAGAAAGCAACGGGAAATTGAGATCGTGGTCATCGCGGAACTTCGCCAGCGCCTCGGGTTTATCGGGGGAGATGCCTACCACCGCGATATTGAGATCATTGAGCTCTTCTAGGGAATCGCGAAAATCGCAGGCTTCCTTGGTGCAGCCTGGAGTATTGGCGCGCGGGTAGAAGTACACCAGCACGCGCTGGCCTGCGTAATCGGAAAGGGAAACGGTGTTGCCGGTGGCATCGGCAAGCGAAAAAGCGGGGGCGGTATCTCCTACGTTCAAACGAGTTTCAGTCATGGACCCCACTTTACGTGCTCCCCAGCCTGCGCGGTGGAGACCCTGCACGGTAAGATAAGCTCGTTAAGAGCGAAACTTAAGCTAAGAGGAGAATTCCGTGGCACGCAATATTGAAGATATTCAACGCGATATCGAACGCACCCGGCGCCAGCTGGCTAGCACCCTGGATGAAATTGCGGATCGCAGCAAGCCGCAAAACCTCGTCGATGACGCCAAGGATGCCGCCACCGAAAAGTTGCAGGACCGCAACGTGCAGCTGGTACTCGGTGGCGTCGGCGCCGCCGTCGTTGGGCTGATTGCCTTTTCCGTGTTCCGCTCGCGTCGCCGCAAGAGCGACCTGAAGGAATTGCAGCGCCTGCTGTCTGAGCGCCACTAATTTTCCCCGCCTTACCCCCCACGCGCGCCGTGGGGGCTTTTTTCGTATGCTAGGTCGCGATGAAAACTCCAATTCCTTTTTATTTGCAGGAAATTTTGACTCGGGTGCGAGGAAATCGCAGCGGCGCGGTGGCGGACTATATTCCCGAGCTCGCGAAGGCGGAACCGGACTACCTCGGCGTGGCCATCTGCACCACGACGGGGCATGTGTATTCCGCCGGCGATGCTGAGGTGGAATTCACCCTGCAGTCCGTGTCGAAGCCTTTTGCGTATGCCCTAGCGCTGCAGGAGCTCGGTTTGGATGCGGTGCGCGAGATCGTCGGCATGGAACCGTCCGGCGAGGCCTTCAATGAGCTTTCGCTCAACCGCGATGATCACCGGCCGGTGAATCCGATGATTAATGCGGGCGCGATCGCGGTAACGCAGCTAATTAATGGCGTGGATTCGGATCCGGCCGAGCGCGTGGAACAGCTGCGCACCTACTTTTCGCGGCTGGCGGGCCGCGAGCTGAAACTCGATGAAAAGGTGCGCGATTCCGAGCTGCAGGTCTCTGATAGGAACCTGTCTTTGGCGCACATGCTGCGCAATTACGACATCATCCAGGACGAGGCCCACGATGCGGTTTCGACCTACGTGGAGCAGTGCTCGATTAAGGTCACGGTGCGCGACCTCGCCGTGATGTCTGCCACCTTGGCCAATGGTGGCACGCAGCCGGTGACGGGGGAGAAGATTCTTGATGCCGATGTCTGCCGCCTGACGCTTTCTGTCATGAGCTCTGCGGGCATGTACGACGGCGCTGGGCGCTGGATGGCCGAGGTTGGTATCCCGGCGAAATCCGGTGTTTCGGGCGGCCTGCTGGGAACCCTGCCTGGCCAATTGGGGGTAGCGACGTTTTCGCCGCGGCTTAACAAGGAGGGCAATTCCGTCCGTGGGGTGGATGCCTTGACCTTGCTCTCGAAGGATATGGGGCTGCACTTGATGTCCACAGATGAGCGCTACGGCGTGCACCCCGTGCGCAGGATGGAGACCGAGGATGATCTCACGGTGATCTTCCTGCAGGGGCTCATCAACTTCAACGCGGCGGAGACCATCTTGCATCAGCTCACCGAATGCGAATTTGGTGAGGGCACGGTGGTGCTGGAGCTATCCCATATCACCGGATCCAACCGGATGGGCCGGCGCATGCTGAAGGAAGGCCTCCGGCGCATCCGCGAGGCTGGTTTCGATATCGCCATCGTGGATCCGGACGGCGAATTGGAGGACCGTACCATGGCGGACGGCACTGAGGTACCCAAGGGTGAGCCGGAAGATTACGCAATCGCCGAGGAGGTAGTTTAGGTTTGGTTCACCTTACTTGGTTAAGCTAGGATAAGCTCGCACTTATCCTCAATTCGAGGAATCCGACTAACCAAGGACTCAAGATGGCATATAGATTCCCCAAGGTAATGGCCGTGGTGGCGGCCTCCGCCACCGCACTTGTAGGCTGCAGCACCGCCGAAGAAACAACCAACAACGGCGGCGGCAGCGACGATGCTGCCCTGTCCTTCACCGACCTCGCGGGCCGCGACGTAGAACTCGACAAGGCCCCCGAGCGTGTCCTGTTAGGCGAGGGCCGCTCCATTTTCGCCACCGGCATCCTCAATACCGAGGATCCGCTGGATAAGGTCGTAGGCATCGGATCCGATCTGAAGAAGAACGTGCCGGACTACTACAACGTCTTGGAAGAAAAGTTGCCCAAGGTCAATGAATTGCCGGAAATCGGCGGGTTCACCAAGGGCGATGTCACCGTGGAAAACCTGGTGAGCTTGGATCCAGACCTCATCGTGTTGTCCAAGGACCAGTACGACGCCTCGCAAGAGGCAGGCCTGACAGAGAAGATGGATCAGGCAGGCCTCAAGTACGCCGTGACCGATTTCCGCGCCAAGCCGCTGGAAAACACCACCAAGTCCATGGATATTTTCGGTGAGATCTTCGGTAAAGAAGAGCGCGCCAAGGAATTCAACAAAGAGTGGCAAGAAACCGTGGACCTGGTCAAGGAGCGTGCGGACAAGGTAAAGGACAAGCCCAAGACCTTCGTTTGGCGCGCGGCCGGTGTCTCGGACTGCTGTGGCTCGTGGAATGACTCCAATATCTCGCAGCTGGTCAACGTCGCCGGCGGCGAAAACGTGGCCGACGGCATCATCCCAGGCGAATCCGGTGCCCTGACCCCAGAAAAGGTCCTCGAGACTGACCCAGACATGGTGATTGCCACCGGCGGCGATTGGTCCGAAATGAAAGACGATGAGGGCAACCCCGTGGGCTACGCCGCGGTGGGCTATGGCATCGGTGAAGATGAGGCGGAGTCGAGCGTTACCAAGCTGCCGAGCCACCAGCCCGGTTTTGAGAACCTGCGCGCGGTCAAGGAACACAAACTGCACAGCATGTGGCACCAGTTCTACAACTCGCCGTTCAACTACCTGGCGCTGCTGCAGATCGCGGAATGGATCAACCCGGAGGCGTATGAGGATATGGACATCGACAAGCAGTGGATGCAAGCGCAAGAAAAGTACTCGCCGGTTGCTGGCGAGGGAACCTTCTTTAGCACGAATTAATGGTGAGCGCGGAGGTAGCTGCCCTTACGCAGCAACACAAGAAGCTCACCTGGCAGCGCATCAGCATCGTCGCGGGCCTGTGCCTCATTGCGGCGGTGGCGTTTGTGGTCAGCAACTTCGTTGGCGCCATCGACATCAGCCCCGGCGAGGTCATCAGGGGCATCGTAAATCCCTCGAGCCTGGATGACCAGACGCATACGGTGCTGTGGAAGCTGCGCTTGCCGATGGCCGTTATGGCCCTGCTCATCGGCGTCAGCCTCTCGCTGGCCGGCGCGGAGATGCAGACCATCTTGAATAACCCGCTGGCGGAGCCGTTTACCCTCGGTATTTCCGCCGCGGCGGCCTTCGGCGGCGCTAGTTCCATCGTGCTCAAGTGGCAGCTGCTAACCCAGCCGCAGTTCAACCTGGCGCTGGTGGCGTGGTTGTCTGCGGCGGTGGCGACGACGATCATCGTCGTGGCGGCCATTATCCGGGGTGCGAAAGCGGAGACCATGGTGCTGCTGGGCATTGGTTTGGTCTTTTTCTTCCAGGCCATGCTCGCGCTTATCCAGTACCAGTCTTCGGCCGAGGCGCTCCAGCAGATCGTCTTTTGGTCCATGGGTTCGCTCACCCGTGCCAACTGGGCCGCCAATGGCGTGCTCGCGGGCGTGCTGCTGGTCGCCCTGCCCATTTTGTGGGCGCTGTCGTGGCGGCTTACGGCCTTGCGGCTTGGCGATGCCCGCGCTGCCGCCATGGGCATTAATACCGCGCGGCTACGCGTGGTGGTGCTCATCGTGGTCTCCCTCGTGGCGGCAACGACGGTGGCCTTCGCCGGCATCATCGGCTTTATCGGCCTCGTGGGCCCGCACATCGCTCGTATGCTGGTGGGCGAGGACCAGCGCTATTTCGTGCCCGCCTCCATGGCCGCCGGCGCGGCCGTGATGTGTGCGGCGCACGCGGCAAGCCTGATGATTAAGCCGGGTCTGGCCATTCCGATTGGCATCGTGACCTCGCTTTTGGGCGTGCCGTTCTTTATCGCCATCGTGATGACTCGAAGGAGGGCGCTGTGGACGTAGAACTTACCCTGCGCGGTATAAGCGCAGCCTACGGCAAGCACACCGTGCTCGAAGCGGTAGACGTGGATACGCTGCAAGGCGGTCAACTGGTCGGCCTCTTAGGTCCCAACGCGTCCGGTAAAACCACGCTGATCAAGTCCCTTGCCGGCGTGCACCGCGGGTACAAGGGCGAGGTGGATTTCCTGGTGGGCGGCGAGAGCCCGCGGGGCAAGCGTCGCCGCCAGCTGATTGGCTACGTTCCGCAGGATCTGCCCAGTACCGCGGCGCTGCGGGCGTTTGAAACGGTGTTAATCGCGGCGCGTCGGGAAGCGTGCGAAGACCCGATTACCCGCACCGGCGAGGTGCTGCATGCGATGGGGCTGGATGACATTGCCTCGCGCTACCTCAACGAGCTATCTGGCGGCCAGCGTCAGCTCGTGGCCGTGGCGCAGATGCTGGTGGGCAATCCGGGGCTGATGCTCTTGGATGAGCCGACGTCCGCGCTCGACCTACATCGCCAGTTCTTCGTCCTCGAGGAGGTGCGCGAAAAGGCCAAGCGCGAGGGCAGCCTGGGGCTGGTGGCCATCCACGACATCAATTTAGCCGCGCGCATGTGCGACCAGCTGGTGGTGCTCAAATCGGGCCGCATTCGCGCCCAAGGCACGCCTGGAGACGTGCTCACGTGCGAGTTGGTGGAAAGCGTCTATGGGGTAGAGGCGGACATCGTGGAGCACCGCGGTGTTCCCGTCGTCGCGCCCCAACGCGTGAAATAAGCAAAGGCCGAGCGAAATGCTCGGCCTTTTTGCTAGCCTTGAATTGCAAGCTTTGGAAACAAAAAATCGCGAGGTATTTGCCTCGCGATTTCGCTTTTGTGCGCCATCAGGGAATCGAACCCCGAACCCACTGATTAAGAGTCAGTTGCTCTGCCAATTGAGCTAATGGCGCAGTGTTGACGTCCGGCCGTGTGGCTCTCTGTGCAACGAGTAGAAACTTTAGCACCCCGGTTGAAAAACTGTAAAATCGCCTGCTCATAGCGTATTTCTGGGGAGTATAACAGTTTGGATAACGGTGAGCTTGTTTCTGGTATTTGGGGTGGCAAGACGATAGTCTGGATTGGTCTTGAAAGAACTACTGTGTTTCTAAGGTCTACTTAGTGATTATTTCCCTCCCTAATTCCCGCCGCATTGCCGCTGCGAGCATTGCGTGCGTTTCCCTGGTAGTAGCTTCGTGCTCCGTTAATTCCACCGCTGAAAACCGCTCGGGAGAACAGGAATCTACCTCGAGCTCCGCAGAACAATCGGAGCAGAAAGAAAAGTCCAAGCTTTCCACCTCCGTGAAGGATGGGGCGCAGGATGTCGATCCATCCAAGCCCGTCACCGTGGAATCGACCACCGAGCTCAAGAGCGTGACCATGACCAATGAGCTGGACGTGGAAGTAGAAGAAAAGCTCTCTGAGGACGGCAAGAAGTGGACTACGGCTGAGGATCTTGGCTATAACCACACCTATTCCATCGTGGCCACTGATAAGGATGGCAATAAGAAGAACCTGAGCTTTTCCACCTCCCAGGCGGCGGGCGTCGCCCAAGTGGCGATGACTCCTATCCCAGGATCCGAGGTGGGCGTGGGCCAGGTAATCGGCGTCAATTTCGGTACCTATATCACCGACCGCAAGGCGGCAGAGGACACGATTACAGTCAAGACCAACCCAGAGGTGGAAGGCGCGTTCTACTGGGTGAATAACCAGGAAGTGCGGTGGCGCCCCAAGGAGTATTGGGAGCCGGGTACCAAGGTTGAGGTCAAGGTCGATCAGTACGGCAAGGATCTCGGTGGCGGAATCTACGGCGGGGAAAATACCTCGACGGATTTCACCATCGGGGATCGCACCATTGCGCTGGTGGATAATGCCACCAAGACCATGAAGGTCTACAAGAATAAGGAGCTCCTTCGCACCATCCCGGTATCGCTGGGTCGCGATTACCAATATGACACCCCGAATGGGCGCTACGTCATCGGCGATCAGCACCAGTCGCTGCTAATGGACTCTGAGACCTTCGGGTTGCCGCACGAAGCGGGCGGGTACAGCACCGAGGTGGACTGGGCTACCCAGATGTCTTATTCCGGTATCTACGTGCACTCCGCACCGTGGTCCGTGTGGGCTCAGGGTAATTCCAATACCTCCCACGGCTGCATCAACGTGACGCCGGAGGCCGCGCAGTGGTTCCAGAACACTGTCAAGCGCGGCGATGTCGTCCGCGTATTCAATACCTACGGCGAGACGCTCAGCCCCATGGACGGTTTGGGCGACTGGAATATGTCCTGGGAGGAATGGTCCAAGGGCAACGCGGACGCTAATCAATAATCCGCACAATTTTTAGGCGCATGGCTACAGTGGTGGCCATGCGCTTTTCTATTTTGGACCGCGGGGCGGCAGGCACACTCGATGGGGTAGCCGAGCATGCGCAGCATGTGGAGCGGCTGGGGTTTAAAAGGTTCTTCCTTGCCGAGCACCACGGGGTGCCGGGCATCCCCGCGGGCCAGCCGGGCATGTTGGCTGCGCACGTGGCGGCGCGCACGCAGTGCATTCGCGTGGGTACCGCAGGCATCATGGTGCTCAACCATCCACCGTTTCTGATTGCGGAACAAATCAACCTCTTGGAAGCTCTATACCCAGGCAGGATTGATATTGGGCTGGGCTCCTCGGTGGGCTTTACGGAGCCGGTGCGCAAGGCGCTGCGCCAGGGTGATCCGTTGGAGCTCAAGCCACAGTTCGAGAACGAGGTCGAGACCCTATTGCGGTACCTGCGCGGCGAGGAGGCGGTGACGGTGCGGCCCGAGTATGCGGGCACGCCCATCTATATCCTTGCGGGCTTCCGGTCGGTTGCGGTGGCCGCGCGGCTGGGCTTGGGCGTCATCCTGGGCGGGCCTGTAAAGATGCAGGAAAAGGCGGCGCGGCTCTACCGCGAGCATGCGCTTGCCGATGCCCCACCTATCATCTCCTCCCTCAATATCGCCGTAGCCGATACCGCGGACCAAGCGCGCGACCTTTTGCTGCCAGAGTCCTATGCAAAGGTCATGGCCCAGTCCACCGGGGAATTCGCGCCGCTTCGCCCGGCCCGCGAATTGGACCTGGAGGGGCTGACGAGCCAACAGCAGCGCCGCATCGACGAGACCCTGAGCCACGATATTTGGGGGACGGTGGAGGAAGTGGGGGAGGAACTGAGGGGCATCGGCAAGCGGCTGGGCGTCGAGGAGTTCCTGATTACAGGGGATATGCCGGATCTCGCCGGGAGGGCCCGCTCGGAGGGAATGGTGGTGGAGATATAAAAACTCCCGAGCGCGAGGCTCGGGAGTTTGGGGTGGCTGACGGGACTCGAACCCGCGACAACCAGGATCACAACCTGGTGCTCTACCAGCTGAACTACAGCCACCATCGTTGCGCGAAAGCAACGAGATATAGGTTAACTCACGCCGCGCAAATTACAAAAACGCCTGGTAATCGGCGGTTGTTTCGGCCTTGAGTTCCTCGGCTTCGGCGGAGGTTGGGCCTTCGTCGGTGCGAAAGACGCTGCGGCGATAAAAATCCAGCTCGCGAATGGACTCGATGATGTCCTGCAGCGCGCGGTGAGCCATGCCCTTATCGGGCTGGTTGTAGTAGGCGCGCGGGTGCCAGCGCCGGGCGAGCTCCTTGATGGTGGAGACGTCGATCATGCGGTAGTGCAGCGCCTCGTCCAGCCGCGGCATATAGGTGCGGATGAAGGTGCGGTCGGTGGCGATGGAATTGCCGGCCAGGGGCGCGGGGTGCTCGCAGTGCTCGGTGATAAGCGCCAGCACCGCGTCCTCGGCCTCGCGGATGGTCGTGGTGGACTGGCGGATTTCCTTATCGAGGCCGGAGTTTGCGTGCATCTCGGTGACGAAGGAATCCATTTGGGATAGTTCCTCTTCGGTAGCGTGGACGACAAGATCGATGCCTTTGCCAAGGATGTTGAGGTTGCCATCCGTGATGATGGCGGCCACCTCGACGATGACGTGGCGCTCGGGGTCGAGGCCGGTCATTTCCAGGTCGATCCACACGAGGCGATCATATTTTGCGGCGATTTCAGGGGAAGACATGCGTTCCATTCTAACCCCGGCTGGCCGGTCGCTTCGCACGGCCGATCCACGCCTCGCAAAGCAGAAAGAAAAATTTACCTATCGTTTTACCGACATGGGGAAGTGATTTGCGGCATACTTTCTATATCGTGCTTCACAAGGAAGGTGCGAATGACTAAGGAGTTTCTCGATGGCAAACTTTCTCGATGCCCTCAATTCCATAATTTGGTCGCCCGCCCTCGTGTTTTTGTGCTTGGGTGCGGGTGTTTATTTCACCGTGGTAACGCGGGGCCTGCAGGTCCGGTGCCTCCCGGATATGCTGCGACAAATTTCCAAAGGCGAAAAATCCGATGACGGTGTTTCTTCCTTCCAATCGCTGATGGTCTCGCTATCCGGCCGCGTGGGCGTGGGTAATATCGCCGGCGTGTCCACGGCCATTGCCTTCGGTGGCCCTGGTGCGGTGTTCTGGATGTGGGCGGTGGCGCTTTTGGGTTCGTCCACCTCTTTCATCGAGTGCACCCTGGCGCAGATTTATAAAGAAAAGGACCAGGACACCGGCGAGTACCGCGGTGGCCCGGCCTACTACATCGAAAAGGCATATAAGCACACCAAGGCCGCGCCATTCATGATGGTCTACGGCATCCTCTTTGCCATCGCCATGATTCTGGCGACCAGCTACTTCCTGCCCGGCATCCAGGCGAACGCCGTTGCCGCTGCGGCCGATACCGCGTGGGGCATTAACTCCACCTGGGCCGCGGTTGTCCTGGCCGGCATTTTGGCCGTCATCATTATCGGTGGTGTCAAGCGCATCGCTAACTTCGCCACCCTTGTCGTGCCGTTTATGGCCGTCATCTACATCGGCATATCCATCGTCGTGATGCTCATCAACTACTCGCAGATTCCAGAGGTCTTTGGCCTTATCTTTAAGTCTGCGTTCAACCTCGAGGCCGGGTTCTCCGGCATGCTGGGCGTGGCCATCATGTGGGGCGTTAAGCGCGGTATTTACTCCAACGAGGCCGGTCAGGGTACCGGCCCGCAGTCCGCTGCCGCCGCTGAGGTCTCCCACCCGGCCAAGCAGGGTTTCGTGCAGTCCTTCGCCGTGTACATCGACACCCTCTTCGTCTGCTCCGCTACGGCGTTCATGATCATTTCCACGGATATGTACACGGTCTTCCGTGGCGAATCCGAGGATGGCGAGGTTGTCTACCAAGGCTCGCTTCCCGATGACGTCGCGGTCGGCCCCGGCTTCGTCCAATCCGGCCTCGATAGCGTCTTTGCCGGTTGGGGCCCGACGTTTATCGCCGTGTCCATTGCCTTCTTCGCCTTTACCACCGTGCTGGCGTACTACTACATGTCCGAGGTCAACCTGACCTACTTCAACCGTTGGGTTAAGTCTCGCCCGATTCGCCGCGGCCTGGTGTGGGCGCTGCGCATCCTCATCATCGTTTCGGTCATCGTGGGTGCCACCACGACGCCGGGTTCTGCCTGGGCACTGGGCGATATCGGCGTGGGTACCACCGCATGGCTAAATATTATCGCCATCCTCTTCCTGCAGGTTCCGGCGCTTAAGGTCCTGAAGGACTACGAGAAGCAAAAGAAGGCGGGCAAGGATCCGGAATTCGACCCAGAAGCGGTGGGCATCAAGAATGCGGACTTCTGGGTGGACCGCAAAAACGCCCGCGCGGCGGCACAAGCAGCCGGGAGCCAAGCAGCCGGCAAGAATGCTGAAAGTTAACCCATCTGGGAATAAAAACGCCCGATAAGCGGCGCGATGACTGGGGTTGGCAACACCTTGCTGACCACGTTCATCGCCTTTGACAAGGGGCCAGGGACCACGCGGCGTTGGCCTTTTTGCATGGCCGCGATGGTCTCTTGGGAGCAGGACTCGTAGGTGGTCCACAGCGCATCGGGCACGACCTTATCCACGATGGTCTGGTCTTCCTCGGCGATGGTGGCCTCGCGCACCGGCCCAGGAGCTAGCAGGGTGCAGCTGATCCCAGAGCCCTTGAGCTCATAGTGCAGCGCCTCCGTAAACGCATTCACCCCGGCCTTGGTAAAGACGTAGGTCGCGTTATTGGGGATGGGGATATTGCCGGCCGTTGAGCCCACATTGCAAATGGCGCCCGTACGCCGCGGGAGCATGTGTTCCAGCGCGGCACGGGTCAGGCGGTGCACGACGGTGCCGTTTAAGGCGAACTGGGAGGTCTCGTAGCCCCAGTCCTGGTCCATGAAGGGCCCGAAGCTGGCGATGCCGGCGGAATTGACCAGGATGGAGACTTCCTTGGAGGAGATGGCATCAATGACCGCCTCGACCCCCTCATCAGTGGCCAAATCCGCGGGCAAGGCAATGGCCTCAATGTGGTGGCGGCGCTCAAGTTCTGTGGCGATGTCTTTCAGGATTTCGCCGCGCCGGGCAACGAGGATGACGTTATAGCCCATCGCCGCGAAATCGTGGGCCATCGCCTTGCCGATGCCCTGACTAGCGCCCGTAACCAGGGCGTAGGAGGTACGAGATGGTGCCGGAAGTGACATTGTCGAGCCTTTCGAAGGAGCCAGTTGCTAAAGACCCTAGCGTAGACAAAAAGCCGGCACGCTGCGAAAAAGTCTCGAGGCATCGTAGCTTAAAGGAACGATGTCTCGAGACTTCACACGGTGCCCCCAGCAGGATTCGAACCCGCGACACATGGGGTAGAAACCCACTGCTCTAATCCGCTGAGCTATGGGGGCTGGACAGCACACTCATATTAGCCCACGGCCACGGTGATTTCTAAGCCAGGGGGCGGACGGAATTGTGCGCGCGCAGAATTCCGACCAATTCTTGGGCGGCTGGGGTCAGTTCGCGGTCGGAGCGATACGCCAAGATGGCATGGAAGCGCGGAAGATCCTCTTTGACCGTTAGTTTAGCGATGCCCTGCGGGTGCAGCGCGGGGGCGCACCGCGGCATGAAGCTGATGCCAAAGCCACTGGAAATCATCGGGATGGCGGCATGCAGCGATGCCACGTCTTGAATGTGATTCGGTTTGTAGGAGGGGTGGTTCTCCCACAGTTCATCGTAAAGCTCCGCCATGCCGGGAAGCTCGCGGCAGTGGGGAGGCACCAGCCAGGTTTCCTCGCGCAAGTCCTGCAGGGAGACGGGGGAAGGAAGATCCGCCATGGCCTCTGGTACCGCGAGGGAGTAGTCGAACTCGGCGACGTCGTGGATAGTCAGCTCGGGAGAGTAGCGGCGAATGAAGGCTTTGGGGTCGGACGTCGGCAAGAGCGCGAGGTCCACCTGGCCCTCTAAGAGCCGCTTGATGGCGGTAGCCGCGGTGGAATCATCCAGGCTAATGCGAGCTGAGGGGTGGATTTCGGTGAGCTCGGAGAGGATGGAAGGGGTAAATTCCCAGTTCAAAATGGGGCACGACGTCAGGGAGACGGTATTGGCGTTATCGCCGGTGATTTCGCTGATGTGGCGCTGGGCATCGGCCAGCAGGGCATCGACCTTAAGGGCGGTGTCATAGACATAATCACCTGCCTCCGTGGTGGTTACGCCCGAACGACCCCGGGACAGCAACTGGGTATTGAGCTCCTTTTCCAATTTGCGGATGGAAAGGCTCAGGGAGGGCTGGGTCATTTCGAGGGCTGCGGCGGCATGGGTAAAGGACCCATTGTCTACAACGGCACGGAAATAAAGAAGTTGACGGGTGTCCATAAGTCCTATCATGGCACATCCAGGGAGAAAATATGCGTTCGCTTTGCATTAGGGTGGCCCTATAGAATGCGAGCTATGGTCAATAAGCTGGTCAAAGGCACGCAGTCTGGAACGCAAAAACCCCGTCCTTCCTGGGGGATTTTTATTGCAGCAATGCTTTTTGCTGGCTTGCTCGCCGGGTTCATTTCCTTGTTCTTATTGGCGGATTCCTTGGCGGCCTTGGGTATTCCGGACCCCGGGAGAATTACCACCTTTGGCCTGCCGCTGTTCCGTGGGTTGGCGTGGCTATTGATGGCGCTTTCTGTGGGGTCCTTTTTGGCCTCGTCGTTTCTCATCGCCCCGCGCGGGGACAACGATTCCCTCATTGGGGCACCATTATCGGTTGATGGCCATATCGCCGCCCGCACCGGTACGTGGTCGGCCTTCGGCGTTGCGGCCGTGGGGCTGGTAGAAATCCCGATGATCATGTCGGACCTGACCGGCACGCCGTTTTTTAAGGTCTTCAACCTGACCATTCTGAAAATGGCATTTACGGAGATTTCCTCCACCATCGTGTGGGGGATTGCGGTGCTCATCGCCCTTACTGTGGGAATTATTGGCAGCCTCAGCCGCACCTGGGCCATGCAGCCGGTCCTGCTTTTGCTGTCCATCCTGCAAGTAGTTCCCATCGGCCTTGAGGGCCACTCTGCGACCGGCGGCGATCACGATTACGGCACGAACTCGCTGCTGTGGCACCTGGTATTTGTGATGCTGTGGGTGGGCGGTCTCATGGCGCTCATCGCGCACGGCCGGCGCTTGGGCCCGAACCTCACCTTCGCGGTCAAACGTTATTCCGCCATCGCTTTCATGGCCATCGTCGTGCTGGCGGTATCCGGCCTAATCAATACGCTCATCCGGATGGATATTTCGGACCTGCCGCAATCGCCTTACGGCATTATCCTGATCACCAAGTTCGTGCTCACCATCCTGCTGGGCATTTTGGGGCTTATCCATCGCGAACTCACCATCCCGCAGTTAGATAAAACCCCGCGGCTCTTTATCCGCATCGCCATCGTGGAGCTCGCGGTCATGGCGGGCACGATTGGCGTAGCCATCACCCTGGGGCGCACCGTGCCGCCGCCACCGCGGGATCCGAACTTGAGCTCGATGCAGATCCTCATGGGCTATAACCTGCATGAGGCACCCACGGTATTCAATATCTGGACGATGTTCCGCTTTGACATCATGTTTGGCACGATTGGCCTGCTCTTGGCCGCGGCATATGGCTACTGCGTTTACCGCGTGCACAAGCGTGGGTTGAGCTGGGACAAGGGGCGCACTGCGTGGTTTATGGTCGGCTCGCTGGGCCTTACGCTTGTCATGTCCACCGGCCTCGGCCTGTACATGCCCGCAATGTATTCCATCCACATGCTGGTGCACATGATTTTGTCCATGACCATTCCGCTGCTCATGGTGCTAGGCGCGCCCGTCACCTTGGTCATGGAGGCCTACGAGCCGGGTCCAAAGGGGCAGCCGAGCCCGCACGATTATGCCTTGGCTCTGACCCAATCTAAGTTCGTGCGGGTCATTACCAATCCCTTCGTGAACTTGGCGCAGTACCTCTTTTTCCTCTACGTGCTCTATCTTTTCCCGAGCCTGTACGAATTCGCCATTTCGGAGCACGCCGGCCACCTCATCATGAACTACGTGTTCCTCATTTCCGGCTACTTCTACTTCTGGGAGGTCATTGGCCCAGATCCCTTGCCTAAGCGCCATTCCACGCCCTTCCGGCTTGGCATGCTTTTCTTGTCGATGCCCTTCCACCTCTTCGCCGGCGTCTACCTGATGCAGCTGCAAACGGTGCTTGGCCTCGACTTCTATCAGTACCTCGAGCTGCCTTGGGATCATGATTTGTTGCAGGATCAGCGCGTGGGCGGGGGCATTGCCTGGGGCTTTGGCCAATTCCCCTTGGTCATTGTCTTTGGCAAGCTCTTCTTGGATTGGCTTCGCGATGACCGCGCGACCGCGCGGCGCCACGACGTGCAGGCGGAGGCGGACGATGACGCTGAGCTCGCCCGCTATAACGCGATGCTGGAGGATATGAGCCACGGCGATGAAAGCGGGTTCCGCGGGCACTAAATAGTCGCCCACTTGTGGATAACCCACCCGAAGGTGACCATCTTGGCCCCACTTTGTTGAAGGGGACAACGAGTTATCCACAGTGCCGGTGGTTACAGCATGGTGTGGGTTGCGCTGCGGCAGCAGGATGTGAAGGCGAGCGAGGGACATACCACTCGCGAACTCACAACCCAGTAAAGGAATCTCAGCACCATGTCTCAATACCCAGTGATGCTCACCGGCCGCCTTACCCAAGACCCGATCTTGACCAAGACCTCGACCGGCGCATATAAAACCAAACTGCGCATCGCATCCTCACGGCGCGTTCCTGACCGCCCCGCCGATACCGGCACCGACGCGGAAAACCAGCGCGGCCAGCAGCAATGGCGCGATGTAGACCACCTCTTTATTGACGTGGAAATGTGGAACCAATTTGCCATCAACGTCAAGAAATCCTTGGCCAAGGGCATGCCGCTGCTCGTCTGCGGTTCGATTGTCTCCGATCAGTGGCGCGATGATGAGGGCAAGGATCATTACCGCACCTTTATCAAGGCACAGTATGTGGGCCTAGATCTGAACCGCCACGTCATCGGCGCAAAACGCTTGGCACCGCAGTATAACCAGGAAAACATCGCCATCCCGGAGCTTGGCGATAATGAGGTAGAGCCAGACGTGGATAACTCCGCGCCGGGAGATACCGCCGCCGATACCGCTGCAGACCGCATCCAAGCGGGAAATAGCGTGGCATCCCAAGACAGCGAGGAAGTAGCAACGCAAGAGGGGGAAACCGCCGAAACCGTGCATGCATAGGGCCAGCCATCCGCCTCGGGTTAGCCCAGCCCGAGGCACCTAGGCACGCATTCTGATGTAGTGTTTGTGTAGATAAATACGTCTCCCAAATTTTGCAAAGGGGTAAAAGTGGGCGAATTCATCTACACGATGAAAAACGTGCGCAAGGCAATTGGCGATAAGGTCATCCTTGATGATGTCACGATGGCGTTCTACCCGGGCGCCAAGATTGGTGTGGTCGGCCCCAATGGTGCCGGTAAGTCCTCCATTCTGAAGATCATGGCCGGCTTGGATCAGCCTTCTAATGGTGAGGCATTCCTCGACCCGGGCGCTACCGTGGGCATCCTGCAGCAGGAGCCGCCGCTGAATGAAGAAAAGACCGTGCGCGGCAACGTCGAGGAGGGCCTCGGCGATATCTTTGAAAAGAAGCAGCGCTTTGAGGAAATCGCCGAAGAAATGGCGACCAATTACAGTGATGAGCTCATGGCAGAAATGGGCAAGCTGCAAGAGGACTTGGATGCCGCCGATGCATGGGAGGTTGATTCCAAGATCGAGCAGGCAATGGAGGCATTGCGCTGCCCGCCTTCCGATGCCCCAGTGACCAACCTCTCCGGTGGTGAGCGCCGCCGCGTGGCCCTGGCCAAGCTCCTGTTGACGGAGCCTGACCTGCTGCTTTTGGATGAGCCCACCAACCACCTGGACGCCGAGTCTGTGGAGTGGCTGGAAAAGCACTTGGCTGATTACCCCGGTGCCGTCTTGGCCGTCACCCACGACCGTTACTTCTTGGACCACGTGGCGGGCTGGATCTGCGAGGTGGACCGCGGCAAGCTGTACCCATATGAGGGTAACTACTCCACCTACCTGGATAAGAAGCAAGAGCGCCTCCAGGTTGCTGGCAAGAAGGATGCCAAGCTGCGCAAGCGCTTGAAGGACGAACTGGAATGGGTACGCTCCGGTGCCAAGGCTCGTCAGGCCAAGAACAAAGCGCGTTTGGAGCGCTACGAAGAGATGGCTGCAGAAGCGGAGAAGTACAAGAAGCTGGACTTCGAGGAAATCCAGATTCCTACGCCGCCGCGCTTGGGCAACAAGGTGGTCGAGGCGAAGAACCTGGTCAAGGGTTTCGACGATCGCACTCTGATCAAGGATTTGTCCTTCACCCTGCCGCGCAACGGCATCGTGGGTGTTATCGGCCCGAACGGTGTGGGTAAGACCACGCTGTTTAAGACCATCGTCGGTTTGGAAGAGCCGGATGATGGCTCCGTTGAAGTCGGCGAGACCGTCAAGCTGTCCTACGTGGACCAGAATCGCGAGAATATCGACCCAGAAGCTACCGTGTGGGAAGTTGTCTCCGGTGGCCTGGATTATATTCACGTTGGCCAAAATGAGATGCCATCGCGCGCGTACCTTTCCGCCTTCGGTTTCAAGGGCCCGGATCAGCAAAAACCATCGAAGGTCCTCTCCGGTGGTGAGCGCAACCGCTTGAACTTGGCGCTGACCTTGAAAGAGGGCGGCAATCTTATCCTTCTTGACGAGCCAACCAACGACTTGGACGTCGAAACCCTGGGTTCGCTAGAAAACGCTTTGGAGAAATTCCCTGGCTGCGCCGTTGTTATTTCCCACGACCGCTGGTTCTTGGACCGCACCTGTACCCACATTCTGGCGTGGGAAGGCAACGTTGCCGAGGGGCAATGGTTCTGGTTTGAAGGTAACTTTGGGGACTACGAGAAGAACAAGGTGGAGCGTCTGGGAGAAGACGCCGCCCGTCCTTCTCGCGTAACTCACCGCAAGCTCACCCGATAATCCTGAGGAGAATGATGGCGACCGATAACGCGCATACCCACCAAGTGCCCACCCGCTGGGGCGATTTCGATATGTATGGCCACATGATGAACGCCAACTATATCGAAGTTGCCCAGGAGGCACGCTTGGCTTTTGCCAAGGAGAATATCTATGCCAAGGGCATCGATTTTATGGCCTTGGTGCGCCATCTGGACGTGGACTATATGCGGCCCATTCCTTTTGAGGGCAACGCCCACGTCATCGTGGAAACCTCCGTTTCCCAGATCGGTTCGTCATCCTTTACCACGTCCCAGCAGGTCAAGACTGCCGCTGGGGAAGTAGCGGCCACGGTGAACTGTGTGCAGGTAGTCATTGACAAGAAGAAGCACACCCCGCGCCCGCTTACGGATGAGGAAAAGGATATTCTGCAGATGAGCGCCTCCTAAATGGCGCACTAGGCACATAAAGAAAGGTAGGGCCCGTTAGCCATGGTCACCGAGTCGCTTGAAGTTCGCAGCGGAGGACCTGGCTTACGGGCCCTTCTTGCGCGCGCAGTCGGGGTAGACGCGAATGCGTCGGTGCGTCTGCGCCAGCTTGCCGATGACGTCGTCGACGCCTTTGTTACCACCCCCTTCGAGGTTGTCGCCTCCCGGCGGGTGCAAGGGACTGTCTCCCGCGATGGGGCAGTTGTGTCCGCTGGGACGCTGGAGCAACAGCTCGCGGAACACGATGGCACCGGCATTATGGAACTCGGCCCGTCCCGTGATGCGTCGTGGCCGGGCGCATTGCCCCCGGCAACCGGCTTTAGCGTGGTGGACACCCTGCCGGTGACGGTGGTTCGCGAGCTTTCGGATCAAGGCCAGAAGCTGACCCGGGAGTTTTCCGGGCCCATGGGCCCGCCACCCAGCCTGCTTAATCAAACCGTGGTAACGGTTGAAGGCAATGGGCAGACGGTGGAAATCCCGATGCGGATGATCTTCGCCTGCACCAACCTGGGCCTTATTCCGGGGTTTTCTGCCTCCATGGATATTCCGCGGCATCTGCGAGTATCGAGCCTAGGTCGGTGGGTGCGCCTTGATGCGCCGTTTGGCAGCATCTACCGTTCCACGCGGCTATCGGTTCTGTAATTACTCCCCAAATCTGGGATCTCACCGCCTAAAACAGACAGTGAGTAATACCTATAACCCAATAGTCGGGGGTAGTGGGTATTTTCCGAGTGTGTATTTTTGACCCCATACACTGCGGCATCGAGTAAATCGCGATTATTACTGTCACCCCCGTTCGTGAAATACGCACAAACTTATATTCTCCTTCGCATTCTGCGTTAACCTGACAGCGAGAAATAAATTTTCGCCTCTGTAACCAACACATGAAGGAGAAACTCCGTGCGCATTTCTGTACCCAAAGAAATCATGAATAATGAAAGCCGCGTCGCCCTCACCCCAACCGAGGTGCGGACCTTGGTTACTGATGGGCACGAGCTTTTCGTCGAATCGGGCGCAGGCGTAGGCGCGTCCTTTCCCGATGAGGAGTACGTAGAGGCTGGCGCCACCATCGTCGATTCTGCTGACGAGACGTGGGCGAAGGCCGAGCTACTGCTGAAGGTAAAGGAGCCGCTGGAATCCGAGTACCAGTACCTGCGCTCAGATCTCACCGTCTTTACCTACCTGCACTTAGCGGCGGATCGCCCGCTGACGGAGGCGCTGACGGAATCGAAGACGACCTCGATTGCCTATGAAACCGTTACGGACCGCCGCGGCACCCTGCCGCTTTTGACCCCCATGTCTCAGGTTGCCGGGCGCTTGGCCGTTATCGAGGGCTCGCACCACCTTTTGTCCACCCAGGGCGGCCGCGGCCTCTTGGTTTCCGGCATCCCGGGCACCCAGCCTGCGCGCGTGGTGGTCATCGGCGGTGGCCAGGTAGGCGCGTCCGCCGTGGCCATGGCGCACGGTCTCCGCGCAGAGGTCACGGTCTTGGACGTGGATCCCCACGTCCTGCAGCGCTTTGATGACCAGTACGCCGGTGGCGTGCGAACCCTGATCTCTGATCCGTCCACGCTGGATAAGGAGTTGGAAGAGGCCGATCTCGTCATTGGTGCTGTCCTGATTCCAGGCGCTGCGGCGCCGAAGCTGGTGCGCGAGGAGACCGTGAAGAAGATGAAGGAGGGTGCCGTGCTTGTCGATGTCGCCATCGACCAAGGCGGATGCTTCGAGAACTCGCGCAAGACCTCCCACGATGAGCCGACCTTCAAGGTGCACGACACCCTCTTCTACTGCGTAGCAAATATGCCCGGTGCGGTGGCTAATACCTCGGCCCGCGCCTTGGCCTCTGCGACGCTGCCGTATATCCGCGCGGTGGCCAACGACAACCTGGATGCCGCGATCGAGCGCTTCCCAGGTTTGCGCTCCGGTGTGATGACCCGCGGCGGCAAGTTGGTATCCGAGCCGGTGCGCCAGGCTTTCGATTGGCAGGACTAAAGAACTGGCAGCGCTAGCCGACGCTAGCACTAGCACACAGTAAAGGGGGCCCGCGCACTTACCAAATGTGGAAGTGTGCGGGCCCCCTTTGTGCTGCTTGTAGCGCTGCTTATGCACGCGCTACAAGAAGTTGAAAAAATTATGGTGCTCTATTGATGAGCATGGCGGCGACGCGCTGCATGTGGTCCCAAATCATGGTGCGATACGCCGGCGGGATGGTGTCTTCCTCGATGCTATCGAGGGATTTTCCCATTAGCTCGAGCCAGCGATCGTGGGCTTCCATGTCGATGGGGAAGGTTGCATGCCGCATGCGCAGGCGAGGGTGCCCGCGGTTTTCTGAGAAGTGTTGGGGACCGCCCCAGTACTGAATCAGGAACCAGGTAAGGCGCTGTTCCGCGCCTTCCCAATCTTGATCCGGATACATGGGGCCAATCACGTCGTCTTCTTTGACCTGGGTATAAAAGCCATGCACTAGGCGCTCAAAGGTAGGGGTGCCACCGATGGCTTCATAGACGGAATTCATTTAAGCATCGTCTCCCTTGTGCGGATTGGCAATGCCGATGCCGTGTGGGTACGGGGTGCTGATGCCCTCTGCGTGCATGATGTTGAGGACGCGGGACTGGACAAAGCGCTGGACATCCCACTGGCGGCCCGGCAGCGTCTTGGTGGAAACGCGGAAGGAGACGTAGTCAGGCTCGAACTTGGACATGCCGTCGATGCGCGGGGTACTAAGCACCATCTTGCGGATCTTTTCGTCCTTGACGGCATCCTTGACAGCCTTGTCGATGACCTCGCCGGCAGCCTCTGGGTCATTGGATAGCCCGACAGGGATTTGGATGCGGGCAACGGAGTACTCGTCGGAGTGGTTAGCCACCTGCAGGATTTCGCCATTGCGGACGTACCACAGGGCACCGTCGATATCGCGGACGGTGGTAATGCGCAGGGAAATGGACTCGACGTCACCGAAGACGCCGTTGCCTAAGTCAATGACATCGCCAATGCCGTATTGATCTTCAATCAGTATGAAGATACCGGAGAGGAAGTCTCGGACCAGTTCTTGCGCACCAAAACCGAGGGCAACACCGATAACACCGGCAGAAGCGATCAGCGGGGCAACGTTGACTTCCAATTCATCCAAGATGGCAATGCCGGCCGAAACCCAGACCACGATGGCAACCGCCGAGCGCCCCACGCCGGCGAGAGTCTTAATGCGCGAGGCGCGGCGCGCCTCCCGGGTTTCTCGTAGGGTCTCATCCGGTTGACCGTCCTGTCCAGACCTGCTGCGGCTGCGGCTGGGCTTTTTGAGGGTGGAGGCTTTAATGCTGTTTTTCGCCAGTCGGTTGATGAGGTGGCGCAGCGCCCAGTGCGCAATGACGGCCAAAATGATAATGAGGCCGATGCGGATGGGCCGCTCGATAAGCCAAAGCTGAACGTTCTCGTCGTTCCAGAAGCTCGATACGGACTCGACTGCATCGTCTTTTTTCTCTGCAGCGCCCTGAGCCGTGATAAATAAGTTCGTACTCATCATTCTTTCTTGATCGTGGACACAAGCTAACCGCACCCATTCTAGAGAAGAATCCTGAAATCTCACTGACGACGCCCAACCAGCAGCGGGTGGTTGAGGTCGAATATAAATTGCCGAATGACCGGTGTGGATGAACCGCTTAGTCTACGATTGGGAGGCATGACTGAACACAGCGCGCATAACTTGGCAAAAGGATTTTCATCCCGATCCATTCACGCTGGATATCACCCGGATCCGCACATGGGATCCATTAACGTGCCGATCTACGCCTCGACCACGTTTGCCCAAGATGGCCTCGCGCAGCTGCGCGGCGGCTTCGAATACGGGCGCGTGGCCAACCCGACGGTTCGATCCCTTGAAAAGACACTGGCTGCGTTGGAGAGCGCAGACTACGCCCGTGTCTTTGCCACTGGCATGGCAGCCGCCGATACGATGGTGCGCATCTTGGTGCGCCCCGGCGACCACGTTATCTTGGGCAACGACTCATACGGCGGTTCTTACCGCCTGCTTAATGATTTCACGGAGTGGGGCGTGGAGATGTCCATTATCAATACCTGTGATGTCGATGCTGTCGCCGCTGCGGTAAAGGACAATACCAAGCTCATCTGGCTAGAAACCCCGACCAACCCAGCGCTGAATATCACCGATATTGCGGCGGTGGCCAAGGTCAAGGGCAATGCGCAGGTGCTGGTGGATAATACCTTCGCCACGCCGTACCTCCAGAACCCTCTCGCGCTCGGTGCAGACCACGTCCTGCACTCCACCACGAAGTACTTGGGCGGGCATTCCGATGTCCTCGGTGGCGCCGTAGTTACCAATGACCCCGAGGTGGATGAGCAGCTGCTGTACTTCCAGGGCAACGTGGGCGCGGTCGCCTCGCCTTTCGATGCCTACCTGACCGCCCGCGGCATCAAGACCCTAGGTGTGCGCATGGACCGCCACTGCGCCAATGCGCAAAAGGTGGCGGAATTCTTACAGTCCCGCCCAGAGGTTAAGCAGGTGCGCTACCCGGGATTGGCGGAGCACCCGGGCCACGAGCTGGCGGCGCAACAGATGCGCGGGTTCGGCGGCATGATGTCCGTGCGCTTCCATGACCCAGAGCATGCCAAGCAGATTTGCTTGAATACGCGCCTTATCTGCCTGGCGGAATCGCTGGGTGGGGTGGAATCGCTCATCGAGCACCCGCAGAACATGACCCACGTATCGGCCAAAGGCTCCGAATTGGTGCCGCCGGAGGACATGGTGCGCATCTCCATCGGCATCGAGGACATCGATGACCTGTTGGCGGATCTGCAGCAGGCCCTCGACGCCCTTTAAAACGCGCTCTAAAACGCGTACTTAGTGGCCGCCGGCAACCTTTAAGAGGGAACCAGCGGTCTTATCGGTTTCTTGCAACATGAGCGGATCCGTTCCCGGCATGGGGGAAATTGTTGTATCTGGCCACTGCGCATAGGTGGGAATACCCACGATATGCAGGCGTTCATCTAGGCTGCCATCTGGGTGGACGGTGCGCCGCGTGGCACCATCGGTTTCGGGGGAACCGGTGTCCTGCCCGTGATCAGCAAACGGGCGCACCCGTCCACCCTCGACTAATCCGCGGGTGAGCGGATCGCCGGCGACGCGGATATCGGGCTTGTGCATAAAGGCATCGACAAGCGTGGGCGCCGATGCCGAGCGCGGGCCAGAAGTCAGGGTGTAATGGTCTGACTCGATGGCGAGGGTGGGGTGATCGCCGAGGAAGCGGACCAGGTGGGCATCGACAAGCGCGAGCAACTGGCGCACGCGGAAAAGCGGAGGTCCCGAGCCCACCATCTGCCCAAAGGACATGAACTGCGCGTAGCGGCCCGTGCGGGACTCGCGGGTATAGCGGCCTTCCGCGCCCAGAATGGAGGCGGGCTTGCGCGACTGGGACAGCGACCACAGCGCGGCCTTCATGGGCGAATCATGGCCGGCGGCCGCCTCCTGGATATCACCCGCCAGGCTATCCGCAATGTGGGCGGTGAGCGCCGAAATATCGCCGGTAAAACCAGCGACCTGGTACATAAGATCTGTCATATCCCACGGCAGGGTGACCAAGGGAGCGAGGGCGGTGCTGAGATCATCCGGCGCGGTGGAATCGATGACCGCGAGGATCTCTTCGCGCGGGCGGAGCAGCGCTTCCGGATTCACCCGTTCCAGCGTGGTGATATACGCCTCGTAGCTATCGCGGGCGATGGCGGGCCAAACCTGGGCGTCAAAGTCAATGTCCTCAGTGCCCCGGAGCCTGTCGATGACCTCATGCAACCGCCGCCGCGGCATCGTGGGCGGCAGTTCGTTGTACTCGGACTTAGGATGGAAGGGATAACCGCGGCCGGATGAGACGATGAAACGTGGTTCCTTCCCGCTCGCTTCGTAGCGCAGGCCAGAGCGAGTGGTGGAATCCTCGATGAACCTGCCGCCGCGCTCGATGGTGGTCAGCGCCATGATGTCATAAAAGCCCATGCCCAGCCCTCGTACCAGCACGTCTTCGCCGGCGGGAATGGCTTGGTAATCTTGCTCCACGGGGTTGCCCGGTGCGATCCACCGCAGCCCGGACTCCGCCAAGCGCTGCTCCTCATCATTAAAGCGCGGCGCCATCCAGCCATAGGCTAGGACCGTGGCATCGGCGCGTACCTGCGAGCCATCGTCTAGGTGCAGGATATCGGCCGCGCCCTCTGCGGTAATGGTCTCCACGCGGTGGTGGTGGGTGACCGTAGAAATGCTCTCCGGCAGGCGCGCCAGTACCACGTCATAGACCCAGCGCAGGTACTCGCCGTATAAAGCGCGCGTGGGGTTGGACTCCGGGCGGGTAGCGGCCAGCTCCGCGCTGTACTCAGTGGCAATACGCGGGGCCGGAGGGTGCTGGGCAAAAAGCTCGCGCTTGGCAGTAGCGATCTTTTCGCCCTCGCCGCGCAGCAGCTGGATCCACTCGTATTGCGTCGGCCCCTCGAGCACGGGGGCGTCCACCGTCGCGCCGGGCTCTGTAAAAAGCGTGACGGCGCCCGCGCGTGTATTCATGCACAGGGTCTTGGTTTGGTCGGTTTCCCAGACGCGGCCGGCGCCGTGCTGGGCTTCGTCGATGAGGTGAACGGTAACGGGGGAGCTGGAATCATCCATGCGGGCGGTGAGGCGTTCCAAGATGGAAATGCCGCGCGGGCCCATGCCGACGATCGCGATTGCAGGAGTAGCCATAACCCCTATCGTGCCACACAGCGCCCTGGGTGGTTTTATTGGACTCTCCGGTTTTAGATAAATAGACTAAGATGTCTACCTTAAAATTAGTAAACCATAATGAGTGCTGGATAGAGGGTAGACCGTGCGGTCTTGTGTTTATGGTGACGGTGTGTTCTAATGGGCTGGTCCAACTTCAACCTTTAAGGAATTGACCTCCCTTATGAAGTATCTACATCGGCTTTTTAAGCCTCTCGCCGCGGTGGTTGCTAGCACCGCGCTTGTTGTAACGCTCAGTTCTTGCGCGAATACTACCCACGCGGCTGAAGATGGCATGGTGACCTATGCCGAGCCGAATATGTTCAATAACCTCTATCCACCGGCGGGCGGCTATTATCCCAACGGCGGCGTGCTCAATAACATCGCGGACCGCCTGCTCTGGCAGGACCCAGAAACCTTGGAGCTTCACCCATGGATTGCGGAGGACCTGCCTGACACCAATGCGGATGACACGGAATTTACGTTCCATATTCGTAAAGGCGTGACCTATTCCGATGGTTCCGTGCTGGATGCAGCAAACGTGAAAAAGAATTATGACCTGTATGCCAAGGGTGATGATTCCCGCATGCTGACCCCGTCGGAGCAGCTTCCCAATTACGTGAAATCCGAGGTCATTGATGACTACATGGTGAAGTTTTACTTCAGCGAGCCGTCCCCAGGCTTCCCGCAATCCACGTCCGTAATGAACCAGGCCCTGTTGTCTAATGACACGTTGGACTTGGATGACACGGGCTTTTCACCTGGCCACGCTACCGATATTTCTGGTTCGGGACCCTTTGTCATTGAGCAAGAGGATATGGGCACCAAGCTGGTGCTAAAGGCGCGCAAGGACTATGACTGGGCGCCGCCCGCCCGGAAAGACCACCAAGGCCCTGCAGAAATTGAGGGGATCAATGTGGTGCTGGCAGCAGAAGACTCCGTGCGCGTGGGGTCCCTCGTGGCTCATCAATCCGATATCGCCCGCCAGATCGAAGCCCCCGATGAAAAGCACTTGAAAGATAAGAACCTTCAGGTCTTGGCCGCCCCAACCCGGGGTGTGAATAATAGCTACCACTTCCACTTCCGGCACCCGCTGCTGGCGGATAAGCGAGTACGCCAAGCACTTATTCACGCCATCGACCGCGATAATATCCTGAGCACCTTGTATTCGGATTCTTATCCCAAGGGTTCATCCATCCTGGCTCGCACCGCCGTAGGCTTTAAGGATCAATCCGACAATTATGCCTTTGACCCAGATAAATCCCGACGCTTACTCGATGAAGCCGGCTGGATTCCAGGCGAGGATGGCATTCGCGTGAAAGATGGAGAGCGGCTTTCTCTGACATTCAATGAATCCGTCCCGCAGCCTCGTTCGCGTGAGATGTTTACCAAGGTCCAAGAGATGCTGAAAAACATCGGGGTTGAAGCCAACCTCTATCCGGGAGACCGGACTGCACAGGACAAAGCCATGAAGGACCAGGATTCCGTACAAGTCCGCCACTCCATGGTTGGGCGCGCCAACGTGGATACCTTGGCTACCTGGATCAACGGCAAGGGCCGCAATTCCTTCCTCAATTATGACGAAGGAACCGATTCCTTCGGTGATCCCAAGTTGCAGGACATGGTGGAGGAGTATTTCTCTTTAAAGAGCGAAAAAGAACGCCTCGAAATGAGCGGCCGGATGCAGGATTACCTTTCGGAGCAGGCCTATATTCTGCCGCTCTTTGAGGAACCACAAGTTTATGGCTTCCAGCCCTATGTGGAGGGCTTTACCACCGAAGCCATCGGTCGCCCTTCCTTTTATGCGGTGAAGATCAATGCGGAAGAAAGGCAGGAATAAGACATGAGTCCAACATCGATTGTGTTGCGAATAGGCCAAGCCATTGTGGTCATCTGGGCCACGTTTACCGTGGCATTTATCCTGCTTACCGCGCTTCCCGGAGATGCCGTTGCCTCCCGCTACGACAATCCCAACTTGGGTCTTACCCCTGAGCAGCTAGCCACCATTCGAGAGGTTTACGGGGCCGATGAGCCGCTAGTTAACCGTTATATGAATGCTCTAGGCGGGTTTATCACCGGTGATTTCGGCTTTTCCGTGGCCACCGGTACGCCCGTGGCAGACATGCTTGCTGATGCCCTGCCGTCTACCCTCGCCCTTGCGCTGCTTGCCTTCCTATTTGGGGTGGTTCTGGCCTTTGTCATTGCCATCGCCGCTACCTTTGGCCCGCTCGCGTGGTTGCGCGGATTCTTTCGCGGCCTGCCTTCCGTATTGGTTTCGGCCCCAACGTTTTGGGTAGGCATCATCTTGATCCAAGTATTCTCCTTCGCGCTGGGGTGGGTCCCAGTCATCGGTGCTTCTACAGCGCAGGGGCTGGTCCTACCGGTGATTACCTTGGGGCTTTTCGTCTCCGCGCCGCTGGCCCAGGTGCTCATGCGGTCTATCGATGAGGTGATGGATATGTCATTTGTACAGGTAGTACGCGCAAAGGGGGCAAGCGAAGCTTGGCTGTTATGGCGCAACGTCCTGCGCAACGCCATCCTGCCGGCGCTTACCATGGCGGGACTAACCTTCGGCGAGCTAGTGGGCGGTTCTGTGGTGACGGAGGCCGTCTTCGCGCGCCACGGTATCGGTGCGCTGACCGTGGATGCCGTAGCAAACCGCGATACCTCGGTGCTACTCGCCATCGTGGTGCTGGCGGCTACCATATTTGTCCTCATCAACCTTGTGGTGGACTTGCTTTACCCAGTTCTCGACGTTCGCCTGCGTGACCGGGATAAGGGTAGTGCCACTTCCGTCGCAACGTCGCATGCCACTCACCACGTCGGGGTGCAACACGCGGCCCGTAAAGCGGATGAAAAGAAGGCTCAAGCATGAATCTGAAGACGAAGAAACTCCTGACCTCTCCCGGCTCCGTAATTTCCGTGGTGGTATTGGCTTTCGCCGTGGTATGCGCGCTATTCCCGCACCTTTTTGCCTCCCAAGATCCTAATCAGGGCGGCGATACACAGGCATTATTAGCTCCCAGCTCGCAGCACTGGTTTGGGACGGATGCCGTAGGACGCGATCTCTATACTCGCGTCATCTACGGCGCGCGCCAATCCTTGCTCGGTGCCCTCATTGCGGTGCTCTTCGGTCTTACCGTAGGCACGGTGCTTGGCATTATCGCCGGCGTACAGAAAGGCTGGGTGGATGCGGTCATTATGCGCGTTGTGGATGTGCTCCTATCCATTCCGGGCC
Organism: Corynebacterium sp. KPL2861; assembly: GCF_040225475.1. Classification (NCBI taxonomy): domain Bacteria; kingdom Bacillati; phylum Actinomycetota; class Actinomycetes; order Mycobacteriales; family Corynebacteriaceae; genus Corynebacterium; species Corynebacterium sp. KPL2861. Next base: position 75,784 of record NZ_JBEHFW010000004.1, read on the forward strand.
TGCTGCTATCACTATCTGTCATCATTGTCTTGGGGCATGGCACCTTTAACGCCGCGATTGCTGTCGGTATTACTTCTGTTGCCACTTTTGCCCGTTTGGCGCGCTCGCAGGTATTAAGCGTGGCCGAATCGGACTTTGTGGAGGCGGCCTACGGCTCGGGTGGCACGCCTTTCCACGTGCTTACCCGTCATATTTTGCCTAACTCCCTCACCGCAGTTTTTGCAGTCGCTGCATTGCAATTTGGCCTGGCTATTTTGCAGCTGGCGACCCTGGGATTTTTGGGTTATGGCACTCCGCCACCTACGCCGGAATGGGGGCTATTGATTTCGGAATCACGTGACTATATTGCCACCGCCGGCTGGCTAACCTTGGCCCCCGGCGCCGTCATTGTTGCCGTTGTACTTGCGGCTAATCACTTAAGCCAGACACTGCGAAAGGCTGCCTAATGTCTCTTCTAAGCGTAAAAGATCTGTCCATTACTTATCGCACAGACAAAGGCGAGTTTCAGGCCGCTAGCGGCATTAACCTTGAAGTAAACGCTGGTGAAATGACCGCCATTGTCGGTGAATCTGGTTCCGGTAAGTCCACCTCCGCAATGGCAGCCATCGGTCTGTTGCCGGAAAATGCCTCCATCGTATCCGGTTCTATTTTTTTCGATGGCCGCGATGTCACGCAATATTCGCAGAAACAATGGCGTGAATTGCGTGGTCGACGCATCGCTTTGATCCCGCAGGATCCCAATAATTCCCTGAATCCCCTAAAAACCATCGGTGCCGCGGTGGAAGAAGGCATGGCCGTGCGTTCGCAGGGCTCTAAGCACTCTCGCCGGCAGCGCGCGGCGGAGCTCTTGGAACGCGTCGGCATTGATGATCCTGAGCGCCGCTACGGCCAGTACCCCCATGAACTTTCCGGAGGCATGAAGCAGCGCGCGTTGATTGCCGCGGCCGTAGCATTGGAACCGGAACTTATCATTGCAGACGAGCCCACCTCGGCGCTCGATGTCACCGTGCAGAAGATCATTCTGGATTTGCTAGATGATATGCGCGATGAACTAACTATGGGCATATTGTTTATTACCCACGATCTTGCCGTGGCCGGGGATCGCGCTAACTCCATCGTGGTGATGGAAAAGGGCCATGTGCGCGAGTCTGGAGTGGCCGCCAATGTGTTAACCGCGCCCCAGCATGAGTACTCAAAGCGCCTGCTTGCCGATGCCCCCTCATTGTCCACTCCCACCCTTACTCGCCGCACCGCAACCGAAGGGGCCACGCCTTTATTGGAAGTGGAAGGGGTGAGCAAACGGTTCGGGGATTTTAATGCCGTGCGCGATATAAGTTTTACGGTTGCGCGAGGCACTACCCACGCCCTTGTAGGCGAGTCAGGTTCAGGTAAAACCACCACCGGTCGTGCCATTTCCCTTTTTTCTCGGCCCACCGAAGGAACCATTCGGCTCTCGGGTGAGGAATTGACGGATGTGAAGGGAAAGCGCCTGCGGGAACTGCGGCAAAAGATTCAACTGGTGTACCAAAACCCATTTAGTTCGCTCGATCCGCGTCTGAGTATTGGGGAAACGATCGCTGAGCCGGTCCGGAACTTCACGCGAGCTTCGCGGCGCGATGCTAATAAAAAGGCACAGAAGTTCTTGGATTTGGTTGCTCTTGATTCGGCGATGGCAGGCCGCAAGCCGAAGGAACTATCCGGCGGGCAGCGACAACGCGTAGCTATCGCCCGTGCGATGATCGTCGAGCCGGAGCTGGTAGTGCTCGATGAGGCCGTCTCGGCGCTTGACGTTACCGTGCAAGCGCAGATCCTTCGTCTGCTGGATGAACTGCAACAAGAACTAGATTTGACGTATATCTTTATTTCGCACGATTTGGCCGTGGTCAATCAGATTTCGGATACGGTATCTGTCTTGTCCCATGGGCAGCAGGTGGAATCGGGCCGCACCGCAGAGGTCTTTGCGCATCCGGAAACGGCCTATACCCGTGAACTTATCGCGGCCATTCCCGGCTCACGCTACCGCGCGGGCGACCTAAACTTAGGGCTGTAGTCCAAGTCCAACTAAGCCCCTCCATTCGCTTTAATCATATCGATAGAAAGGTGACACCGATGGTAGATATTATCAACGAATTCTCCGGTGCTTCCCAAGAAGTACAGCGCCTGCGCACAGCACGCCCGCAAGCCCAAGACAATGCCCAGTTAAGTTTTACTGCGTTGCTCGAACCGGAAGACCCTGGCACCTTTTCTTATGCCGAACGCTACGCGATTGCTGCCTTTACCGCGGCCATCAATCATGCGCCCGCGGCGGAATTCTATTTCGACCTACTCAGCGATGAAGCAAGCGAGCCCCTTGTAGCCGCAGTTCGCGCCGCGGCCCGACGCGGGGCATCGACGGGGCCGTACCAAGACGCGGATTTTCTCGTCTTTGGCGAAAACGCTGCTGGGGAAGCCAAAGACTCCGAAGGAGCATTAGGGAAGCGCTTATCCGCTGCGTGTGACTGGGCGCATCTCTTGACTTTCCACCCCAAGGACGCGTCCCCTCAGGCACTTGGTCATCTCGATGCCGCTGGGTGGTCTGCCACCGATATCGTGAGCCTTTCCCAGCTCGTATCTTTCCTCGCATTTCAACTCCGCGTAGCTCACGGGTTGAGCGTGCTTTCGGGGCAGGTTCCCACTGTCTCGGAAGCGCGCCGTGCTACCGGCGGAGTCCAGCCTGACTGGGAGGCGACCGAGAATACTCTTCAGCCCGACGGGGTTATCCCAGATCATTTTGTTAATCACTCACTCGGTTGGCTGCCGTGGGTGGCGCCACTTCCCAAAGAGGACTTCACCCCGGCGCATATGGATGCGCTCATTAAGCCCGAGCGCATTGACTCCGAGTACTTCCGCGTTCTCGCCCGAGATCCCGCCGCCCTGAAGGCGCGTACCCTGACGGACTTGGATATTTTCTACAACACTGAGGGAGGACTATCACGCGCGGATAGGGAACTAGCCGCTACCGTTGTTTCGCGTTTCAATGGGTGCGTTTACTGCGCATCCGTGCACCAGGCGCGGTGCGTGAAAGAAGGCGGGGAGAGGGAAATCGTGGATCGCCTACTTGCAGAGGGCATCACGGCGGATCTCGGTTCTCTAGAATGGGATCTTATTCGCCGCGCTGCTCTGGCGCTGACGTCATCGCCGATAAGCTTTGACGCTAAACTCTGCGCTGAGCTGCGCGATTCCGGATTCGACGATCAGTCCATCGTGGATATCATTTATGCATCCTCCTTTTTCAACTGGGCTAATCGCCTTATGCTCACCTTGGGCCAGGCCAATGTTCCGGAGCGTTATCGGTAGGTAGAGGACACTGCGGTGTCGCGTCGGGGATGCAGCATTTTGCCTATGATGGGGTGGCATGACTGATACCACGAATGTGCCAGAGAAAATCGCCGTCGTTACCGGTGCCACCGGTGGCATGGGGCGCGAGATCATCAAGGACCTCGCCCGTGACTACCACGTATATGCGCTGGGCCGCAGCGCCGATGAGCTGCCAGAGGCCGCGAATATCACGCCGGTTGCCAGCGACTTGGTCGCCGGCTTAGACGAGGGCATGCAGCTGCCCGAGCTAGAGCGGGTCGATGTCCTCGTGCACGGCGCGGCGCGCGCCAAGAAGTTCTCGGTGGAAGAGGCCACCCCGCAAGATTGGCGCGCACACATGGACCTCAACGTCCACGCGCCGGCGGAGGTCACCCGCGCGCTCTTGCCGCAGCTGCGCAAGGCAGAGGGCACCGTCGTCTTCATCAACTCGGGGGCGGGGCGCAAGAGCTACGGCGATAACGTGGTCTATGCAGCAACGAAGCACGCGCTGTATGCGCTTGCCGATGCCCTGCGTATCTCCGAGCCCGGCATCCGCGTCTCCTCCGTGGCGCCAGGCCCCACCGATACCCCGATGCTGGAGGGCCTGCAGGACTACAACCCGAACGAGGTTATTGCACCCGTAGAGGTGGCGCGCGCCATCCGCACCGTCGTGGAGGCTGGGCCCACGACCCAGCTCACGGAGATCCAGGTGCGCCCGCGCATTGAACTGAATCTCCGCAAGAACTAGGCACCTAGTTGGCGTCGACCTCGCGGTTGCGCAGGGCGCGGGCCACGCGGTCGCGCTGCTCGGTAATCGCGCGGCGCAGGCCACCCGCCAGATCCTTCTGCAGGAAGGCATCGGCGCGATCGAGGCCGTCCTGAGTGATATCCCAGGACGGGAATAGCCCCGTAACGGTGGTCAGGCCCACCTCGGAGGACTGGGAATCCCAGATCTTTTCGGCTACCTCGAAGAACTCTGCGGTGGGCAAGAGATCATCGGAGTGCGGGTAGTTTAGCCCTTCCAGCTTGGAAGTGAGCTCGCGGTTGGTGAGGTCCCCGGCGACGATTTCTTCCCATACCGCGCGCTTATTATCCGCAGTGGCAATCGCGGCGCGGGCGCGCAGGGAAGAGTAGTAGCCGGTAGCGGAATTATCGCGCTTGAGCTGGGCGGCGATGGCGGCCTCGGCATCGGCAAGCGCACCCGCGGCAGCAAGCGCTGCGACGGCGAACCAGCGCAGCCCGGCATCATCGGAATCCGCGAGGAGATCGTGCAGGTAGTCGCGGGCCGGCTGATGCAGCCGAATCCTAGACAGCGCCTGCGTGCAGATGATGGAACGCTGCGCATCGGTGCTCCGGGCGCCATCGACAAGCGCCTGCGCCAAAACCGTGCTGTCTTTCGCCCACGCCGGATCCGCGTAGTTTTTCAGCGCGGTAGACGCCTGCGAGACGATGCGCTCGAGGACGGCGAGCTCGGTTTCCGCCTTCATGCCGCGGGCCACCAAGCGGATGAAGTCGCGGGCGCGCATGGTGCCGGCGCGGGTCATCTCCCAGGCGGTGGACCAGCAGAGGGTGCGCGCCATAGGGTCATCGAATTTCTCGATATTATCCAGCAGGAATTGCAGGGATCCTGCATCCAAATCGATGAGGCAGTAGGTCAGATCGTCATCGTTGGGCAGGATGAAATCGATGTCATTGAGGTTGCGCCCGACCAACTCTGGGATCTCGGTGGCCTCGCCCTCCACGTCCATCTCGAGGCGCTCGGTGCGCACGACCTTGCCGTCCTGCGTACCATACAGGCCCACTGCAACGCGGTGGGTGCGCAGGGTATCGCCGCGCTGGGTAAGGTGCGCCTGGGTGATGGTGCCGTCATCGTCGGCCGCCGTTGCAACCGCCAGGGTATTAATACCAGTGGTCTTCAGCCATTGCTGTGCCCAGAAGGAGAGATCGCGCCCGGATGCCTCCTCGAGGTGGCGGAGCAGATCGTCGAAGGTGGCATTGCCCCACGCATGGGCGGCGAAGTGGCGGCGCACGCCAGCGAGGAAGTTCTCGCGGCCAACGTAGGCCTGCAGCTGCTTGAGCACCGAGGCGCCCTTGGCATAGGTGATGCCGTCGAAGTTTTGCTCCACGGTTTCGATATCGCTGGCATCGGTGGAAATGGGGTGGGTGGTAGGCAGCTGATCCTGCTGGTAGGCCCAGGACTTTTCCACGTTGGCGAAGGTGACCCAGGCGGTATCGTATTCGGTTTCTTCCGCCTGCGAGATGGCAGCGGACCAGGTGGCGAAGGACTCGTTGAGCCACAGGTCATTCCACCACTGCATGGTCACGAGGTCACCGAACCACATGTGGGCGAGCTCGTGCAGAATGGTATCGGCGCGGCGCTCGTACTTGTAGTGCGTGGCCTGCGAGGTAAAGACGTATTCATCGCGGAGGGTCACGCAACCGGCGTTTTCCATCGCACCTGCGTTGAACTCGGGGACGAAAATCTGGTCGTACTTGCCAAAGGGGTAGGGGAAGCCGAAGTTGCGGTGGTAGAAGTCGAAGCCCTGCTTGGTCTCAGTAAAGAGGCGCTCGGCATCGAGGGAATCTGCCAGCGAGGCGCGGCAATAGATACCGAGTGGAACCTCGAGCTGCTGGGCCGGCTTGCCCTCGGGGTGCTCGGTCAGCTCGCCGTGCCAGGTATCGGTGACCTCGTGGTACGGGCCTGCGCACAGGGCGACCAGGTATGTCGATAGCGGGTAGTCGATCTCAGAATGGGAGGTATCTCCCTCGCGGGTGACCGGGCCATTGGTGATAATGGTCCACTCCTCTGGGGCCTTAAAGTGCAGGGAGTAGGTGGCCTTCAGATCCGGCTGGTCGAAGCAGGCAAAGACGCGCTTGGCATCGGCAGTTTCAAACTGGGTGTAGAGGTAGACCTCGTTATCGGCGGGATCCACGAAGCGGTGCAGGCCCTCGCCGGTACGGGAGAAGGGGATTTCCGCGGTGACCTCGAGCGTGTAGTCCGCTACCTGCAGCCCGGAGAGGGGAATGCCGTAGGTGGGGTCATAGGACTGCGTGGGCAGCGGGTTTCCATTCAGGCGTACCTCGTGCAGCTTGTCCGCGCGCAGATCGATGAAGGTAGAACCGGCATCCTGGGTGCTAAAGCGCACCGTGGTGGTGGACAGGAAGTGGGTATCAGAATGCTTAAGGTCTAAAGCGACATCGTAGTGGTCAACCTTGAGCATCTGGGAGCGATTTTTTGCTTCCTCCCACGTGAGGTTTACAGAGGTCATTGCCTAGATTCTCCTTTGCTAACGAAAATAGTGATGCATCAAGGTTAGCAGCGCGTTTACAGTGGTGGGGCAAACTGCACTTATTTCAAGGAGGAATAATGACTACCCCAGTTAAGTTTTGGTTCGATGCTTCTTGCCCCTTCGCATGGGCAACGTCCCGCTGGATCAAAGAGGTAGAAAAGGTCCGCGATATTACGGTGGAATTCGAGCCGATGTCCCTGTCGGTGCTTAACGATGGCCGCGATCTTGATCCCGAATACATGGAAATGATGGAGGCCAACTGGGGCCCTGCCCGCGTATTCGCCAAGGTTAAGACCGAGCAGCCAGAAAAGGTAGATGAGCTCTATACCGCCATGGGCACCCTGATTCATGCCAAGGGCAACGGCGGTAAGAAGGGCGATGGCGGCTATGACGAGTTCATCGCCCAGGCATTAGAGCAGGTTGGCCTCCCCGCAGACTTTGCGGAGGTGGCCCACACCGAGGAATACGATGAGAAGCTGCGCGAATACCACCACAACGGCATTTCTTCCGTGGGCGATGAGGTAGGCACCCCGGTTATTAAGCTGGGCGATACCGCCTTCTTTGGCCCGGTTATTACCCGCGTTCCCAAGGGTGAGGAAGCTGGTGAGCTTTTCGATGCCTCCGTGCGCCTAGCCCAGTTCCCTTACTTCTTCGAGCTCAAGCGCTCCCGCACGGAGATGCCGCAGGTGGAAGAGGACTAGTTATAAGCGCTGCTGGTCTTGCTTGCGGCGCACCGCGGCGGCTAGGCAGCACACCGCGATGACCGGCGTGAGTAAAAACGCCGGTACCCCGGCGATATTAATAATGGGCAGGGCCGTTTGCGCTTGGAATTCTGACCAAGCGGCGGCCACCCACGTAGCCCATGAGGCCGCGGTGAGCAGGGATAAAATCCCAATCACCGCGGCCAAACCGCCGAGGCGATTTTTCTTTATTACCCGCTGATTCAGCCACCACAGCCCCAGAACAAGGTGGGCGAGTGTGAAAAGTACGGAATGAATAAGCGGCACGAGGTAGTTTTTATTGATTAAGAAAATATTCGCCGCAAATAACAGCACCGCGATAGCAAGGATGCTGCCGTAGAGGGCGAGGACGCGAGGGCTCATTTTTATCGCCTTTCGTTGCAGCACGTAGTCTGCGCTTTAGCTTAACAGCGCCGGGCTATGAGCGAAATAGGTTATGCAAAGTGGTGCCTAGAAGGCGGCGGTGCCGGTATTGTGGGGGTTATGCGCGTATATCTTGGAGCTGACCACGCAGGTTTTGAGACCAAAAACCTGATTTCTGAACACCTCACCAAACAAGGCCATGACGTTATCGACTGCGGCGCTCATACCTATGACGCCGAGGATGACTACCCCGCATTCTGCATTGAAGCGGCCCTGTGCACCGTCAACGATCCAGGTTCCCTGGGAATCGTGCTGGGCGGATCCGGAAATGGCGAGCAGATTGCCGCCAATAAGGTCAAGGGCGCACGTTGCGCGCTGGCATGGTCGCCAGAAACCGCGCGCCTGGCCCGCGAGCACAATAATGCGCAGCTCATCGGCATCGGCGGGCGCATGCACTCGCAAGAAGAGGCCCTAGAAATCGTGGATGCCTTCTTGGATCAAGAATGGTCCCGCGCCGAGCGCCACCAGCGTCGCATCGATATCCTCGCAGAATACGAGCGCACCAATATCCCACCCGAGCTGCCTAAGGACCCGCGCTAAAACCGCCAGGTTCCTTGAATAGACATAAATGAACGCCGCGGGCCTTTGGGCCACGCGGCGTTTCTATGTGGTGGTTACACCAAACGCATTAGGCGTCGTTCATGTCATTGGGGTGATGCCCACCGCGGCCGTCTTCGCCTTCCTCCAAAGAGGTAATGGCGGCCATTTCCGCATCCGTGAGCTCGAAGCCGAAGACGTCGAAGTTTTCTGCAATGCGCGATGGCGTCGAAGACTTAGGGAAGAGGATGACCCCATTTTGCAGGTGCCAGCGAATAATGGCCTGGGCTGGAGAAACACCGTGCGCCTCGGCGGCTTCAGTAACCTCTGGTGCCTCCAAGATATCGCTCTTGCCCTGACCCAGCGGGCCCCATGCCTCGATGGCAATGCCGTGGGCGCGGCCAGCGTCCAGTTCGCGCCAGCGCTGCAGGTAAGGGTGCAGCTCCACCTGGTTAATCGCGGGGACGACGTCTGTGTGTGCCTCCAGCTGATCTAAGTGCTCCGGCTCAAAGTTGGACACGCCGATGGACTTCGCCTTGCCCTCTTTGCGCAGTTCAATGAGCTGCTTCCAAGCTTCAACGTACGTGCCCTTAGCCGGGGTAGGCCAGTGGATGAGGTACAGATCAACGTAGTCAAGGCCCAGCTTCTGCAGGGATTCATCCAGCGCCGCAGCGGCATCGGTGTGGCGGTCATTCCACAGCTTGGTGGTAATGAAAAGCTCCTCGCGCGGGATGCCGGAGTTGGCGATGGCCTTGCCTACGCCTTCTTCATTGCCGTAAATGGCTGCGGTATCGATGTGGCGGTAGCCCACGCGCAGAGCCTCAGCTACGTATTCCTCGGTCTTTTCCGGGTCCATCTGGAAGACACCAAAGCCCAGTTGAGGGATAGTATTTCCATCGTTCAAAGTAATATTAGGTACGGTCATGCACACCAGATTACGCTTATCTGGCCACCGCCCCAATGTGATGTATTTATGACCGCACTTAGCGGGGAGCCGGGGAGCGGGATGGAGGAGGGGCATCGGCAAGCAGTGCCTCGTTAGGGCAGAGGAATTCCAAGCTGTAGATATGGAAAAACCCACCGCAAGGTGGGTTAAAGCGAGGGAATGACGGGAATCGAACCCGCGTCTTCAGCTTGGAAGGCTGAGGTATTAGCCACTATACGACATTCCCACAGCGTTACCTTGAACGCTGTCGGCTACTTTAGCGCATGAGCGCCCCAAAACGAAAATAGGGAACACACGCAGTGGATAGGCCGTTAAAATAGATAGAACCAATTCCGGCAAAGAAAGCGATGATTGTTGTGGAACTCCTACTTCTTGTAGTCGTACTCGGTGGTGGCGCGTGGTATCTATCCTCGCGCAGCTCAAAAAAGAATCGGGAGGAGCGAGAGGCGCAGCAGTTAGCGGATGCCCAAGCGGATGCGCGTCGCTGGATTGAGCGCCTGGGCGGTCAGGTCATGCAGATCTCCGGCACGGATACCGCCTCGCAGCAGGCAATGGCGGATGCATCGGAGCGCTTTACCGCGGCCAATTCCGCAATTTCGCAGGCCACCACGGTCAAGCAGGCCAACTTGGCCCGCGAATCGGCGCTTGAGGGTATGCATTACGTCAATGCTGCCCGCGAGATTATGGACATGAACCCGGGGCCGGAATTGCCGCCGCTGGAGGGGCAGCGCGCCGCCGGTAAGGTCACCGAAAAACGCACGGTGGATGCCAATGGCGAGCAGCTGACTGCCTCACCGTACGCCTCCGAGGAAACCCCGAACTATTACCCAGGCGGAACCGTGGCCGGCCGCCCTGTCCCGGCCGGTTGGTACTCCTGCCCTTGGTGGGCGGATGCCCTGCAAACGGGCGTGTGGATGATGGGTTATTCCATGATGTTTAACGCCATGTTTGCCGGCATGTCCGGCGTGGGCTATTCCGCAGCCGCCGCAGAAAACGGCGACTGGGGCGGCGCCGAGGGTGGCGAAGGAATGGACGGAGCCGACGGCGGCGGAGATGCCGGAGACGCCGGGGACGCCGGCGATATGGGCGGCGATGCCGGAGGGGGAGACGCCGGTGACGGTGGCGGCTTCTTCGACGGATTATCTGACGGTGATGGCGGCGGATTCTTTGACGGCATGTTTGATTTCGATTTCTAAGTCAAGCTGCCAGAAATTATGCCGCTAACCTGCGTATACGCCATTAACAAGGGGCTGATTTAGGAGATTTAAAACCAACACGCTAAACTGGCTCAGGTATGCAACGCAGCCAAGGCAACTTGGTGGCCTACATACGGGGCGTGGCGCAGTTTGGTAGCGCACCTGCTTTGGGAGCAGGGGGTCGCAGGTTCAAATCCTGTCGCCCCGACGTATGGGGGTCTGAAAATGCCCTAATAAGGTTTTTCAGACCCCCTTTAATTTTTATGTACGTAGAAAACAATGAAGCCAGGGAGATTCACTCGTGAAGACCACCGTAGACAAGCTGAGCGATACCCGCGTTAAGCTCACCGTCAACGTTCCGTTTGCGGAGCTAGACCAGGAAATCGATCAAGCTTACGCGGCAATCGCGCAGCAGGTTTCTATTCCAGGTTTCCGTAAGGGCAAGGCCCCGCGCCAGTTGATCGACGCTCGCTTCGGCCGTGGACCGATTCTGGAGCAGGTCGTCAATGACATGCTGCCTTCCCGCTACGAGCAGGCCGTTCAGTCCGAGGACCTGAAGGTCATCGGCCAGCCGGACGTGGACATTTCCAAGATCGAGGACAAGGACTTCGTCGAGTTCACCGCCGAGGTTGATGTTCGCCCTGAGTTCGAGGTTCCGGACTTCTCCGAAATCTCCGTCACCGTCCCCGCCATCAAAGCTGGCGAAGAAGACGTGGACAAAGCCCTCGAGGATCTCGCAGAGCGCTTCGGTGAGCTGAAGGACACCAAGCGCAAGATGAAGACCGGTGACTACGCCATCATCGACATCACTGCCGAGGTAGACGGTGAGAAGATCGAGGATGCTTCCACCGAAGGCCTGTCCTACTCCATTGGTGATGACAACCTCATCAAGGGTCTAGACACCGCACTGCGCGGCATGAAGACTGGCGAGGATAACGAGTTCACCTCCACCATCCAGTCTGGTGAGCACAAGGACGAAGAAGCTACCTTCAAGGTTCACGTGCAGCAGACCAAGGAGCGCAAGCTGCCGGACATGGACGATGAGTTCGCCCAGATGGCCTCCGAGTACGACACCATCGAGGAGCTGCGTGAAGCTACCAAGACCGAGGTCGAGGAGTCCAAGAAGGCTGAGCAGGCCGGCCAGATCCGCGATGAGGTTCTGAAGGCTGCGCTTGCCGATGTCGACTTTGAACTGCCCCAGTCCGTCGTCGACGAGCAGGCTCACGCCCAGCTGCACCAGATCTTGGGCCAGCTGGCACACGATGAGAAGGCACTGGCACAGCTGCTCGAGGCACAGGGCACCTCCCGCGAAGAGTTTGATAAGCAGACCCGCGAGCAGGCTGAAGAGTCCGTGCGCACGCAGATCTTCTTGGATGCTGTGGCAGAAAAGGAAGAGCCGGAAGTTTCCCAGCAGGAACTCTCGGATCACATCCTGTTTACCGCTCAGTCCTACGGCATGGACCCGAACCAGTTCATCCAGCAGCTGCAGTCCAACGGCCAGATTGCCAACCTGTTCTCTGACGTACGCCGCGGCAAGGCACTGGCTGCCGCCATTTGCCGCACCACCGTCAAGGATGAAGAGGGCAACGACGTTGACGTTGAGCAGTACTTCGGTGAAGTAGAAGAAGACGAAAACGAAGCTACCGACGCGGAGTAAATCCTCTTCTTAAAGCCCAGCTTGACTCCTCGCATACACGAGGAAGTCTGGCTGGGCTTTTCTCATCGCCGGGTCGAAAACGCAGACAAAGATCGGTGCAAACGCTGATAGCGAACAGACCCCACAATTATCGCCACATTAAGTAGTGTGGTGGCATTAGAGATTAACCGTCCTCAAGGAGACTTTTCGAATGTCTAAGAAATCTGACCAGCTTCAGATGACCACCCCGGCAGGCTCCGGCCTGAACTTGGGTGACAGCGTCTACGAGCGCCTGTTGCACGAGCGCATTATCTTTTTGGGCACCCAGGTAGACGATGAAATTGCCAATAAGTTGTGCGCACAGATCCTGCTGCTTTCCGCAGAGGATCCCACGCGCGATATTTCGCTCTACATCAACTCCCCGGGTGGCTCCGTGACCGCGGGCATGGCCATTTATGACACGATGAAGTACTCGCCCTGCGATATCTCCACCTACGGCATGGGCTTGGCTGCTTCCATGGGTCAGTTCCTGCTTTCCGGTGGTACGAAGGGCAAGCGCTATGCGCTGCCGCACGCTCGCATCATGATGCACCAGCCTTCCGCTGGTGTGGGCGGTACCGCTGCCGATATCGCCATCCAAGCGGAGCAATTCGCCCAGACCAAGCGCGAGATGGCTGAGCTCATTGCAGAGCACACCGGCCAAACCTTCGAGCAGATCACCAAGGACTCTGACCGCGACCGCTGGATGACTGCGCAGCAAGCCAAGGACTACGGCATTGTTGACCACGTTATCGAGTCCGTGAACGGCCCACTGAGCAACTAGGGAATAAGGAGAAAATCATTATGAATAAGTCGCAGATGCCAAGTTCCCGTTACGTACTGCCTTCCTTTATTGAGCAGTCCGCTCAGGGGACGAAGGAAACCAACCCGTACTCCAAGCTCTTTGAAGAGCGCATCATCTTCCTGGGTACACAGGTCGATGACACCTCCGCCAATGACATCATGGCCCAGTTGTTGGTTCTTGAAAGCCAAGATCCGGACCGTGACATCACCATGTACATCAACTCGCCTGGTGGTTCCTTTACTGCCTTGATGGCAATTTATGACACTATGCGCTACGTGCGCCCAGACGTGCAGACCGTGTGCCTGGGCCAGGCGGCTTCTGCTGCCGCAGTGCTGTTGGCTGCTGGTGCTCCGGGCAAGCGTGCGGCGCTGCCGAACTCCCGCGTATTGATCCACCAGCCTGCAACCCAGGGCACCCAGGGTCAGGTCTCGGACTTGGAAATCCAGGCCGCAGAGATTGAGCGTATGCGCACCTTGATGGAAAACACCCTGGCGGAGCACACCGGCCGTACGGCCGAGCAAATCCGCATCGACACCGACCGCGATAAGATCCTGACCGCGGAAGATGCCGTGGAATACGGAATCATCGATACCGTCTTTGAGTACCGCAAGCTCAATTCTTAATACGGTCCTGATGGACTGAATCCATCAGTGGAGGCCCTGCGAGGCCGCTTCGAGAGGAGCGCTCGCAGGGCTTTTATTATTTGCGCATAAGTGACTGCAGTATATTCCTATGAGGGGTATGTCAGGGGAGCAACGGAGGGCGAACATCTACCCCAAACGGGGTGAATCTTTCAGAGAAATATCTGCAGGTCGTTAGGCAGATTAATATAGTGCGATGTTTCACGTATAATGGCCGATTTGTGAATTAGGCCTCTGAGTGGTCGTATTATGTTATGACAAATAAGGAACCAGAGGCGGAGGATCGAACCTCCGCACCCGCTGCTTCGAGCGGGGAGCGTACATTTTTCGGCCACCCGTGGGGGCTGGCTAACCTGTTCGGTGTGGAAATGTGGGAGCGATTCAGCTTCTACGGCATGCAGTCCATCGTGCTGCTGTACATGTACTACGCAACTACCGATGGCGGCTTGGGCCTCGACCGCGGCGATGCGACGTCGATCGTCGGTGCCTACGGCGGTTTGGTGTACATGGCGTGCCTGCTGGCATCGTTGGTAGCTGACCGCATCCTCGGTGCGGAACGCACCCTGTTCTACTCTGCAGTCATGGTGATGGCTGGACACCTCGTCTTGGCCTTCATCCCTGCCGTAACAGGCCTGGCTATCGGCCTGATCCTCATCGCCGTTGGTTCCGGTGGTGTGAAGACCACCGCTTCGGTGGTGCTGGGCTCGCTGTATAGTCGCGACGATCCTCGCCGTGACGGCGGCTTTTCCGTCTTTTATATGGGCGTTAATATTGGTGCCCTCTTTGGTCCGCTTCTTACCACCGCAATGTGGGGCTGGAAGGGCTTCCACTGGGGCTTCGGCATCGCTGCCGTCGGTATGGCGCTAGGCCTTATCCAGTACACCGCCATGCGTAAGACCACCATTAAGGATGCCGGCCATGACATTCCGAACCCGGCGGACTCCAAGCAGCGCCTGATGGGCCTTGGTGCGATTGTCGTCGCCATCCTCGTCATGGTCATCGGCCTGGGTACCGGAATCATCAAGGTGGAGTGGCTGTCCAATATCGTCACTGCTGTTGCCCTGATCGCCGCCGTCTACTTCTGGATTCAGATGTACACCTCTGATTTGGTGAGCCGGAAAGAAAAGAACCGCCTCTTGGGCTTTATTCCGATGTTCATCTCCGGTGTGCTGTTCTTCGGTATCTTCCAGCAGCAATTCACCGTGATGACCATTTACGCCGATGTGCGCCTAGACCGCCACATCTTTGGTATCGAGATCCCGCCGTCATTGGTGCAGTCCATTAACCCGATTTTCATCGTTATCTTCTCTGCAATCTTCGCAGCTATGTGGACGAAGCTTGGTGACCGTCAGTGGTCCACGCCGGTGAAGTTCGGCGTGGCCAATATCATCATCGGTATTTCGCTCTTTTTCTTCCTGCCGTTCTCTGGCTCGGGCGCAAACTCCACGCCAATGTATGTCATTATCTGGATCCTCTTCCTGTTCACCATGGGTGAGCTGATGCTGTCACCAGTGGGTAACTCCCTGGCCACCAAGGTGGCGCCAGAGGCGTTCCCGTCGCGCATGATGGCCGTGTGGATGATGGCCGTGGCCATGGGTACCGCGCTTGCCGGTTCGCTGGCTAGCTTCTACAACCCAGAGGATGCGGGTGCAGAAAACACCTTCTTTATTTCCTTGGGTGTCGTCTCCATCGCACTGGGCATCGTTCTGCTCGTGCTGAGCCGCTGGGTGGTCAAGAAGTTTGCTACCTTCCGCTAAAAAGGGAAACTAAAGCCTGTATTTCGAGAGGTGCGTTGGTGTTAAGCCGGCGCACCTCTCTTAGTGTTTTCTGCCACGGTATTAAAGGCAGAAAATAGATTAGGTTTCCTAAAAATTGCTGGTAAACCGTATATTTTCGACAAGCGACTAACGCGGAGGTAGGTGCGGAAAGTTAACACTAGGCAAAGTGCAGTTTACTTCTTAGAAACACTATTGGCTCAGCTTATTATTGCGGAGTACGCTGCACTTCGTACGCGACGCGTGACGGCGCCGTAATTGCACTTTCTTCTCATTTGTTAATTGCTTACAAGGGGCCAATGCTGTGACAGCGACTCTGATTATCTTGGGCATTGTGGTGTTTACCGCCTTAGCCTTCGACTTCACCAATGGTTTTCACGACACCGCCAATGCGATGGCAACCTCCATTGCTACTGGCGCGTTGAAGCCATTTACTGCGGTGGCGATTTCTGCCGTACTTAACCTCGTTGGCGCATTCTTGTCCGTGAATGTCGCGGCAACGGTGGCCAAAGGAATCGTCAACCTCGATTCCTATGACCTTTCGGGTGCAGCCGCTGACTCGGACGGCCAGGCCCTGTTGATGGTGGTCTTTACTGGCCTTATCGGCGGTATTCTGTGGAACCTTTTCACCTGGTTGCTCGGGCTGCCGTCCAGCTCTTCCCACGCCCTTTTCGGCGGCCTTATCGGTGCAGGCTTTGCAGCGATGGGCACTGGGGGAGTGGAGTGGACCTCTATTATGGCCAAGATCATCATTCCGGCGGTGGCGTCCCCGATTATCGCCGCGTTGGTGTCCGCCTGCGCCACCTTCCTCGTTTATTGGGTGACCAACACCATTCCAAATAAGGAAAAGAACGAGCACTTCCGCCATGGCCAGATTGTGACCGCCTGCTTGGTATCGCTGGCACACGGTGCCGGTGACGCTCAGAAGACCATGGGCGTTATCTTCCTCGCGCTCGTGGCTTCGGGCCACGCGGCTGCCGATGCTCGCATTCCAACCTGGGTCATTGTCGCTTGTGCGATTGCCATTGCGGCCGGTACCTTGTCCGGTGGCTGGCGCGTTATCCGCACCCTGGGTAAGGGCTTGGTGGAGATCGAATCCCCGCAAGGTATGGCAGCCGAGGCTACATCTGCAGCCATCATCTTGACCTCCGCTTCCGGCGGCATGGCGCTGTCTACGACCCACGTGTCCACCGGTTCCATCCTTGGTACTGGTTTGGGACGCCGCGGCGCGGAAGTGCGTTGGGGCGTAGCGATGCGCATGGTGGCGGCTTGGCTTATTACGCTGCCCTGCGCCGCCTTCGTTGGCTTCGCCTCTTGGTGGCTGGCCCACGGCGTGTCCTCTGCCACGACAGTAGCTACCGGCGCCATCGTGGACTTCGTCCTGCTCTTGGCCATGGCCGCACTTATCGTCATCCGCTCCCGCATGAACCCAGTCGATGCTTCCAACGTCAATAATGACTGGGAGGAAAATGCTGAGTCCGTGGATTCTTCCTTGGAGCCGCGCGTTGGTGCGAAAGAGTCCGTCGCAGCCGCAGGGGGCATGACCCCAGTAGCGGCGGTCGACGGGGACACTAACTCCACCTCATCTACTCCGCACGAGGAGCGCTAGAACATGACTGTTGCAGAAATCTTTGAATCTATACTCCGAGTCGCTGGCTTGGCCCTTGTCTTCGGCGCCGGCATTCCCCTGCTCTTCGCTCTGGGCATGCGTTCCATGACGGGAGATCCCATCCGTGATGATAACGGCGTGGTGGTAGGAGATACTCCCGCTAGCCGGCAGATGAAGGTGCTGGGATGGACCGTTTATGCCGTATTGGGTGCCGTCATCGTAGTAGCAATCGCGTGGATCGCGCGCGATAGCCTAGACCACTACTTTGGCTTCACCCCATTTGGCGAACTCTAAAATAACCCGCGGGCCAGGGGCAGGCCCGTGACCATGTAATATGCCTCACAGCCACTTAAAGTTAACAAAAGGTTAACTTTAAGTGGCTTTGGGGTTGCTTAGTGGGTAAGTACCAAGTATATTGATGCCTATCAACAACGCAACATTGAGAGGTGAGAGATGAACACAATGCGGACCTTCTTTGGTGGCATTAGCGATATGTTCAAGGACTCCACCACGGGTACGGGTTTGGATACGGTGTCGCAGACGCCGGTTTCTGCCCGCGTAGCGGAAAATCTCGTTGACGCGGGGCTGACCCCCGCGACGACCAAGGACGTCGCTGAGTCCTTCGCATTCGTTGCCGGCCACGCGCCAGATGAGTTGGAAATGCTCGATGTCGAGGCATTCTTGCTCGAATTCGGCTGGCTGCAATAAAAGCCGCACTAGATAACCCCGCCAGGCACCATCCTCGGTGTCGGCGGGGTTATCTGCGTTATAGGGCTGGGCATCGGCAAGCGCTAGCGCGGCGGCAGGATGGCCTCAGGGGTTTCGGGCAGGAGCTGGCCGCCGTCAATGATCAGCGTTTGGCCGGTGATATATCCGGCCTCGGTGGACGCAAGGAAGGCTGCGGCGTTGCCAATATCGCGGGGGCTGCCGAGTCGGTGCAGCGGGATGGAGCGAGTCATCTCATCGAGGTAGTCTTGGCCCTGTGCTTCCAGTCCCTCGGTGAGGATATTGCCGGGCAAAACGCCATTGATGGTGATGCCATCGCGGGCGATTTCTAAGGCAGCGGAACGGATAAAGCCCTGTTGGGCCGCCTTGGAGGCGCCGTAATGCGCCCAGCCGGGAAAGCCGGTGTGCGAGCCGGTAATGGAAGTAGTGATGACGATGCGCCCGTAGCCGCGTTCTTTCATATACGGCAAGGCTTCCTGTACAACCTTGAACGTGCCGTGGGTATTGATATCAAACATGGTTTCCCACTGCTTATCCGTCATCTCTTCCAGTGGGCAGTTGGGAAAGACACCGGCATTGGAACAGACAATGTCAATTGCACCGTGCGTGGCGTGGACCTTCGCAAACATTTTCTTTAATGGAGGCCCTATCGGTGACATCGACGGGATAAGCGGTGGCGCCGAGTTCCGCGGCGGTGGCTTCGGCCTTGTCGATGTCAATATCGGCGATGACAACGTTAGCGCCGGCTTCGCGCAGGGAGGCAACGATGCCCTTGCCGATGCCCGCTGCCCCGCCCGTGACAATCGCGGTACGGTCCGTGAGGTCGAACATAAAATGGCTCCTTCGTTGGTGGTGGGGTGGTGGAGGATCCACTTTCCAAGTTTAGTTGTGCGGGCGGAGAAAGATCTGCGAATTTCGCCACGCGGAGGGAATGAATAGGAGCCGCGTCGGGTTGATTTACTAAGGTAGATTTTTGAACAACGAACCGCGGGGATGGAAGTAAGCGAGCCTTCCCGCCCCACCTTTAGAAGCGGTAAACAAGAGCGAGTGTGAAAGTACTGAATGGCACGTATGCAAGAAAGCGCTGATCTCCTGAAGTGTTCCTTCTGCGGAAAGAGCCAAAAGCAGGTGAAAAAGCTCATTGCCGGTGGCGGGGTCTACATCTGCGATGAGTGCATCGAGCTCTGCAATGAGATTATTGAAGAAGAGCTCGGCCACGAGCAGGCCGAGGAGTCTTCCGAGGCGGAGGTGCGCCTGCCCAAGCCTTCGCAGATTTCTTCCTTTTTGGATAAGTACGTCATTGGCCAGGACAAGGCCAAGCGCGTGCTGTCGGTAGCGGTGTATAACCACTACAAGCGCATTAAGGCCGAAGAATCCGCCGCGTTGGATGCGCGCCGGAAGAAGGCCGAGGGCGAAGAGGTAGAGATCTCTAAGTCCAATATTTTGATGCTGGGGCCTACCGGTTCCGGTAAGACCTACCTGGCGCAGACCTTGGCGCGCCTGCTGGATGTGCCTTTCGCCATCGCGGATGCCACCAGCTTGACCGAGGCCGGTTATGTGGGCGAAGACGTAGAAAATATCCTCTTGAAGCTGCTGCAGGCAGCGGACTTTGACGTGGAGCGTGCCCAGCGCGGCATCATCTACGTCGACGAGGTGGATAAGATTTCCCGCAAGTCTGAAAACCCCTCCATTACCCGCGATGTCTCCGGCGAGGGCGTGCAGCAGGCGCTGCTGAAGATCCTGGAGGGAACCGTGGCCGCCATCCCGCCACAGGGCGGGCGCAAGCACCCGAACCAGGAATTTATCCAGCTAGATACCTCCAATATCCTCTTCATTGTCGCTGGCGCGTTTGCGGGCCTCGACCAGGTGATCGCGGATCGCGTGGGCAAGAAGGGCGTTGGCTTTGGCGCGAAGCTGGGCACCGAAGACGAGCGGGAAAAGGTGGACCTATTCTCCCAGGTGCGCCCGGAAGACCTCGTGAAGTTCGGCTTGATCCCAGAATTTATCGGCCGCCTGCCCGTGGTGGCGACGGTGGATAACTTGGACCGCGAGGCCCTGGTCAAGGTGCTTACTGAGCCCAAGAACTCGCTACTCAAGCAGTACAGCCGCCTATTTGAGATGGATGACTGCGAGCTGCACATGGAGGACGGGGCGCTGGATGCTATCGCTGAGCTCGCCCTCGAGCGCAAAACCGGCGCGCGCGGCCTGCGCGCGATCCTGGAAGAGCTGCTCGTTCCAGTGATGTTTGAGCTGCCAGACAGAGAAGATATTTCCGCCGTGCACATCACCGCAGACTGCGTCACCCAGGGCGCAGAGCCCGAATTCACCTACAAGGATGAGGCGAAGGAATCGGCTTAGTGAGAAGGGGGCACCGGCAAGCAGCCGGTGCCCCTACTTTTATGCCTCGCCGTAGATATCTTGCGGGGAGGCTTCATCGCCCTCGTCGGCATCAGAAGGCACCAAATAAGACTCGTGGCCGGAATCGGGGATATTGGCGGTGAGGAATGCCAGCACGGCATCGACGGTAAGCCGGTGCATGCCGTCGGTATTTGCCTGGCTGGACATATCCACGCCCAACAGGTTGTCCATCATCGCCCGGTTGGTCACGCGGTACGAGGTGAGCGAGGCAATGATGGTGAAAATATCATTGGTGGAAATGCCTGGCCGGAAGGCACCGGCGTCCTGGCCCAGCATGAGCAGGCGATCGAGGTGCAGGGCGACGCCGCTGAAATCCGCCACGGGATTGGTGGAAGACCCCACGATGGACTGCGCGGTTTCCCAGGTCATCATGCGAATGGCTTCGGGGTGGTTGACGTATTGCCAAAAAATCCAGTCCACCAGCTTGCGCACGCCCTCGACCGGGACTGCGGAATCGAGTTCCAGATCCTCTTCGTCGGGGCGGAGGCGCTCGGCGGCGGTGCTCAAGGCCCTCAAGTACAGGCCCTGCTTATCGCCAAAGTGGTAGTGGATCATGCGCTTGGACATGCCGGATTCCGCGGCGATGGTGTCCAGCTTGGTTTCAGTAAACCCCCACGCGGAAAACTGGGAAATGGCGATATCCACCACGGCATCGGTGCTGATGGAATCCGCAGCGTGAGCGTCGGAGTCCTCCGCCTGCTCCGCAGCGTGCAGCGGTTCGGTGTGCTCAGTGCTCATAGCATGTGTCCTATCTCTGCTTCGCGGCGCCGATGTGGCGATAGTCGGTAGTGTCTCGAGTGCTGCTTGGGCGGCCGTACTATTGGGTCCGATGTGGTAGCGGTTGACCAACGTGCAGCCCGCCCAAAGGCAGTGAATGCATCCCTGCAAGCGCACCCGCCGGTGGGGCTGTGCCGCCTCCATCATGCCCGATTAATCCCACCCCGCGGGAGCAATGTGCCCATTGGGGGCGTTAATTTGGAGGTAAATGGGGGTAATATCCGGAAATTTGGCGGCGTTTTCCCTCCGAAAGAGGGGGATTAATTTCACAACACATTACCTCCGGATGGCGCTAAGCTCGGGGGTGGATACATCCCGTGGAGGGTGGCGCGCATGAGGGGCGCTTACAACTCCACGACATACGAGGAGGAATTAGCATGACCCAACCAGTAAAAGTAACCGTCACCGGCGCCGCTGGAAATATCGCCTACTCCCTGCTGTGGCGGATCGCCGCAGGCGACGTATTTGGCAAGGACACCCCAGTGGACCTTGCTCTCTTGGAAATCCCGGCGGTAGTAGAAAAGGCAGAGGGCGTGGCTATGGAGCTGCGCGATTCCGCCCTGCCACTGGTCAACTCGATCACAGTTACTGATGACCTCAAGGTAGCCTTCGACGATGCGTCTGCCGCATTCCTCGTTGGCTCTCGCCCACGCAGCAAGGGCATGGAGCGCGCAGACCTGCTCGAGGCCAACGGCGCCATCTTTACCGAGCAAGGCAAGGCCATCAATGACTATGCGGCGCGCGATATTCGCGTGCTGGTGGTGGGCAACCCGGCGAATACCAACGCGCTCATCGCTGCGCATAGCGCTCCAGATCTGGATAACTCCCAGTTCAATGCGCTCATGCGCCTGGATCACAACCGCACCTTGGGCCAGCTGGCGGCCAAGACGGGCCAGGCCACCAAGGACTTTTCCAAGATCGCGGTGTGGGGCAATCACTCCGCGACCCAGTTCCCGGATATTGCCTTCTCCAACGCCGAGGTAGATGAGCAGTGGTACCGCGAGGAGATGATCCCCAAGGTGGCCAAGCGCGGCGCGGAGATCATTGAGGTGCGCGGCAGCTCGTCTGCTGCGTCGGCAGCTTCCGCCGCTGTGGACCACATGCACGATTGGGTCCACGGCACCGAGGATTGGCGCACTGCCGCCGTGCCTTCGGATGGCTCCTACGGCGTCGATGAAGGCCTCATCTGCGGTTTCCCCACCGTCTGCCGCGACGGCAAGTGGGAAATCGTCCAAGGCTTAGAGTTGAGCGATTTCCAGAAGGAGCGCATCGAAGCCTCCGTGCAGGAGCTGCGTGAGGAGCGCGAGGCCGTAGCCCACCTGCTGAAAGGTTAAGCCTCCAGCACCAAGTTATCGATGAGCCGCACCGGCCCCACATGCGCTGCTACCAGCGCCAAGGCGGGCCGGTGTTGTGCATCTACGGGCTCGAGCGTGGCCGGGTCCACCACGGTGAGGTAATCCACCGTCACGCCGGGGGAGGAAGCGAGCTGGGCCTCAGCTTTTTCACGTGAGGCGCCATCCTGCAGCGCGAAGAGTGCCTGGGATAAGGCGACCGCCTGCTCACGCTCGGCGGCACTGAGGCGCGCATTGCGGCTGGACTCGGCCACGCCGTCCGTTGCGCGCACGATGGGCACGCTGATGATGTCCAGCGGCAGGTCGAGGTCCGCCACCAGGCGGCGGATGATCGCTACTTGCTGCGCATCCTTTTGCCCAAAATAAGCGCGGTCTGGTGTGACAAGGTGAAACAGCTTGCTCACCACGGTGGCCACGCCGTCAAAGTGGCCGGGGCGCGAGGCACCTTCCAAGACCGAGCCCATCTCACCCGTGCGCACCCACACCCGCGGGGTGCCACCCGGGTACATTTCCTCCACGCTGGGGGCGAAGACCGCATCGACTCCCAACGAGTCCAGCAGTGCGGCATCCGCGTCGAGGGTGCGCGGGTAGGCGCGGTAGTCTTCGCAGTCGCCCAGGTCCGTGAACTGGAGGGGATTGACAAAGACCGAGCACACCACGGTGTCGTTGTCTTCGCGGGCGCGGCGAATGAGGGAAGCGTGGCCGTCGTGAAGCGCGCCCATCGTGGGCACCAAACCCACGGAACCGGACGCTGCCGCGCGGAAGGCACGGAGTTCGGATTTAGTTGTGAGGATCTGCATGGCTTAAGACCTTAGTCCTCGAAAGACTCCTCGGCGTTGGGGAAGGAACGTTCACCCACATCTGCGACATAGTCCTTCGCTCCTTCCAGCAGCGCGCCGCGCAGATTCGCGTAGCGGCGCACAAAACGCGGCGCCTTGGGACCTCCCAGGCCGAAGGCATCGGTCCACACCAGAATCTGACCGTCGGTCTGCGCGCCGGCGCCGATGCCGATGGTGGGGATGGGCAGCTCCTTGGTCACCTGCTCAGCAAGGGCTGCCGGGACCATCTCCAGCACCACGGCGAAGGCGCCGGCCTCGGCGAGGGCGCGGGCGTCGTCGTGAAGCTTCTCCGCACCGGCACCCCGGCCTTGGACCACGAAGCCGCCCAAGGCGTGGACCTGCTGGGGTGTAAAGCCAATGTGGGCGCAGACCGGGATGCCGGCGGCGACAAGCGCGGCAACAATGGGAGCGCGCTCCGCACCGCCCTCCAGCTTCACGGCCTGCGCGCCGGTTTCCTTCATGACGCGCACCGCGGTCTCCAGCGCCTGGGAGGGGCCGTCCTCATAGGAGCCGAAGGGAAGGTCCACCACCACGAAGGCGCGGGAGGTCGAAGCAACCACCGCGCGGGCCAGCGGGATCATCTCATCGAGGGTGAGCGAGAGCGTGGTTTCGCGGCCCAGCACCACGTTGGCCAGGGAATCGCCGACGAGCAGGAGATCGACCCCGGCTTCATCGAAGATTTCGGCGGTCAAGCAGTCGTAGCTCGTCAGGCACGCGAAGGCCTGAGAGTTGTCTTTGGCTTGGGTGAAGTAACGGGTGCGGAGGCGGGCGCGGTGGCCAGGGTTGTGAGACATGCCCTTACTCTAGACAGGCCGGTGGTGCCAGTTGACGCACAGGGTAGAGTTGGCCAGGTGACTGATCAGAATAAAGAGCAACTCGTTGGCACCAACCGCGCGGACCAGCTTCCCAAGTCCTGGGAGCCGCAGGCAGTAGAAAAAGACCTCTACGAAGGCTGGGTAAGCGCCGGTTACTTCACCCCGGATGCATCCTCGGAGGCGGAGCCCTATTCCATCGTGCTGCCGCCGCCGAACGTCACCGGCCAGCTGCACATGGGCCACGCCTTGGACCACACTCTGATCGACTCCATCATTCGCCGCAAGCGCATGCAGGGCTATGCCACCCTGTGGCTGCCGGGCGCTGACCACGCAGGCATCGCCACCCAGACCAAGGTGGAGGCCCGTCTGCGTGAGCAGGAGGGAAAGAAGCGCTGGGACTATGAGCGCGAGGAGTTCATCGACAAGGTCTGGGAATGGAAAGAGCAATACGGTGGCACCATCCAGAACCAGATGCGCGCCATTGGTGACTCCGTGGACTGGACCCGCGAGCGCTTCACCCTGGATGAGGGGCTGTCCCGCGCGGTGCAGACCATCTTTAAGAACCTCTATGATGAGGGCATGATTTACCGGGCCAACCGCCTAGTCAATTGGTCGCCGGTGCTGGAGACCGCCGTTTCTGATATCGAGGTCGTCTACAAGGACGTCGAGGGCGAGCTGGTCTCCATCCGCTATGGCTCGCTCAATGACGATGAGCCGCACCTTATTGTTGCCACCACTCGCGTGGAAACCATGCTTGGCGATGTCGCCATTGCCGTCCACCCCGACGATGAGCGCTACGCCCACCTCGTGGGTCAGGAATTGGATCACCCTTTCCGCGATGATCTGAAGCTGAAGATCATCGCCGATGATTACGTGGACATGGATTTTGGTACTGGTGCGGTAAAGATCACCCCGGCCCACGATCCCAATGACTACGCCATGGGTACCCGCCATGACTTGGATATGCCGACGGTCATGGATACCACCGGCCACATCGCGCATACCGGCACCCGTTTTGATGGCATGACGCGAGAAGAAGCGCGCGTGGAGATCCGCGAGGCGCTGCGGGAACAGGGGCGCGTAGTCAAAGAAATTCGCCCCTATGTCCACTCCGTGGGCCACTCGGAGCGTTCCGGTGAGCCCATCGAGCCGCGCTTGTCGCTGCAGTGGTTCGTCGATGTTTCGCAGATGGCGAAGGCTTCTGGTGATGCCGTGCGCGAGGGCGATACCGTCTTGCACCCGAAGTCGCTGGAGCCGCGCTATTTCGAGTGGGTCGATGACATGCATGATTGGTGTATTTCCCGCCAGCTGTGGTGGGGCCACCGCATCCCCATTTGGTACGGCCCAGAACGCACGAACGAGTCCGGCGAGGTGGAACGGGATATCGTTTGTGTCGGCCCGGATGAGGAGCCGCCGGCAGGCTACAAGCAGGATCCTGATGTCCTTGATACCTGGTTCTCTTCGGCGCTGTGGCCATTTTCCACCCTGGGATGGCCCGATAAGACTCCAGATCTGGAGAAGTTCTATCCCACGAATGTGCTGGTCACCGCCTATGACATCCTGTTCTTCTGGGTCGCGCGCATGATGATGTTTGGCACCTTCGCCGGCGCCAAAACCCCAGAGCTTTTGGGTCAGGGCACCGATGGTCGCCCGCAGATTCCTTTCAAGGACCTCTACCTGCACGGTCTGGTTCGCGATGAGCAGGGCCGTAAGATGTCCAAGTCCCTGGGCAACGGTATTGACCCCATGGACTGGGTGCGCGATTACGGTGCGGATGCCTTGCGCTTTACCCTTGCCCGCGGCGCTAACCCGGGCGTGGATTTGCCGCTGGGTTCCGATGCCGCCGCGGCATCGCGTAACTTTGCGACCAAGCTCTTTAACGCCACTAAGTTTGCGCTGATGAACGGCGCCGGCGTGGCACCTTTGCCCAGCCGCACGGAGCTTTCCGATGCCGACCGCTGGATCCTCGACCGCGCTGAAGAGGTGCGCACCCAGGTCGATGCCTACTTGGACGATTATCAATTTGCCAAGGCCAACGAGCTGCTCTACCACTTCACCTGGGACGAGCTCTGTGACTGGTACCTGGAGATTGCCAAGACGCAGATCCCTCGCGATGGCGAAACGGTAGAAGGCCGCAATACCCAGATCGTTTTGGGCCGCGTCATCGACGTCGTGCTGCGCCTTTTGCACCCCACCATGCCGTATGTGACCGAGGTGCTGTGGAAGGCATTGACCGGCGGGGAATCCATCGTCATCGCCCCATGGCCCACGGTGGCCGATACCAACGGTGGCGCCACCAAGGACGCGGTGGCCGCCCGCCGCATTGACGATGCCGATAAGCTCATCACCGAGCTGCGCCGCTTCCGCTCCGATCAGGGCGTCAAGCCATCGCAGAAGGTACCGGGCCGCCTCGACTTCGCCGCGGCAGACCTGCAGGGCCAAGAGGAATTGGTCCGCAACCTGGCCAATACCACCGCGCCGGACGAGGACTTTAACCCCTCGGCCTCCATTGAGGTGCGTCTGTCCCAGGCCACCGTGGAGGTCACGCTGGATACCCACGGTGCGGTCGACGTTGAAGCCGAGCGCAAGCGCCTGGAAAAGGATCTGGCCAAGGCCAATAAGGAACTGGAACAGACAGGCAAAAAGCTGGGCAATGAGAACTTCCTGGCCAAGGCGCCGGAAGACGTGGTCAATAAGATTCGGGCGCGCCAAGACATCGCGCGCGAGGAAGTCGAGCGCATTACCAGCCGTTTGGAGGGCCTTAAGTAGTGTCAGATCAGCGCTTCAATCACGACGCCAACGGCAATGGCGAGGCCGCCGGGGGAGAGGACGATTTTGAGATCGTCGACGCCCTCAAGGAGGGTACCGAGGGCACCCCGGTGGAGATCACGGAATCGGGCCTGACCCTGAACCTGGGCATGGGCGAGGACGAAGAATATAATGACGCCGCGCCCCAAGAGGTATCCCCGGAGGAGCTGCAGGCGCTCGGTGAGGTGGAAGACGAGCTCAACCAGCGCTGGCCGGAGACCAAGATCGAGCCCACCCTGGAGCGCATCGAGATGCTCATGGATTTGCTCGGCCACCCCGAGCAATCCTTTGATGTCATCCACATCGCGGGCACCAACGGCAAGTCTTCTACCGCGCGCATGGTCGATTCGCTGCTGCGTTCCTTCCACCGCCGCGTGGGCCTGGTCACCAGCCCGCACCTGCAGCGGGTCACCGAGCGCATCGGCATCGATGGCCGGCCCATCCACCCGCGCGACTACGTGCGCCTGTGGCACGAAATCAAGCCGTATGTGGAGATGGTGGATGCGCGTTCCGATGTCCCCATGTCCAAGTTCGAGGTCCTGGTGGGCCTGTCCTATGCAGCGTTTGCCGATGCCCCCGTTGACGTCGCCGTCGTCGAGGTTGGCCTCGGTGGGCTGTGGGACGCCACGAACGTGGTCAATGCGGACGTCTCCGTAATCACCCCGGTGGGTCTTGACCACACGGATTACCTGGGCAGCGATATTCGGGAGATTGCGGGGGAGAAGGCAGGCATCATCAAGCGCCGCGCCGATGCCGAAGATCCGCTGACCCCGAACGAGAACATCGCCATCATCGCCGAGCAAGACCCCGAGGCCATGCAGGTCATCCTGCAGCGCGCGGTGGATATGGATGCGGGCGTGGCGCGTTCCGGCGCGGAGTTTGCGGCATTAGAATCCCGCATCGCGGTCGGTGGCCAGCAGGTCAATATTCAGGGCCTTGGCGGCATGTATGAGGACATTTTCTTGCCACTACACGGCGAGCACCAGGCCAAGAACGCGGCCGTTGCCCTTGCCGCGGTGGAAGCTTTTTTCGGTGCCTCTTCTGGGCATCCCTTGGATATTGCCTCGGTGCGCACGGGTTTTGCGAAGACGATTTCGCCCGGCCGCCTCGAGCGCGTGCGCACCTCGCCCACGACGTTTATCGATGCCGCCCATAACCCCCACGGGGCCAAGGCGCTCGGCGCAGCGCTTGACCGTGATTTCGACTTCGCGCGGATTATCGGCGTAGTCTCCATCTTTGCCGATAAGGACGCCCAGGGAATCCTCGCCGCGCTGGAGCCGTACTTGAGCGAGGTGGTCATCACCCAAAACTCCTCGCCGCGCGCGATCGATGCCTATGAGCTAGCGGAAACGGCCCGCGATATTTATGGCGAAGAGCGCGTCTATGTGGCCGATGATCTGCCCGGTGCCTATGCGCAAGCCGTGGAGCTGGCCGAGGAATCCGAAGTGCAATCCGGCTCCGGTATTGTGATTACCGGTTCGGTGATCACCGCCGGCGAAGCCCGCGCGATGTTTGGAAAGGAGCCCGCATGACCAGCCCTCACCCCAGGTCCCGCCCGCCTCGCCGCGGCGACGAAGTCGCGGATAATGAAATCGGCCCGTTGGGTCTGGGGCAAGACCCCGTCAAGGATCCCCTTAAGAGCTTTAATGGCATGGTCATCGCCAGCTCGCTCATCATGGAGTCGATCACCCTCGTTTTGGCCCTGCCGCTTCTGTACAAGCTGTATGACGGAACGCTGTGGACGCCCTTTAACTACGGCCTGGTGATAGGTGCCCTGATATTCCACTTGGGAATGATCGCGTTTATGAATAAGAAGTGGGCGCTGACCGTCATCGTATGGGCGCAGCTATTGGGCCTTATCCTTGGCTTTATGGCGCACTGGTCCATCGCCGCGATCTTCATCATCTTTGGCATGGAGTGGCTCCTCGCGGTGTATTTGCGCAGCAACCTCATCGCCCGCATGAAGCGCGGTTACTTAACTACCCAGCACCTCAATCAGAAGTAGTGTCCATGCGCACCGTCTATCTCGTCCTCGCGGCCCTAGCCTGCATTGCCGCGGTAGCTGCCCGCGCGGCCACGGGAGCGCCGTGGCTGCCGGCGGTGGCGCTAATCATTGCCGCCGTATTTTTGGTCTTGGCCCTGCGTACTAATTTTCAACGGGCGGAAGAAGCCACCCTTGATGATTTGGATGAAAAGCAGCGCGCAGAGATTAAGCGCTTGCTGGGCAACGGCCAGTTCGGCACGGCGGTTAACCAAGTGCGCCTCTGGTTTAGGGGGACCTCCCACGAGCGCGCGACGGAGATAGTCCAGCAGCTTACTTAGTGCCGCCCACTGCGCTGCCCCCGCATATAGCCCTCGGTCGTGGAAGAATTGTGGGTATTCGGTACAGTATGGGGCATGACTGAACGTACATTGATCCTTATTAAGCCGGACGGCGTAAAGAACGGCCACGTGGGCGAGATTATTGCCCGCATCGAGCGCAAGGGCCTCAAGCTGGCCGAGCTGGACCTGCGAGTAGCTGACCGCGAGACCGCAGAAAAGCACTACGAAGAGCACAAGGATAAGCCATTCTTCGGCGAGCTGGTGGACTTCATCACCTCCGCACCATTGATTGCCGGCGTCGTTGAAGGCGAGCGCGCCATCGAGGCATGGCGCCAGCTGGCCGGTGGCACCGACCCAGTCTCCAAGGCCGCGCCCGGTTCCATCCGCGGTGACTTTGCACTCAGCGTGGGCGAGAACATCGTGCACGGCTCCGACTCCCCAGAGTCCGCAGAGCGCGAGATCGGAATTTGGTTCCCCAACCTCTAAGTACTGACGTTACCTAGATTTCAAGGAGGCCCGAGCATTAAGCTCGGGCCTTTTCATTTATAAGGGGATTTATTGAGGGGCTAAAAACTTTGCTTGATTCACAGTGTTGCAGACATATTAGGCCAAGATTTTAAGGTTGGCGGCTTTTTAGTCGAAGGAGAGTAGCTTGCACAGTGCGGTGAAAGCTTGCTTTTGCACTTCGTGGGTGACGGTGCGGCCAGTCTGTCGTTTGGCTAGGAGGCCAGCATCCCGCAATTTTGCAAGATGGTGAGATACCGTTGGCTGGCTGAGACCGGATAATGTGGTCAGTTCGGAAACGCTCATCGGGCCGCAGCCTTTATCGCACAAGATGGATAAAAGACGAAGTCGGGCGGGATCTGCAAGTACCTTGAATTGCTGGGCAAGATGCACGGAATCGGCCTGGTCTAGGGGGCCGTTGCTGAGTGAACAACATTCGTTGATGTGGGGATCTTTGGTCATGCCGTGCGAAGAAACCATGCCTTTAGTATATGGGCGTTTGACACACCCTTTCATATTGACAGGTATCGATATGAATGGCTACAGTGCTGCACGGTACGGTGCGACTTGGGTCAATGAAGGAGACAAGTATGGCTACCTCACAGCAGCCGCGTTTAGCTTTTCTCGATCGCTTTCTACCCCTGTGGATCATTCTAGCTATGGTCCTTGGCCTGCTCATAGGTCATTTCCTTCCAGGAATAGGGAACGCGCTCTCAGCTTTGGAAATTGGAGGTATTTCCCTCCCAATCGCTTTAGGGCTGCTGGTGATGATGTATCCACCGCTTGCTAAAGTGCGCTATGAAAAGACTCGGGAGATTGCCACTGACAGACGGCTGATGACCGTGTCGATCGTTTTAAATTGGCTTGTGGGGCCAGCATTCATGTTCGTACTGGCCTGGCTATTCTTGGCGGATCAACCTGAGTTGCGCACGGGTCTTATTATTGTCGGCCTTGCCCGCTGCATCGCTATGGTCTTGGTATGGTCAGACCTATCCTGCGGTGACCGGGAAGCCACGGCAGTACTAGTAGCAATCAACTCCGTTTTCCAAGTTGCGATGTTCGGAGTCTTGGGTTGGTTCTATTTGCAGATACTGCCAGGGTGGCTGGGCCTTGATACCACCTCTGTCGAATTTTCTTTCTGGTCCATTGTTACTTCAGTGCTCGTATTCTTAGGTATTCCGCTTTTGCTTGGGATCATCTCCCGAGTATGGGCAGAGAAGACTAAAGGGCGTGAGTGGTTTGAAAGCCGTTACCTTCCTGCCGTGTCTCCTTTGGCAATGATCGGTTTGCTGTACACAATTGTCTTACTGTTCTCCCTGCAGGGAGAACAGCTCGTGGAGCAGCCGATAGCGGTAGTTAGGGTAGCGGTGCCTCTGATGCTGTACTTTGTCGGGATGTTCTTTTTGGCTTTGGGCGTAGCTAAGGCTGTCGGAATGAACTATGCACAATCTGCTTCAGTGGCCTTTACCGCAGCGGGAAATAATTTTGAGTTAGCAATCGCGGTTTCCATTGGTACCTTTGGAGCTACCTCTGCTCAAGCATTGGCCGGTACTATCGGACCCCTTGTCGAAATTCCGGTTTTGGTTGGCCTGGTATACGTAATGCTCTGGATTGGTCCCAAGTTATTTCCTGGAGACCGGACTCTGCCGAATTAGCGCCTGCCAAATTGATATAAGCACCGCACGCCAGTAGGGGTGAGGGTGATGCGCCAGCTTTCTACTTTGGAGCGCAGCCCAATATTTTCTACCTTCACTAGCCCATGCTTTTTTAGTTCCTGGATCGCATCGGACAGGGTATTTAGCTCCACCTGCAACAGTCGGGACAAGGCCTTGGTGGTGGTTGTATTGCCCTGGACGGCCCCGGCGGTGACGAGGGCGGTGAGGATATCGAGGTGGGCATCGGCAAGCTGCATGGCACTATCTGTGACCCCTTCTAGTGGATCTTCAGCCACGATGCGCTGCATGCGGCGGCGGCCAATGCGAAAGGACTGGGAAAACATGGCCCACAATCCCAGTGGAAATGCGAACGCCGACACCGCGCCGGTTAAGATACCTTCCACGGGTGGGGCCAGGGAAATGTCCGGCAACCAGCCAGCCGCGGATAGCGGGGCCATGGCCAGCGGTAGAGCAAGTGGAATTACTGGCGCCCAATAAGCAATGGTGGGGTAATCGCCTTCGAGGTAGACATCCTGGCTAGCCCCAATGGAGCGGGGATAGTGGCGGATGAGGGGCACTAATCCGATGACCGCAAAGACCGCAAAAACGCCGGCACCCATCAGCATGTAGCTGGCCTCCGTCTGTGCAAAACCGAGGGCAAAGCCGGCCGGAACGCCGAATAAGCACGCCTCTTTCGGCGTAATCTCATTGCGCTGCCGGTACTGCGATAATGTTCGGGCGGGACGTGGTGCCAGTTCTGCCATAAGTTCAAGCGTATCATCGCCCACAGCCTGCTCGCCCCGCCAAGATTCTGTGACACAATGGAACTCACGCGCAGCGCGCGCATAATTTCATAACCCCACAAGCTTTAACGCAGTGCGTTTATCGTGGCTATTCGTGCGGCAGCGGCACAGTTCCTCTATGGGCTGTGCCTGCGCCCGAGTAGCCGGCGCACCATACAATCGAAGTACAGGAGTAAGCCCAACTGATGGCGGCACAGAACTCTCAAGAAACAACTGAAAACCTGCAGGCAGCTGCGGCTTTGGCCCAGCGGATAGACCCGAGCGAGCTAAAAGATAAAACCCGCGTATATGCCATGGCCAAAAAGCTCGGCCTATCATCACGCCAGCTGGTGGCGCAGCTTAAGGACATGGGTCTAAACAAGACCGCGCAGAGCTCTATTACCCGCGCGGAAGCCGGCGACCTCTTCGCCGCTTTAGCTCGCCATGCTAGGGGCGCGGATGCGGAGCAACCTGCGACCGCGGACGAGAGCCCAGCAGAAGCAAAGCCCGAGGGCAAGGCCAAGGCCACCAAGCGCGCTCGCCGCACCCGCAAGGCCACGAAGAAGTCCGCGCCCGCGGCAAAGAAAGAACCGGCGCAGGCCGATGCCGGGGAAGAAGCTGGCACCCCGGCTGACAACACCGCAGCCAATGCGGAAGAGGAAAAGAACCTGCGCTACCGCGTGCGCAAGAATGTGGACAATGAAATCTCCCAGATTGAAGAAAAGGTCGATGCATCGCTGGTTAAAAGCGCATTGCCGGATATAAAGCAGGCGCCGGACCGTCTGCCGGATCCTGAGCCGGCGAACGCGCCCGCGCGCGCTGAAGATGATGCCCCTGCCGACGCTGACGCTGCTGGTGCGGACGAGACGACGGGGACCGTGGATCCAGCGAAGCTGCATGAGGTGCTGGCAGAGGCCGGCGAGGACTTTGACGATGATTACTATGCACCGCGCATAGTCCCGCGCGCGGAGACCGACGACGATTCCGCCGCGTATGACTTCGCGCCGCTATTTATGCCACCGCAGCAGCAGGACGCCGCAGATCTTGGTGAGGACGATGCCGCGGACATGGCGGCGATCGCTGAAGCCGCTGATGCCGCGGATCCTGCCGAAGATGCTGAGGCCGCTGAGGCCGACGAGGCCGAGGCAGGCAATAAGGCAGCGCGCGGGGGTTCTGACAAGCGCCGCCGCGGCCGCCGCGGTACCTCCCGCGGGCGCGGCGGGAACGAGAATTCCAAGAAGGATGCGGCGGATAAGGAGCCGGAGCTTATCGATGAGCCCAAGGCCATCCGCGGCTCCACCCGCATCGAGGCGCAGAAGCGCCGCCGCGCAGAATTGCGCGAAAAGGGCCGCGAGCGCCAGCACATCGTGTCCCAGGCGGAATTTTTGGCGCGGCGCGAGGCCGTGGAACGCACCATGGTAGTGCGCGATAAGCAGCGCGAGGACGGCGCGGGCATCGTCACGCAGGTGGGCGTGCTTGAAGATGACCTCTTGGTCGAGCACTTCGTTACCACCGAGGCCCAGGCTTCCCTCATCGGCAATATCTACTTGGGCCGCGTGCAAAACGTCTTGCCGTCCATGGAGGCGGCGTTCGTGGACATCGGCCAGGGCCGCAATGGCGTGCTCTACGCCGGCGAGATTGATTGGCGCAAGACCAAATTGCATGGGCGCTCCCGGAAGGTAGAAAATACCCTGAAATCCGGCGACCAAATTTTGGTGCAGGTGGCAAAGGACCCGATTGGCCACAAGGGCGCGCGCCTGACCACCCGGATCTCCTTGGCCGGCCGCTACCTCGTCTACGTTCCAGGTGGGCGCAGCGCCGGAATTTCGCGCAAGCTGCCGGCACCAGAGCGCAAGCGCTTAAAGGACATCCTGGGCCGCGTGGTGCCAGGCGATGGCGGCGCCATCATTCGCACCGCTGCCGAAAACGTTCCCGAAGAGGCCATCGCAACCGATGTGCAGCGCCTGCATAACCGGTGGGAAGATATTTCCGCCCAGGCCAAGAAGGAAAAATCCTCCAAGGGTGCTAAGCCGGTCACGCTGTATGAAGAGCCGAATATGCTCATCAAGGTTGTCCGCGATCTCTTCAATGAAGACTTCCACCGCCTGATCGTGGATGGGAAGCGGTCCTTTAATACGGTCAATGCCTACGTGGAATCCATGGCCCCGGATCTTGCAGACCGCGTGGTGCGCTATAAGCCGAAGGACCACGGTGGCCAGGACGCCTTTGCCGCCTACCGCATTGATGAGCAGCTGCATAAGGCGCTCTCGCGCAAGGTGTGGCTGCCCTCTGGCGGCACCTTGGTCATCGACCGCACCGAGGCCATGACCGTCATCGACGTCAACACCGGCAAGTTCACCGGCTCCGGCGGCAACCTGGAAGAGACCGTGACCCGCAATAACCTGGAGGCGGCCGAAGAAATCGTGCGCCAGATGCGCCTGCGCGATCTGGGCGGCATGATCGTGGTGGACTTTATTGACATGGTCCTGCCGGAAAACCAGGATCTGGTTTTGCGCCGCCTGAAGGAGGCCTTGGGCCGCGATCGCACGCGCCACCAAGTATCCGAGGTCACTTCCCTGGGCTTGGTGCAAATGACGCGCAAGCGTTTAGGCACCGGCCTGGTAGAGACCTTTTCTACCGAGTGTGAGCACTGCCATGGCCGCGGCATCATCATCCACGAGTACCCGGTCGATGAAGCTGAAGACAACCACTCCGGCCACCATTCGCACGGTTCCTCTAAGCCGCACAAGAAGCCTGAGCACGATCCCCAGCAGCACCCAGCTGCCGTGGCCATGCACGAACACGACGATGAGGACGAGCGCGCGGAGAAGAAGGGGCAGAAGGGCCGCAAGGGCCGCAGGAATGCCACGTCCCAGCCGCAAAAGTACCGGAAGACGGATGCCCCGCTCTACGGCAACGAGGATGAGCAGTCACCGTCCCTGGAGGAGCTCGTGGCCAATGTCGTCGTAGACGATGAGTCCGCCGACTCCACGCAGAAGGCCCCACAGAAGCGCGGCGACGACGCGCGCGGACACCGTGACGAGCGCAGCCGTGGCCGCAGCGAAGACAAGCAGAAGAAGCGCCGCCGAGTGCAGAAGAAGTCTGAGGTCTCTGAAATCGAGGCCATCGCCTATGCCGCGGCGGACAACGCCGCCGAAAGCGATGAGGTCCAGGAATTTAATTCCTATGTACCCGATGGCCAAGAAGCACCGGCGAAGGAGAAAAAGCGCACCCAGCGGGGCAAGAAGCCGCGCCGGGCAACGCGGACCTCGCCCGCGTCCCGTCGCACGCAGGAGCAGCCGAACCAGCGCCAGCAGGCCGCTGAAGAAAAGGCTGAAGAGAAGAAGGCAGAAGCTTCCGATGCCCCGGAGAAGACTTCTTACGAGGAGGCAGTCGCCGAGTATGAGGCTTCTCCGCGCCGCAAGCGCCGCACGCGCGGGAATTCGCGTTCCGATAATCGCCCGCGCCCAGAGGATTTTGCCCAGCAGCAACAGGCGGAATCTGCGGAGTCCTCGGATGAGGCACGGCGTGACGATGCGACCCAGCAGGAAGGCGAGCAGCAAAATCCCCGTAGCAAGTCGCGCGGGCGCGGTAGGCGTCGTAGCGTTCGCACCCAGCCGAACTCCCGCCGGGCAAATGTGCAGGCCTCGCACCGGGCTAACGTGCAAGATGTAAAGCAGAACAACAAGCGCGGGGACACCTCGCGGACGGCGGAGCAACGCCACGAGAATATCAGTGGCGGGAAGAAGAATTCCTCGGTACAGGGAGGTCGTCGCGGCAAGCGCCGCGTGGTACGCACCAACCCAAGGGATAAGGCCACCTCGCACAACGCGGGTACGCCTACAGCTACACCTGTTCAAGGGGAGAAGGATTCCCAGAAGGCTAGTGCTCCGCAGGCCGAAACGAAGGTTATTCGCCGCGGGAAGAAGCGCGCGGTGAAAAAGACCGGGGCGCCGGCAGCAGCTGCGCGACAGGAACGTGCTGGGGAAAAGGTGCCCACTAAAGTGCCTGAGACCCCGCAAACTGGTGCTAAGGACGCGGGTCGGCGGCGGCGCCGCGTAACACGGCGGGCTACTTCCTAGGGCATCGCCACGCGGGTGCGAAGTGCGTGGTTTGTATTTTGTACCCGCGGCGGGGTAGTCTTTGACAGTCGCTGTTTAGAACACTCGGCGCTGGATCAGCCCACAATTGCCGCCCGGTGATTGCGGATATGTTCGCGCGGGGTCTGAACGCAATATGTAAGTGTCCATTCGGATGACGGCCTGGATGCCGTGTCCGAGCGAGTTTAGATAAGGGGTAACCCTCTATGTACGCGATCGTCAAGACCGGCGGCAAGCAGTACAAGGTTGCTGAAGGTGACCTCGTCAAGGTCGAGAAGATCGAGGGTGAGCCAGGCTCTGCCGTGGCTCTCACCCCGGTTCTGCTCGTCGATGGCGCCGCTGTGAAGTCCAAGGCTTCCGACTTGGAGAAGGTTTCCGTCGCTGCGGAAATCGTTGAACAGGGTAAAGGTCCAAAGATTGATATCCTGAAGTACAAGAACAAGACTGGTTACAAGAGGCGTTTGGGTCACCGCCAGCCTCAGACCACCTTGAAGATCACCGGTATCAAGTAAGCCTTAACCGGGCTGCAAATCATCCCCGAAGGAGGGAAACGACATGGCACACAAGAAGGGTGCTTCCAGCTCCAGCAACGGTCGCGATTCCGAGTCCAAGCGCCTCGGCGTCAAGCGCTTCGGTGGTCAGCAGGTTAACGCCGGCGAGATCATCGTGCGTCAGCGCGGCACCAAGTTCCACCCAGGTGAGAACGTTGGTCGCGGCGGCGACGACACCTTGTTCGCACTTGCTGCTGGCTCCGTGAAGTTCGGCATCAAGCGCGGCCGCCGGATGGTCAACATCATCCCGGCTGAAGAGGTTGCTGCAGAAGCTACTGCTTAAGCACGACCGCAGCGGTCAATCCTCGGGCAGCTTTCACTACGGGTGAGGGCGGCTCGAGGATTTTCTCGTTTTACCTCCCACTGTGCTGGCAGGGCATGGGTTGGAGTCCGAGCTTGGCTACGCATTACACTGGCTAAGACAATAGATTTAAATAAGAAGGGTGTGGCACATCATGGCACGATTTATTGACCGCGTCGTCTTGCACTTGCAGGCTGGCGACGGTGGGCATGGCTGTGTGTCTGTCCACCGCGAGAAATTCAAGCCATTGGGTGGACCAGATGGCGGCAATGGTGGCCACGGTGGCGACATCATCTTGGAAGTCTCGGAGCAGATCCATACCTTGATGGACTTCCACTACCGCCCGCATATTAAGGCCGAGCGCGGTGGCAACGGCGCCGGCGATATGCGCAATGGCGCGCGCGGTGAGGACCTGATTCTGGAGGTTCCCGCGGGTACGGTTGTGCGCACGGAAAAAGGTGAGACCTTGGCTGATCTCACCGTGCCGGGCACGCGTTTTGTTGCGGCCGAGGGCGGTTTCGGTGGCCTGGGCAACGCGGCGCTTGCGTCTAAGAACCGGAAGGCACCGGGCTTTGCGCTGCAGGGCGAGCCGGGCCAAGCTCATGATTTGGTGCTCGAGCTGAAATCCATGGCGGATGTGGGGCTTGTGGGCTTTCCTTCGGCGGGTAAGTCCTCGTTGATCTCTGTGCTCTCTGCAGCCAAGCCGAAGATTGGTGACTACCCGTTTACCACCCTGCAGCCCAACTTGGGTGTGGTGGATATGGGCGATAGCTCCTTTACCATTGCCGATGTCCCTGGCCTTATCCCTGGCGCCGCCGATGGCAAGGGCCTAGGCCTAGACTTCCTGCGCCACATCGAGCGCACGGCCGTGCTGGCCCACGTCGTTGATACCGCATCCATCGAGCCTGGCCGCGATCCGGAATCCGATATTGAGGCGCTGGAAAATGAGCTGGCTAAGTACCAGGAGGCGCTAGAAAGCGATACCGGTTTGGGTGACCTGCGCGAGCGCCCGCGCGTCATTATTTTGAATAAGGCCGATGTGCCGGAGGCGGAAGAGCTTGCGGAGTTCGTCAAGGATGACCTGAAGGAAAAGTTTGGCTGGCCGGTGTTCATCATTTCTGCGGCAGCACGCAAGGGCTTGGACCCGCTGAAATTCAAGCTCATGGAAATGGTCACCGAGCATCACAAGGCACAGCCTAAGCCGAAGCGGGATCCTTCCCATACCGTTTTTCACCCCAAGGCCCAAGCGCATAAGAAAAACACCGGCAGCTTCGCAGACTTTAGCGTGCGACCGGACCCAGAAGTGCAGGGCGGATTCATTGTGGAAGGCGAAAAGATCGAGCGCTGGATTACCCAGACCGACTTTGAAAACGATGAGGCCGTGGGTTACTTGGCGGACCGCCTGGCCAAGGCCGGCGTGGAAGACGAGCTGCACAAGCAGGGCGCGGTGGAAGGCTGTCCCGTGACCATCGGCGGCATTACATTCGAATGGGAGCCGATGACCGGCGGCGATCCAACTATGGCCAGCCGCGGCGAGGATGCCCGCCTGAAGGGCACCAACCGCGTGTCGGCAGCGGAGCGCAAGCGTGCCTCCCAAGCCCGGCGTGGCTTGGTCGATGAGCTCGACTACGGAGATGAGGAAGAGATCACCCGCGAAGGCGCTAACCGTGACCGGTGGCAGGGTTAGTTGTTAACTTCTGGCGAAGGGAAGTGGGGGCAATTCCACCGGACGATTGCCCCCAGTTCAGACGCATTATGCTGCGCACATGGGGGAAATGTGCCCCAATGAAGGGGGCGGGAGGCATAAGCTTTGTACACTATTGAGTTATGTCTTCTGATCAACAGAAAGAGCCCATTCTTCCGCTCCCCGTAGAGCCGTTTGATGGCCCTACCGCTGATACTCCGTTCCCCGAAGCCCTTGATGAAAACCCGATAGCCTCCGGGTTTGAATCCGAATTGCGCAACTCTATCGCTGAGGCCAAGCGCGTCGTTGTAAAGATTGGTTCCTCGTCGCTGACGGATGAGAATTTCCGCGTGGCGCAGGAAAAGATCGATCACATCGTTGATGCTGTCCACGCACGCATGGGACGCTCCGATGTCATCATCGTTTCCTCCGGTGCGGTTGCTGCCGGTATGGGCCCGCTCGGCCTGCACCAGCGCCCCACCGACCTGGCTACGAAGCAGGCTTCGGCGTCTGTGGGCCAGGTACACCTCGCCTATGAGTGGGGCCGTTCCTTTGCGCGTTATCAGCGCACCATCGGTCAGGTGCTGCTTACGGCCTCCGATGCCGGACACCGCGACCGCGCCCGCAACGCGCAGCGCACCATTGATCGTCTGCGCCAGCTGCGCACCATTCCCATCGTGAACGAAAACGACGCCGTTGCTACCTCTGAGATGCACTTCGGCGATAACGACCGCCTGTCGGCCTTGGTCGCCAACTTGGTGGGCGCAGACGCGCTCTTCCTGTTCTCTGACGTTGATGGCCTCTATGACAAGAATCCGGCCGAGCCGGATGCGAAGTTCATCGACGAGGTGCGCACCGGTAAGGACCTCAAGGGCGTTGTTGCCGGCGATGGCGGCAAGGTCGGCACCGGCGGCATGGCCACGAAGGTCTCCGCCGCCCGCCTGGCCACCCGCGGCGGCATTCCAGTGCTGCTCACCTCTACCGATAATATTGGGCCCGCGCTTTCCGATGCCTCCGTCGGCACCGTCTTCCACACCCGCGAGGAACGCCAGCTTTCGGCCTGGAAGTTCTGGGCACTCTACTGCGCCGATACCGGCGGAGCCGTGCGCCTGGATGAGGGTGCGAAGGAAGCCGTGACCAAGGGCGGTACCTCCTTGCTTGCCGTGGGTATTACCGATGTCCGCGGTGAATTCAACAAGGGCGAGATCATCGATATCTTGGGCCCGAAGGGCGAGGTTATCGGCCGCGGTGAGGTCCGCTTCGATTCCGAGGAATTGAACGCGATCAAGGGCATGCAGATGAGCGAGCTGCCAGAAGATAAGCGCCGCTCGGTCGTGCACGCGGATTACCTTTCCAACTTCGCCTCGCGCATCTAGCCGCGTGCCGTACGCTGGTTCCCATGAAGTATTTTATGGGACCAGAAACCTGGCAGCCGATGGTCGATGACTTAAGCGCTGCCGGCCACGAACGCGTAGAAAACCTCGAAGACGCAGAGGTCTATGTCAATACCACACCCAGCCCGCGCCGCATCCCAGAGATGCCGGCCAATATCGGCTGGGTGCAGCATTGTTTTACCGGCGTCAACCAACTCATCGATGCCGGATTGATTACCCCTGAGGGATTGCCGTGGTGCAATTCCGCCGGCGCCTTTGCCAAGCCGGTGGCCGAATGCGCCTTGGGTCTCCTGCTCTCCCAGGCCCACCAGCACAAGGCCTTTACACAGGCCGGCACCTGGTCGGTGGCCAAGGAGCTGGATGAAGCGCAGGAGTGGATCTACGACCAGCAGGGGCCGAAGAAGGTGGCGATTTTGGGCGCTGGGGGCATCGGCAAGCAGCTCATTGCCTTGCTCAAGCCCTTTGGGGTCCACATCACCGCCGTGAATCGCTCCGGCCGCCCGGTGGAGTGCGCCGACGAGGTGGTGGCCATGGATGACGCCGCGCACGTGTGGGGCGAGGCCGATGTCATTTTCTGCATCCTGCCCGCCACGGCGGAAACGGAGGGGCTTATTGATGCCGCGAAGTTCCGCGCCATGAAGCCGTCTGCGCTGTTTATTAACGTCGGGCGTGGCAGCACCGTGGTCACGGATGATTTGGTGGATGCCTTGCGCGAGGGCGAGATTGCCGGCGCCGGTTTGGAGGTTGTGGACCCAGAGCCGCTTCCCGATGACCACCCGCTGCTCTCCCTGCCCAATTGCACCATGACCCCGCACATCGGGGCAACAAAGCATGTGGCGCAGTACCACATGGGCGATATTTTCAATGCCAATGCCGCCGCGTGGGATAAGGGTGAGCCCATGCCCACCCAGGTAGATCCGGAGGCGGGATACTAGAAAGCTTAAGAGCCACGGACAGCGAAGCCTGGGTGCGTCGTGTGTGTACCGAAGAAAGGACGTACCGCCCACTGTCCGTGGCAAGTGAAATTAAAAGTTCAATGTGTTGAACTACTGCTAATTTAACACTTATCCAAGGGCAACACAAGCACGATTATTAAGATGGTGGACATGCACCTAGAAGAACTCCCTACCCGCAGCCAGGACTACCTCAAAGTTCTGTGGGACTTATCGGAGCATTCCGGCGGCGCCCCAGTGGGGCTGAAGGATGTGGCGGGGCGCCTGGATCAAAAGGTGCCTACTGCCTCAGAGGCGATTAAAAAGCTCGCCGCTCAAGGGCTGGTGGAGCATGAGCGCTATCAGGGCGTCTCATTGAGCCCTGCGGGCCGCGAGCTGGCGATGCAGATGGTGCGCCGCCACCGGCTTTTAGAAACCTTCTTGGTAGAGACCCTGGACTATTCCTGGGACGAGGTGCACGAGGACGCTGATCGCCTCGAGCACGCCTGCTCCGATCGCTTTATTGGCCGCATCGATGCGCTGCTGGGATCCCCCGACCGCGATCCGCACGGCGATCCCATTCCCGATATTGGCGGCGGGATCGAGGATCTTGGCACGCTCACGCTCGCCAGCGCCCCGCTCGATGCGCCCGTGACCGTGGAGCGCGTCTGCGATGAGGATCCTGGCCTATTGCGCTACCTCGACCGCTTTGGGGTGGAGCTGGGCAATGAGCTGCGCGTAAGCGATAGCGTGGCCGGCCTGTTGACGGTGCAGACTGAAAGCGGCGAGATGTCGCTGGCGGAGGTGGCCGCCCGCGAGATCACAGTCCGCCTGTCCTCGTCTAATTAACGCGCGGCGCCATGCCGCGCCGCACGTTAGGAAATCGCCTTATAGGTCGCAATGCTGGCGAGGTAAAAGACGCCGGCCACAATGGCGATGGTGCCGCCGGCCGAAAGGCTTAAGTGCGCGGCGATAAAAAGCCCGGCGACCGCGATGGTGATACCAATGATGCCCGCCCCGATAAGCAGCGCCTCTGGGCGCGATACCCACGGGCGCAGGCCCGCGGCCGGGGCCACGAGTAGGGCAATGGACAAGATGGTGCCGACGGCGGGGATGACGGCGGCCATCGTCAAGCAGATAAGGCCGAGCGTCAGGGCATCGTAAAGCCCGCTATGCGGGGACGTGCTGGGGTCGAAATAGGCCTGGAAGAGGCGGCGCCGGCAGGCCAATACCGCCAGCAAACAGATAATGACAAGGCCAGCCGCGACGGCGACATCGCGGTGGTTGACCGTGGTTAGCGAGCCCACCAGGAAGCTATCGACGTGCAGCGGCAGCGGCTGAAACCAGCGCAGTAGCAAAATGCCCAGCGCAAAGCCCAGGGTGAGCGTGGTGCCCGCCGCAGCGGTAGAGGATACGCCATGCACCTTACCCAGGTAATGCATGAAAATCGCCAGCGGAATGCAGACCGCCACGGAGCCGAGCATGAGCCCATCGCTTAAGTTGGCGCCCAGCGCATTGGCCACGACGACGCCGAGGACCGCGCCGGGAAAAGTGCCGTGAGAGAGGCTTTCCGCAAAAAAGACGCGGTTGCCCAGCACCATGAGCGTGCCCACCAGCCCGGAGAGGCAGCCGACCGCGATGGCTTCGAGGAATGGCAAAGTTAAGACACCCATATGCGCCTGCCTAAAAGTGCGAGCGGAACGGTCAGGGAAAGCGACAGCGCGACGATGGCCTGCGGGGAAATCTGGTGGGAGGTTACCGAAAGCATGAGCCACAGGCCTACGCATACGGCTAGCACCGCGCCGACCAGCGCCCACAGGAGCATCTGCACCGGGGTACTGGCTAAGACGCGCCCGACCAGGCCTGGTACCACGACGAAACCCAAGACGAGCAACACGCCAATGGCGGAGCTCGCGGCGACGACGATAAGGCCCACCGCTACGTTGGCGATGACATCGACTAGCCCCACGCGGATGCCGGTGGCGCGCGCGGATTCGCGGTCAAAAGCCACGGCTATTTGCGATCGCCACGTGGCCAGGATGAGCAGGGCCGCCGCTACGCACAGGATGATCGAGGGGACCATGCGGTCGGTGGTGAGATCGAGCAGGCGGCCAAACATGAGGGCCTCTAGCTGGCCGGAGCGATCCCCCACGGCGAGGCTGATGACCACGCCGATGCCATACATCAAGGTCAGCACCACCGCGGTGCCGGATTCATGATCGTGGCCATCGCTGCCGGAATTCAGGCGCGTCAAGATGAGCACGGCGACGCCCGCGGCGACGGCGGCACCGGGCAAGATGCCGGGAAAACCCGCCACGGCCAAGCCGATGACGATGCCC
Organism: Corynebacterium sp. KPL2861; assembly: GCF_040225475.1. Classification (NCBI taxonomy): domain Bacteria; kingdom Bacillati; phylum Actinomycetota; class Actinomycetes; order Mycobacteriales; family Corynebacteriaceae; genus Corynebacterium; species Corynebacterium sp. KPL2861. The sequence continues at coordinate 119,056 of NZ_JBEHFW010000004.1, forward strand.
GGGAATACCGAGTGGACCAGCGCCTCGACGCTAAATTCCATGCGGCGCAGGTTGACCATCACGCTGACTACCGCGCCGGTCAAGGCCACGCACAACAAGAACAGGGCGGCGCGCTGCATATAGGGGGCAGTAAGCAGAAGCGTCACATGTCCCCCTGTAATACCGACGTGGCCTCCAGGTAGCGCTCGACCGCATCCTCGGTATCAAGGACCTCGCTGTGGCCGTCCACGATGAGCATTCCGGCATCGCAGGCGCGCTGCGCCAAAATGGGATCGTGGGTGGAAATGAGCAGGGCAACCCCGCTCTCCTTGAGCTTGGCGATGATCCCTAAAAGCACCTGCCTGCTATCTTGATCCAGGCCATTGAAGGGCTCGTCCATGAGTACCAGGTCCGGGTGCGCGGCCAGCGCGCGGGCAATAAAAATGCGTTGGCGCTGCCCGCCCGAGAGCTTATCCCAGCGGGTCTTCGCCTTGTCCGCCATGCCGACGAGCTCGAGCGCCTGGGTAATCTGCGGGCGCAGGCGGCGCATGCTGCCCATGCGCTCCCACCACGAGGCCTTATTGAGCAGGCCCATTTCCACGACCCGGCCGGCGGTGACGGGGAAAGTGGGATCGCAGGTGTGGTGCTGGGGGACATAGCCCAGCGTGGCCGTGCGCTGATGCTCGCCGCGCAGCGTGGCAAGGCCGGCGATGGCCTTTAAGAGCGTGGACTTACCGGCACCATTAGCCCCCAGCAGCGCGATGGCCTCACCTTCGTGGATGGTTAAGGAGACATTGTCCACGATGGTGGTGGTGCCATAGCCACAGGAGGCATGGGAAAGCTTTAGAAGCGGTGCACTCATTATGCGTTATCCAGGCTGTCTGGCAGATCGGCCGCTTCACCGTCCCAGGCTTTTACCAGGGTAGTGACGTTGTGGATGATGGAGCCGATGTAGGTGGCGCCGTCGCTATTCGGCACGCCCAAGGAATCGCCGTACAAGGCGTCTTCATCCGTAATGGCCTTGACACCTGCGGCGCGGGCGATGGCTTCGATGGACTTAGAGTTATTGGAGTTTTCCGCGAAGATGGCCTTGGCACCGGAATCGCGGACCTCCTTGGCGGCATCCTCGATGTGCGAGGAAGTAGCATCCTGTTGGTTATTGAAGTCCGTGAGCGCGGATCCGATGAACTCCACGTCATAGTCGTTGGAGAAGTAGCCGAAGGCATCGTGCGATGAAAAGAGCACGCGGTCCTGCTCAGGGACGGTCTCTAAGGACTCGGTGACCCATTTATCCAGCTCGTCGAGCTGCTTGGTGTATTTTTCACCGACTTCCTTCACGGATGGTTCCTTATCGGCCAAGGCATCCACGATGTTTTGTACCTGGATTTTGGCGTTCTTGGGGGAGGTCCACACGTGCGGGTCGTGGGTGAATTCTGGTTCCTCGCCGTCCTCGCCGGGGAAGGGCCACGGGCGAAGGTCTACCTTGTGGTTGGAATCGTCATCGCCTGCAGTGACGATGGTCTCGCCGTCGAAGCCGGAGGACTCCACGGCGTTATCGAGGAAGTGCTCGAGGTCAACGCCGTTTTTAAAGAGGAAGTCCGCATCCGCCATGGCACTCATCTGCTGCGGGGTCATCTCATGCTCGTGCGCGCTGGCATTCGGTGCCAGCAGGCAGGTGAGATCGAGGGTGGTATCACCCCCTCCCTCGGTGGTCTCCTTGCCGCTGGAATCCACCTTGTGAAGCGTCATGCCACCCTGGGCAATCTGGGTGAGGTAATCGCAAATCTGCGTGGTGGTGGCGACGGCCTTGATGGTCTGATCGTCGCCCGAACCGGAGCCCGCGTTGGAACCGCTGCCGCCGTCATTCGTGCTGCAGGCGGCGAGGGCGAGCCCGCTCAGGGTCAACATCAGGCCCAGCTTGGCCACGTTCTTTTTCATGAGTGCTCCTTTTTCAGGCTGAAACTTATCAAACAAAGAATAAGCACACCCAATTAAAAGTTTCAAGGTATTGAACAATAAGATTTGGTATTGTGAGGTTCACTGCACTTTCGGTCTAGGGTAGGGAAGTGGTTTTCTCTGCGCGGCCTGCCCAATTGAGGCAAAGCGTGAGATAAAAGGCGGGCAGCTGAAAAACTCGGGCAGGTACGTTACTGTGGTATGACATGAGCAACACTGAACGCGAAGAAGTTCTGTCCAAAGCCCGTGCTGCTAAGGACGTTGCGCCCGTAGTGGCGCAGCTGTCCACGCCGCGCAAGAATGAAATCTTGCAGCGCGCAGCCGAAAATCTTATTGCCCACACCGATGACATCCTTGCTGCCAACCAGCAGGACATTGAGGCAGGCCGCGAACGCGGCATGTCCGATTCCCTGATTGACCGCCTGACCTTGGACGCTGCCCGCGTCGAGGGCATTGCCGATGGCCTGCGCCAAGTCGCTGGCCTGCAAGACCCGGTAGGCGAGATCCTGCAGGGCCGCACCATGGATAACGGCATCCAGATGAAGCAGGTGCGCGTCCCGCTCGGTGTGATGGGCATGGTCTACGAGGCCCGCCCGAATGTCACCGTGGATGCCTTCGGCCTCGCTTTGAAATCCGGCAACGTGCCGCTGCTGCGCGGTTCTAAGTCCGCGCGCAACTCCAATACCAAGCTAGTAGAGCTCCTGCAGGACACCCTCGCAGAGTTCGATCTGCCGCGCGAGGTAGTCCAGCTCCTGCCGTGCGAGACCCACGATTCCGTCCAGGACTTGATTACCGCCCGTGGCCTAGTGGACCTAGTCATCCCTCGCGGCGGCGCCAAGCTCATCGAGGCCGTGGTTACCGGCGCTACCGTCCCGGCCATCGAGACCGGTACCGGCAATTGCCACTTCTACATCGATGCCTCGGCAGACATGGACAAGGCCATCGACATGGTCATCAACGGCAAGACCCGCCGCACCTCGGTCTGCAACTCTACGGAGTGCGTGCTTATCGATGCCGCGCTTGATGATGCCACCAAGCTGCGCATCGTCCGCGCCCTCCAAGACGCAGACGTCACCGTCCACGGTGACGTAGACGAGCTCGAGGGCTTCGGTGCCACGGACGTCGTCCAGGCTACCGAGGAGGACTGGCGCGAAGAGTCGCTGTCCATGGACATCTGTGCCAAGGTGGTTGACGGCGTTGACGCTGCCATCGCGCACATCGCGGAATTTACCACCGGCCACACCGAGGGTATCGCGGCCCAGGATGCGGACGTCTTGGTTAAGTTCGGCAACGAGGTCGATGCTGCGGCCGTCATGCTGAACGCCTCCACTGCCTTTACCGATGGTGAGGTCTACGGCATGGGTGCAGAAATCGGTATTTCCACCCAGAAGCTGCACGCCCGTGGCCCAATGGCCCTGCCTGAGCTGACCTCTTCCAAGTGGGTTCTGCAGGGCACCGGTCACGTACGCCCATAAGAACGTGCGTCTTTTTCCTCGCTCTCGCGCCGCCGCTGGTTGTGTAGCTATTGCCGCCACGGCGGCGCTTGGCATGCCTGTGCTTATACCTGTCGCGGCAGCGGGGGAGACCCATCCGCAGACCGAGACCTGCCCCGACTACGTCTTCCTTGCCGCGCGCGGCTCGGACCAAAACGAGGAACACGGGGAGTACTTTGGCCCGCAGCGCTATTCGGAACAGGGCGCGGAATCCAATGGTTATGAAGGCCCTAACCTTGCCGCGCTCTTACACTTGGTAGAACAACGCCACCCCGGCACCATGGATAATGACTACGTGCTGGCGCTGGATGCGGATGCTTATCCCGCCTCGATGAACCTGCCACCGCTGGCCCAAGAGTGCGAAAACCTGCGCCCGCTGCAGCTGATGCGTCGCCTCGGTGGGGTGTTGCTGGAACACCCCTTGCACGAGCTGGTCTTTCAGGTCACCGTCGGCTTTGTGCAGAGCCTGCGCAGCGGCATGAACAACGCGCCAGGAGTGGTGGAGAGGTACGAAGAGGAAACGGGCTGCAGCCCGCGCTATATCACCGCTGGGTATTCGCAAGGAGCCATTATCGCCACCAGCGCGGAGCGCTACCTCGCGTCCCATGACAAACTTGCCGGGGCGATCTACCTGGGCAATCCCCTGCGGCGTCCAGGCGGCATGGCCGGGCCGATTCCGCGGAAGCTCGTGCCCCACAGCGCCGCACTGCCGGCCGATCGCCGCATCGATTACTGCCTCGCCGGCGACTTTGTCTGCGACCTCAACCTGCGCAATGCCAAAGACGCCTTGGCCACTAAGGCCGCCCACCACGCTTCGTATTTCCGCGATAGCGAGGGCGATGCGGCAGTGGAACAGGACAATGCCCGCGTGGCCGATACCGTGGCTGGCTGGCTTAACTCCCCAGCAGGGTAGCGGCTATACTCTCCAGCCATGACCAATTCCCAGCGCATTGGGATCATGGGCGGCACCTTTGATCCAATCCACAATGGCCACCTGGTCGCCGCCAGCGAGGCGGCGCACCGCTTTGCCCTCGATACCGTAGTCTTTGTGCCCACCGGTCAGCCGTGGCAGAAGGCCTCCCGCGAGGTCACCGCCGCGGAGCATCGGTATTTGATGACGATGGTTGCCACGGCCTCCAACCCCCGCTTTACCGTCTCCCGCGTGGACATCGACCGCAAGGGCCCTACCTATACCATCGATACCCTGCGCGATCTGCGCGAGCTTTTTCCGGGTGCCGAGTTCTACTTCATTACCGGTGCGGATTCCCTGCAATCCATCATGAGCTGGCATAACTGGGAAGAGATGCTGGACATGGCACACTTCGTGGGCGTCACGCGCCCGGGCTACGAGCTGAGCACGGACATGCTGCCGGCCGGCTCGCGGGAAGATATCAACCTCATCGATATCCCTGCCATGGCTATTTCTTCCACAGACTGCCGCGAGCGCGCCGCCCAAAACCGGCCGGTGTGGTACCTAGTTCCGGATGGGGTGGTGCAATACATCACCAAAAATAACCTGTACTCGGCGCAGCCGGATAAACCTTTATAGTTCAAGTTTGGGCACAATCGCACCGAACGTGCAAGAATAGACAGCTAAAAGAGACTTCCTCACCAGACGCGAAAAGGGAATTTTTATACATTGTCTATTTCTGATCTCGCCCGCCGCATGGCGGCAACCGCGGCGCACGCCGCACAGGACAAGCTAGCAAGCAATATCGCAGCAATCGATGTCTCCGATGTCCTCGCCATCACCGAGGTCTTTGTGCTGGCTTCTGCCGATAATGAGCGCCAGGTCGGCTCCATCGTGGATGAGGTGGAGGACCAGATGACGGCCCAGGGCTTCGAGCCGCAGCGCCGCGAGGGCAACCGCGAAAACCGCTGGGTGCTTCTGGATTATGGCAATATCGTCATCCACGTGCAGCGCACGGACCAGCGCGAGCACTACGGGCTCGACCGCCTCTACCACGATTGCCCCTTGGTGGAGATCGAGGGCATTGAGCCGCCCGAACGCCCCGGCGATTGGACCAATGGCGTTAATCCGCGCACCGTGGATTCCATTGATGAGCTGCCATTGGCGCAAAAGGCCCCTGGCGAGGACGAGGAGCTTTAACCCCATCATGAGCCGCCGCCTGATTCTGATCCGCCACGGACAAACCACCTACAATGCCTCCGGGCGCATGCAGGGCCACTTGGATACTGAGCTTTCCGATGTCGGCTATGAACAGGCCCGCGCCGCCGCGCGCCTGCTCCGGGATCAGGGCGTGGTAAAAATCGTCGCCTCCGATTTGCAGCGCGCGCGGGAAACCGCGCGGGTGGTGGCAGAATCGCTCGGCTTGGACTTTTCTACGGACCCTCGCTTGCGCGAGACCAACCTGGGGCAGTGGCAGGGCAAGAGCTCTGCCGAAGTGGATGCCGAATTTCCCGGCGCCCGCGCCATCTGGCGCCACGATCCCACCTGGGCCCCGCCAAAAGGCGAGTCCCGCGTGGACGTGGCGCGGCGCGCGCGTCCGGTCATCGACGAGCTCATGCAGGAATTTTCCGGCTGGGATGACGGCGCCGTGCTCATCGTCGCCCACGGTGGCGCAATCTCCGCGCTCACCTGCCACCTGTTGGGCTTGGATCACGGTCAGTACGGCATTTTATCCGGTCTGAAAAACACCCACTGGTCGCAGCTGACCGCCCGCCCGGATTTCAATCCAGAAACCCCCGTGACCTCCCTGGAATTCACGCCGGAGACGGTGGCGAGCGCGCAGTGGTACTTCGACGGCTGGAATATGGGTGGCGAGGTCACCGGTGATGGAGGGGCAGATACCTAGTGACCGTTCGCGTCATTACTGACTCCTCGGCCAGCCTGCCCCCAGAGATCGCTGAAGAACTCGATATCACCGTCATTGACCTGCATGTGATGGATAGCGAGGACAAGGGCGGAAAACTGCGCACCACCTCGGGCCTGTCTTCACTCGAATTGGCCGCGGCCTACGGCCGGGAGATGGAAAAGGCGCAGGATGATGGCGTTATCGCCATCCACTTGTCCAAGGAGCTTTCGTCCACCTGGTCGGCGGCGGTGGCCGCGGCTGGGGTTTTCCCTGATACGGTGCGCGTTATCGACTCCGGCTCGGCCGGCATGGTCATGGGCGCGGCGGCGATGGCGGCTGCCACCAAGGCGGCACAGGGCGAAGCGCTGGAAGTATGCCACGCGGCGGCGCTAGATAGCATCGAGCGCGCGGCTACTTGGGTGTACCTGCATTCCACGGAGGATATGCGCCGCTCGGGCCGCATGTCTGCCGCTACCGCCATGTTGTCCACCGCGCTTTTAGCCACCAAGCCGATTATGTCCATCGTGGACGGCAAGCTGGAGCTGGTGGGAAAAACCCGCACGCAGACCAAGGCCTTTACCAAGGTGGTAGAGATCATCGCCGCCCGCGCCGCCGGAGAGCCCGCCTTCATCGCCATTCAGCACAACCAGGCCGGCGAAGCGGCAGACAAGCTGCAGGGCCTCTTGCGCGATGCCCTGCCAGAAGGCACGTCCTTTATCACCACGCCCCTAACCGAGGTGCTCGCCGTGCACGCCGGCCCCTCCGCCATTGGGGTATCTGCCGTATTTAGCTCCTAGACTCTCGCACGCACGGGCGAAGCAGGACGGCCTGTGCGCCCCCGATTGTGGATAACCACCCCGCACAGTCCGCCTAGTTGGCCCCATCAACGACTTATCCACAGCGCCTTCCTCCATAGCCTCGCAGCGCCCAGCGCCGCTTTCTAGCCTGTGAGCCATGGCGGCACCCAAAATCAGCGAACGACTCCGCGAATTTACCCAACCCACCGGCGAGGAAGAACTCCTCCACGTCGATTACCCGCGCCCGCGCGTGCGCATCAGCCGCTGGCAGGCCTGCGCGGTAGCCATCCTCGTGGTGGTGGGCGTCATTATCTGGCTGGGCCTTAGCTCCCGCAACTCGGATGAGTCCGGCATGCCCGAACCCGCGGCGATGGAAAGCACTACCGCCGAGCCCAGCGAGATCGTCGTATCCGTCGTCGGCGAGGTTGCAGCGCCTGGCCTGAAGACCCTCGAGCCCGGTGCCCGCGTCGCCGATGCCCTCGCCGCGGCCACACCCTTGCCGGAGGCGGAGACCATGACGCTCAACCAAGCGCAGCGGCTTGCCGATGGCCAGCAGCTCCACGTCCTGCCCCAAGGTGCCCCGCTTGCCGATGCCCCCAGCGCAGCACCCGCCGGCGGCGATAAGGTCAGCCTGAATTCCGCCACGGCCGCCGAACTCACGGATCTCAGCGGGGTAGGGGAGGTGACCGCGGAAGCCATCGTCTCCTTCCGCGAGGAGCGCGGGGGATTTCAGGACGTCGAAGAACTCCTCGAGGTCAGCGGGATTGGCCCGGCCAAGTTTGCCAAGCTCAAAGACAACGTGCAGCTGTAGGCTTAAGGGGCCACGCCGCGATGAAAGAACTCCGCCTGCTGCCTGGCGCCTTGACCGCGTGGGCGGCGGTCATAGCGGTCCTGGTTTTCGGGCAAGGATGGGCCGTTATGTGCATCGGCAGCGTCGTAGCGATATGCCTGCTCGCCCGGCACTGGGGCCAAGCCATTTTTTGCAGCGTGCTCGCCAGCGCCGCCGCCTTCGTTGCCGCGGTGCGGCAGGCGCGTGCGGCCGCCTTCGACTTCGGCCGCGAGATCACCGGCCGCGTGGTCACCGCGCCGACCCAAACGAGCACTGGTGGCTGGCTCATCCGGCTCGATGTCCCGGGCTATCCCGCGCAGCTTCCGGTCTTTAGCCCCGAACCGCTCAGCGCCCCAGCCGGAACGCAGGTCACGGCCGCGGTACAGCTTTTCGAGTCCGACCAACCCGGAGTGGGAACCGTGATAGCCAACGCCTCCCACCTGCGTATCGACGCGCCCCCTTCGGGCCTGGCCGGCTGGGCCGCACGGGTGGCCGATAACTTCCGCGTGGTCGTACTAGAGGCGGTAGGCCCGAGCAGCCAGGGGCTTATCCCAGGCATGGTGCTTGGCGATACCTCCCTGCAAAGCCCCGCCGAGCGCGATCTCTACATCGATACTGGGCTATCGCACCTTAGCGCAGTGTCTGGTGCCAATGTGGCCATCGTCTGTTCCTTTGCCGCCATCGTCTGCGCCGCGTGTGCGGCCGGACCGCGCACTAGGGTGGCGGTGTCCTTGGCCGCGCTAGCCACCTATGTCGTCTTGGTGGGCCTTGAACCATCGGTACAGCGCGCGGCCGTCGCCGGGGTAGTAGGTCTGCTAGCGGTGCTGCACTCTTCCACCATGGAACCCATCCACGCGCTCAGCCTCGGCATCCTCACCCTCCTTTTTGTGGATTCGGACCTCGCGGTGCACTTTGGCTTCGCGCTATCGTGCGCGGCGACTTTCGGCATCGTCATGCTGAGCCCGCTCATCTATTCCCAGCTCGCGGTCACCGGCTGGCCCGCCATCTTCCTGCGCGCTATCGCGGTGGCGATTGCCGCCGATGTCCTCACCCTGCCGCTTATCGCGCTAATGTCCGGCGAGGTATCCGTTGTCTCGGTTCTCGCCAATGTCTTAGTAGCGCCCGCCACCGCACCCATTACAGTGGTGGGGCTGCTTGCGGCCATCGCCGCGCAGCTAGGCCCCTTGAGCATCGTCGCCGCGGGGCTATTGAAACTCATCGAACCCGCGTCGTGGTGGATCAATACCATCGCCCACGGCGTGGCCAGCCTGCCCGTGGTCACCATCACCGCCCACCCGCTCTTTACGCTCCTGGGATACGGATGGGTCATCGCCGGGCTGCTCTATCACCGGCCATGGCTGACCTTGGCGGGGGTTATCGCTTGTCTGGGTGTGCTTGCCGCCTAGCGCTAAAATGATGGGCATGCCTCCTGTACACCTCATTCTCGGCGACGATGAATTCCTCACCGAACGCGCCCGCCACACCATCCACAAGGCCGCGGCCGAAGGCGAGGCCACCCGCCCTGAATTGATGACGCTCAAGGCCTCCGAGGTATCCGAGGGCGAAATCTTAGAGGCCACCAGCCCGTCGCTGTTTGGCGATAACCGCGTCATCGTCATCACGGATTGCGAACGCGCCGGGAAAGAAGTAGTCGATATCATCCTGCGCGCCTGCGCCAATCCCGCGCTGGGCATGACCATGGTGGTGGTCTATTCCGTGGCCGCGAAGACGCTGAAGAAAAAGAAGAAGGCGCCCGAGCTGGTGGCGAAGCTGCGCAAGATTGCGGAGGTGCACGAGGTCTTTTCGCTTTACCCCAATGAGCTGGGCCAGTGGGCCACCCGCGAGTTCGCCTCCCACGGCGTGCGCCCCACCCCGGATGTCGTGCACGCTGTACTCGACGGCGTCGGTTCCGACCTCCGCGAGCTTGCTTCCGCTATCTCCCAGCTCGTGGCCGATACGGGCGGCAACGTCACGCAGGAAGCGGTGCGCAATTACTACGTCGGCGTGGCCGAGGTCGCCAACTGGGACATTGCCGATGCCGCCGTCGCCGGCCGCGTCGAAGCCGCCGTCTCCACCTGCAGGCGCGCCCTCCAGCTCGGTGCTAGCCCCGTGGCCATCGCCGCGGCCTTGGCCAATAAGGTTGGCGCCGTCGCGCGCCTGTATTCTGCCCGCGGGGACCAGTACACCCTTGCCAGCCAAACCGGGCTTGCCCCGTATGTGGTGAAAATGACCCAGCCGGTGGCTAGGCGCTGGACAGCTGATGCCATCACCACCGCCGTCATCCTCGTTTCCGAACTGGACGCCGCCGTTAAAGGCCAAGGTGGTGAGCCCGAATTCGCCGTTGAGGCGGCCGTAAAACGAGTCGCGGAATTGGCACGTTAAGCTAGAGTCCATGTCTGAGGAACAAGTGCAAGAATTCGCCGGTCGGCTCTTTGACATGGCGCGGGAGGGAAACCCGGATCTGCTGGACTATATTGACCAAGGCGTCAATATCAATCTGGTCAACCAAGACGGCCAGTCTTTTCTCATGCTTGCTGCCTACCACGGCCACGCAGATCTCGTTGCCGCGCTAGCAGGGGCCGGTGCCGACGTGAACTTGCTCAATGATCGCGGCCAATCGCCCCTGGCAGGTGCGATCTTCAAAAAAGAAGACGCGGTTATTGATGTCCTCCTAAACGCCGGTGCCTCCGCTACCGCCGGGCAACCAACCGCCATCGATTCAGCCCGCATGTTTGGCCGCGAGGATCTGCTCAGCCGCTTGGAAGGCGAGTCCGCGCAGTGAGCTGGACTTCTTTTTTCACTATCCTTCTGATGAACCTGGTGGGCGTAGCCTCCCCAGGCCCAGATATCATTCTGGTCACCCGCTACGCCACCAAGTCGCGCCGCCACGCCATCGCCGCGGCCGCGGGCATTCAAATCGGCGTGTTGTTCTGGTGCGGTGCTACGGTCTTTGGCGCGGCCGCCCTCCTGACCGCCTTCCCCGGAATCTTAGGCGCGGTCCAGGCCATCGGCGGCAGCTTCCTCGTCTTCATGGGATGGCGGGCGCTGCGCAGCGGCCTCGAACAGCGCACCAACCCACCCGTTGATCTGGAGGACGCCGAGGCCAAGCTAGGCCGGCTGCGCCACTCGTTCAAAATGGGGCTGGCAACGAACCTGTCTAACCCGAAGATCGTGCTTTTCCTCGCCGCTATGATTGCCCCGCAGCTGCCGGCATCCCCACCGTTGTGGCTGGCCATCGCGCTGACCCTGGCCCTAGCGCTATCGGCCTTCGCCTTCTTCCTCGTGGTGGCCACGGTGATTTCCACGAATGCGGTGCGCCGAAAGCTCATCGCCGCGGGCCCGTGGATCGATATCGGATCGGGCTTGTTCTTCATCATCGCCGGCCTCGCGCTCGTCGTCGCCGGCGTGCAGCAGCTCGTGGCTTAAAGCCCGGGCAGGGTTTCAGATTCGCCCTCTGCCACCACATCCAGCGCCCACTGGATCCACCGCGCCACCGTCGAGGCCCGCCGCCTCGCCGTGCCAGCGCCCAGGCCGAGTCCTTCTATCGACGCCGCGATCTCGTGAGTCTCGGCCACCTTCCCGCGCCCCAGGCTTATCTCCAGTGCCTGCCGGAAAACCCGCCGCGCCGCCAACGCGCGCAGCAGGGCAGCATTGCGCCCATCGCGCCGCGGCTGTGCGACGGCCTTTTCGCCGCGAGGGGTGAGCTGATAGTGGCCATCGGCAAGCGCCAGCAGCCCGAGGTAGCAGGCCGCATTGGCGTAATAGTCCGCCTGGCGCAGATGGAAATCGTACTGCTCGGCGATGTCCTCCTTGCTCATCGGCTGCTGCGCAATGAGCTCCACCAGGTTGACCACGCGCTCGAAGCTATTGGCCTGTGGGAAGGGAATCCCTGCCGGCTCCGGCTCAGCATCGACGGAGCCAATAATGCCCAGCGCATCATCCACGCTGAGGTGCGAAGCGCTCAGGGCGTAGCGGGCGTGGTCTACCAGCGCGATGCTGCGAAAATCCGCGGGATCGCTGAAATCGTACCGATACAGGTGGAAAATCCCATTCGAGTAGACCAAAAACACGGGCACCACGGCTTTAGTTAGCCGCTGCTGGAAGCGCCGGTACGGAAAATACAATTGCCGGATATTGAAGTCTTCGGAGATGTGGTTTTTCGCCTCCACCAGCACCAAATGCTCGAGCGATTCGAAGCCGCCGTCGATTTCCATCTGCGCGCGCTCGACCTTGACTTCCAGCCCCAGATCCGGCACCGGAATCGTCATTTCCAGCGACGACATGCGCCCGGCGACGGTGGCCTGCAATGGTTCGCATCTCAAAAAGTGCTCAAGCATGCCGCTTGCCGATGCCACATTCAACGCCATCGATTCCGAGTTCACGCTTTCGATATCGAGGGTGTCAAGGCCCGCTGGCATGTCCAACGTGCGCACAGAACCTGGCCCGGCGTGGGTGGGGTCCGGGAACCGTTCGTACAGGTCCAACGGCCCGACGAAGTATTCGCTGCGGCTAACCGGAAGAATCCCCAGGCCCAGTTCCTTGAAAATCCACGGTCGAGAGGTAGAAAAATCGTGCTTGGCCATCAGCCGCGGTTCCCGGCCGGAAAGCTCCTTTAGCTCTTTGGCCGTTAGGTAGAAGTATCCGTTTTCTTCTAGCTCCTCGCCACACCCCGAGGCCATGATGCGCAGCCATCCCCAATCATCGAGGCCAAGCTTTTCGCCTTCTGGGACATCAAAAAGCGCGCGAAGTTCCCGCTGCTCTTGTGCGCCCGGTACTTTACTCATCGCCCACCTCGTAGTTGCGCACGAGCACTTCATCTACCTTGCCGCGGCGCGAACCCACGGAGTTGATGGCGCGGGTAGCCGCAACGGTGTCGATGGAAAAATCCGCGTAGAGGTCGCGGATGAACTCCGTGGCGGAATTAGAGAGGAGGAACTTCACCCCGCGGGCATCGAGGTCATCGCACACCGCCTTCAAGCGCTCTTGTTCCGCGCGGTCAAAACCGCCCTTTTGATAACCGGTAAAGGAACTGGTGACGTTGACCGGGTCATAAGGCGGATCGAAATAGACAAAGTCTCCTTCACTGGCACCTGCCACCGCCGCAGCGAAATCACCCTGCGTGAAGGCGATGTCATTGTCCCGAAAATACTGGTGGACCCCGCGCAGCGTTTCTGCATCACAAATTGTGGGGTTCTTATAACGGCCAAAAGGCGCATTGAATTGCCCCGCGGAATTTACCCGGTACAGGCCGTTATAGCAGGTCTTATTCAGATACAGCGTCCGCGCGGCGCGCTCTGTAGCAGATAGCGCCGCGAACCGTTCTGCATCGCGGTCTACCGCGCGCAGCTGGTAGAAAAAGTCCGCGTCGTTCGGATACGTCGATACCAGGTTGATGAGCTCGTCGACGCCTTCGCGCACTACCTCATATAAATTAATCAGCTCCGAGTTGAGGTCATTGACCCGCGCTGAGGACGGGGTGAGCGAAAATAAAACCGCGCCACCGCCGATGAAGGGTTCATAATAACGCCGCGGGGCCCCAGCGGGCAGGGCGGCGTGAATATGCGGCAAGAGCTGGCGTTTCCCGCCGGCCCATTTCACCAGAGGTTTGACGTTGTTCATTGGTCACTTATCTTAGCCGCCCCCGGCGACACGAACACCATCACCCTTTCGAACGTATAAGCCTATAAACTGGTTGCTACAGCGTAAAATGTCCCGGCGATCAAGCGTCTGCTTCAGTAGCTGTCTTAGCGTTTGAGTAGGCGCCTGCTTTGCCGGCGTGGGCTGGGAACGTCGCGTTGACATGCTGTAACTTCGGCGATTTAAGACGGTTAGGCAAGCCTACCAGGGTCGGTTTTTCGTGGTGGGCAGAAAGACTATAAGGTGAAGAAAAATACCATATTTATGGGGTTGAATAGTTGGGTTTCCACGGGTTGAATATCGTGAGGAAGAGGGGAGAGAGTATGCCGCGCATTTCAGAGATCCGCGTCGCAGCACTGCGGCTCGTCATTGACCACGGGTATGACGGGTTCACCATGGAAGAGCTTGCGCACCACGTGGGGATATCGCGGCGTACCCTTTTTAACTACGTCAAAGATAAGGAGTCAGCGGTACTCGGCCCGGAAGTTTCGGAAAAGTTCGACCAGCAATTGCAAAACTTCGCCGCTGGCCTGCCCAGCGGTAGCCTGCGGGAGGATTCTGCAATCATGGCGAACGCGGAATTTGAGCATGCAGTGGGCAACGAATATTTCCCGGAGATTTCCCAATTGACCGCCCAAGCGCTCTCCCAGGATGGGAAATTACTGTCCATGTATTGGCGCCGAAACGAGCGCGTCATGATGCACATCCGCCGGGCATTGCAGGCGCGTGAAGGATGGAAGGCCTCGGATCCTCGGCTCATCCCGGCGGTCAATATCATCCACACGCAGTTTCAAACCGCTATCCAGACTTTTGTGGAATCCCATGGCCGCACATCATTGTCGGTGGCCTATGCAGATGCAGGCAAGATCTTCGAGGCCTACTTTGCCGATGAACTAGCCTAGGTCCATCTGCCGCAACAAAACCGGCGCAATAAAAATCCCCCGAACAAGTCGCTGCATGAAGCGGTGCTTTGTTCGGGGGAGACAAGAAGGCTAGTTACTAGTCCATCTTGTTGAAGGCGGTGGCCAAACCGGACTTCTTGTTGGCAGCAGCGTTGCGGTGGAAGACGCCCTTGGAAACGGACTTATCCAGCGCACGGGAAGCAACGCGCAGCTGCTTTTCTGCTGCAGCCTTGTCGCCGGTCTCTACGGCTGCGTGGAACTTGCGGATCTCGGTGCGAACCGCGGAACGCACGCTCTTGTTGCGCTGACGAGACTTCTCGTTGGTCAGAACGCGCTTCTGCTTGGACTTGATATTAGCCATGAAAATACCTCTTGATAATCGAAGATGATTGATTCAGAAACAAACCCACCGGACGTGTCCCGCGATCCCCGCCAAGTGCGGGAACCGCTCGGCGCTGGTATTCGAAGAGCGAACCCAAGGTCCTGCCCGCCCCGACCAACGCGCCCGGAAAGTAAGTAACTCGCAAATAATAGCAGCGCAGCCGACCCTGATCCAAGTTCGCAGCCGCCAGGCCGCCGAATTAGGCCCAGTGGTACCGCGAACGCAGCCGGTTGGCGATTCTTTCGAACCTGCGTTCTGGAAAAAGAATACCCTGGCGGCGCACCTGTTCCTCGGAAACCTCCAATAAACGGTCCAGGCGCACCCAACAATTGCGCCCGGAGGCGTCCCATTCGCCGCAACCGATTTCTAGCCAGGCATCGTCAAGCGCATGCTCCGGATTGGCGGAAATGAGCAGGCCCGTCACGGTGGTGCGGGTGCGCCCGACCACCAAGATGGCGCGCTCGCGGGGAGGGGACTGCTTGCCTTCCGATGGCGTCCACACCCACACGACCTCGCCGGAATCGGCCTGGCCGTCCATATCGGGGGAGAAGAAGATGGAACGGGGGTGCGCCGCGGTGGCCTCGACCTGGATGGAGGCGGCCTTGCGCGGTTCGTGGCTGTGGGTGGACCTATCCAGCCCTAACTGGGAGTTGATGCGGTTGAGGCCGGAGTCCACGGGCTCGCGCTCGCTGATTCCGAGCGCCTCGCGCAGACGGGTGAGCATGCCGGAATTCATGTCGACTATTGTAGACGTATGTCTGAAAACTTTGCGGCCACGACGTTTACGGATCCCGCCCGGATCCGTAACTTCTGCATTATTGCTCACATCGACCACGGAAAGTCGACGCTGGCAGACCGCATCCTGCAACTATCTAAGGTGGTTGCGGAGCGCGATATGCGTGACCAGTTCCTCGATAATATGGATATCGAGCGCGAACGCGGCATTACTATTAAGGCGCAGAACGTGCGCCTGCCGTGGGTGCCGCAATCGGGGGCATCGGCAGGCGAGCAGATCGTCATGCAGATGATCGATACGCCCGGCCACGTGGACTTTACCTACGAGGTCTCCCGCGCGCTCGAGGCGTGTGAGGGAGCCATCCTGCTTGTCGATGCCGCCCAGGGCATCGAAGCCCAAACCCTCGCCAACCTGTACCTGGCGATGGAAAATGACCTGGAAATCATCCCGGTGCTCAATAAAATCGACCTGCCCGCGGCGGACCCGGATAAGTATGCGCTGGAAATCGCCAATATCATCGGCTGCGAGCCCGAGGAGGTGCTGAAGGTATCGGGCAAGACCGGCGAAGGCGTGGTTGAGCTGCTCGATAAGGTCTGCGAGCTGGTGCCGCCGCCGTCCTCGGAGTACGAGCCCGATGCGCCCGCACGCGCGATGATTTTTGACTCCGTCTATGACACCTACCGCGGCGTGGTGACCTATATCCGCATGGTGGACGGCAAGCTCACCCCGCGTCAGAAGGTGACGATGATGTCCACCAACGCCAACCACGAGCTGCTGGAAATCGGCATCGTCTCGCCCACGATGCAAAAGTGTGAGGGATTGGGCCCTGGCGAGGTGGGCTACCTGATTACCGGCGTGAAGGACGTGCGCGAGACCAAGGTGGGCGATACCGTTACCTGGTCCCACGGCGGCGCCGAAACCCCGCTCAAGGGCTACAAGGACCCTGAGCCGATGGTCTATTCCGGGCTTTTCCCCATCTCCCAGGCCGATTTCCCCGACCTGCGCGATGCGCTGGAAAAGCTGCAGCTTAACGATGCCTCCTTGACCTTCGAGCCCGAGACCTCCGTCGCCCTCGGCTTCGGCTTCCGCTGCGGTTTCTTGGGCCTGCTGCACATGGAGATCACCCGCGACCGCCTAGAGCGCGAGTTCGGACTCGACCTGATTTCTACCGCCCCGTCCGTGACCTACCGCGTGGTGGGAGAAGACGGCGAGGAAAGCTGGGTTCACAACCCTTCAGATTGGCCGGAAGGCAAGCTCAACGAGGTCTACGAGCCCATTGTCTCCATGACCGTCATCGTGCCCGAGCAGTTCGTCGGCCCGACCATGGAGCTCTGCCAATCCAAGCGTGGCCAGATGGGCGGGATGGATTACCTGTCCGAAGACCGCGTGGAGCTGCGCTACACCATGCCTTTGGGTGAAATCATCTTTGACTTCTTCGACATGTTGAAATCCCGCACCAAGGGCTACGCCTCGCTCAACTACGAGGAGGCCGGCGAGCAGCAATCTGACCTCGTCAAGGTGGATATCCTCCTCAACGGCGACCCGGTCGATGCCTTCTCTGCCATCATCCACCGCGATTCCGCCCAGTGGTACGGCAATAAGATGACCAAGAAGCTCAAAGAGCTCATCCCGCGCCAGCAATTCGAGGTCCCCGTCCAAGCGGCCATTGGTACCAAGGTCATCGCCCGCGAAAACATCCGCGCCATGCGCAAGGACGTGCTGGCCAAGTGCTACGGCGGCGATATTTCGCGTAAGCGCAAGCTGCTGGAAAAGCAGAAGGCGGGTAAAAAGCGCATGAAGACCTTGGGCTCCGTGTCGGTGCCGCAGGAGGCCTTCGTAGCGGCGCTGTCGACCGACGCGGACGACTAGGCACTGGAAAGCGCAGCGTAATAGTACCTTAACTTTCAGTTAACAATCTTTGTGGCGTCGGCTGTGCAAAAGCGAGGTTGAACTGCACCTATAGGGCATTCCTGAGACTGGGAATGCCCATTTTGAGTGTTTGCGGTTTATGGTTTCGCGGCGTTTAATTTCGATTCGAAAGCGACCGATGACTCTTCGGCGAGCCACAGCCACTTTCTCCCTCTTTGTTTCACTCGTTTAACTTAAGGCGGAAAATAAGATGAAGCTTCGCTCTCGCGCTGTGGCAGTGTGCGCCGCAGCCGCTGCCACAACTTTCTTGGCCCCCGGTATCGCACAGGCCGAAACCAAGACCCCTATCGATCACGTCGTGGTCATTTACTCCGAAAACATTTCCTTCGACCACTACTTCGGTACCTATCCGAATGCCCTCAATGACGAGACCGAAAAGCTGCAGGGAAGCGAGAAACCTGCCCCTAAGTTCACCGCCAAGGCCAACACCCCTAAAGCGGATAATCTCGAAAACAGCGGCAAGCTGAAGGACAATCCGAATTCCATCGATCCTTTTCGCATCTCGCCTGAACACTCCGTGACCACGGACCAGAACCACCACTACGCCGATGAGCAGGAAGCCTACAACGGCGGCAAGATGGACAAGTTCCCAGAGACGGTGTCCACGGACATCGATAAGAGCAATGAGGGTGCCTACGCCACCCCGGGCATGACCATGGGATACTACGACGGCAATACCGTGACCGGTATGTGGAACTACGCGCAGAACTTCGCGCTGAATGACAACAGCTTCTCCACCATCTTCGGTCCCTCCACCCCGGGCGCGCTGAACCTGATTTCCGGCACCGTCGCCGATGCCACCATGCACGACCCAGCCACGGGCGACCAGCAGAAAATCGAAGATGGCAAGAACCACGCCCTGGCCGGCGTATCCGAGGACGGGTCTACCGCCACCGTGGTGGGCGACCCAGACCCGCTTTTCGATGACTGCTCCAATAAGTCCTCCGCCGGTACCAACCAAGTCACCGCGATGCACTCCAAGAACATTGGTGACCAGCTCAACGATAAGGACGTGACCTGGGGCTGGTTCCAAGGCGGATTCCGCCCCACCGATAAGGCAACGAAAGACTCCCGCGCCCGTTGCGGCTCTTCGCACACCACGCTGACCGGCCAGAATCAGACGGACTACAATCCGCACCACGAGCCGTTCCAGTACTACGCCTCTACCGCCAACCCGCACCACCTAGCTCCGTCCAGCGATGACATGATTGGCAAGACCGACCAGGCAAACCACCAGTACGACCTCGCGGACTTCGATACCGCCATCGAGCAGGGCAACCTGCCTTCCGTGTCCTTCCTCAAGGCCGCTAACTACCAAGATGGCCACGCCGGCTACTCCAACCCGCTGGATGAGCAGGCGTTTATCACCCACTACATCAATGAGCTGCAAAACTCCCCGGAGTGGGATTCCACCGCAGTCGTCATCGCCTACGACGATTCCGATGGTTGGTACGACCACAAGGCGCCGGAAATCCTCAACGGCTCCACCGACCCGCACCAGGACAAGGAAATTTGCACCGCCGCTGCTGCAAAGGTAGGCATCAAGGGCGATAAGAACGGCCAGTGTGGCCCCGGCACCCGCCAGCCGCTCTTGGTTGTGTCGCCTTATGCCAAGACCAACCACATCGATTCCACCTATACCGAGCAGACCTCGGTGACCAAGTTCATCCAGGACAACTGGGGCCTTGGCCGCTTGGGCGGGGATGCCTTCGATGACCGCGCAGGTGCGCTCACCGGCATGTTCGACTTTGGGGCTGCAGATAAGGCTCCGAAGCTCTTCCTCAATGAAACCGATGGCACTGTCGCAGAGGATTATGACTCCGTAGAGCGCGTGGATGACACCTCACGCGCTGGCACCAATCTGAAGCCGGTTGTCGATGGCATGAATGACACCAAGGTCACCGAGCAGGGCGTTCCCGCCGTGACCACGCTGGATAAGGCCCAGCAGCCGGATACCAACCACGCCGCATCCAGTTCCACCAAGGTGGGCATCATCGGTATCCTCGCCGCATTGGGCATAGCCGCTGGCATCATCGGCTGGGTCATGAGTGGTCACCCCGGCCTGGATTTGAAGAACCTGCCTTTCTAATTTATGAAGATTTCCCGTTTTGCTGTTGCATTCGCGCTCGCAGTTGGACTTTCCATCTCGCAAACGGGTGCCCAGGCGATGCTCAGCGGGCAGGGCAGCGAGCAACCCCCGCGCGAGCTCGCCGTGCGCGATGTGTATTCCTGCCCGGCGCCTGAGGACGTGCAGGGCGAGGCGAAATGGAAGATCAATAACACCACCGGGCTTGCCCTCACGGTCTATGTTTCAGATGACAAGGGCAATGCCTACCAGGTCCTCGAGCGCATCGGTACCCCCGCCATCCGCGAGTGGAACCCCCAGCTGGAGGACGGAACCTACCACCTGACCTGTGTATTTCACAACGATTCCGCGGTGGAGTCGGATGATTTCACGGTGGCGGGCTCCACCGTGGCTGATGCTCCCAAGATGGTTCCCATTACGGACCACGAGGTCGCCGCGGTATCCATCAAGCAGGCAGAAAACCAGAAAAAGCGCGTGCCGGAGCTGCAAAAGCGCGCCCATGCGCTTGCCGATGCCACTTCTTCCTCCCGCCCCGCCGCCCAAGCCGCCTACCTGGACTACCTGGAGTATTACCGCTCCTTCGACGATTCCAGCGCGGAGTGGCCGGGCCCGGATTTGGAGGCCTACGAAGACATCGAGCGCATCCTGTGGTCCAACCGTCCACCCAGCGATGCCGCCCTGCCCGCCACCGCGCTTGCCGATGCCACCGACAAAACCGCCCACGCCCTCGATACCTCCCATTTCGCCATCCCCGCCCCGGATTATGGGCTGCGCGCGCATGAGGTGATGGAGGAGTTCGAACGTTTTGATCTGCGCGGCGAGCGCGATTTCGGAGCCCACGCCCTGCCTACCGCCCTGCGCGGGGTTATTACATCGACGCGGGTGACGCTGGATCCCGTGCGCTCTTTGGTTGAGGATCGCGGTTTAGACACCGCTCCCATCTACGACCAGCTCGTGGACTTGGACGCCCTGGCTGAGGAATTCGACGATAAATACGGTGGTGCGTCTAGCATCGCTTTTGCGGACTGGACGCAGGAGGACCGCTTGCGCTTACAGGCGGGCGTCGCCAAGGCGAATGAGCTGCTCGCCCCGGTTGCCACCATGACCGTTATCCGGAGGATGAACTAGTGCCGTGCCCGTTTAACTTTTCCCGCCGCTCCTTTTTATCTGGCCTCGCCGCCTCCGCGGCCGTCGGCGCAGCCCCGGGAGCAGGAGCCGAGCCCACCTCGCTTCCGCTGGAATCCACCGATTCACTGGATCGCCCGGGCGCGCTGGATTTTCACGGCGAACACCAGCAAGGCATCATCAATCCTCCGCAGAAGTACTCGGAGGTAGTGGCGCTGGATGTGCAGGTGAAGACAAAAGCCCGCTTGGACAAGCTCCTGCGCACGCTAAGTGAAAGGGCGCGCATCTTAACCGCAGGTGGCACGCCGGCGCCCGATGGAATTGCCTATCCGGCGATGGATTCGGGCGAGTTGGGCCCAGAGCTGCCGGCCGACCACTTATCCATTACCCTCGCGGTGGGCGATTCGCTTTTCGATGACCGCTTCGGCCTTGCCGCCCACAAGCCCGCGCACTTGAGCGCGATGGAATCGTTTGCCGATGACACCCTGCAAGAAGAAATGTGCCACGGTGACTTAGCTTTGCAGATTTGCGCCGATGAACGCGATACCGTTCTCCACGCGCTGCGCGATATCTTGCGCCATACGCGCGGCGATGTGGCGGTGCGCTGGCGACAGAATGGTTATATGAATTCCCCGCGGCCATCGGGTACGCAGCGCAATCATTTGGGGTTTAAGGATGGCATCGTTAATCCTGGCCCCGATAACTACGATTCGCTCGTGTGGGCCGGTTCGGATGAGCCTGCCTGGGCCGCAGGCGGTAGCTATATGGCGGTGCGGCTTATTGCCATGTACACCGAGTTTTGGGATCGCATTTCCATTGCCGAGCAGGAGCAAATCTTCGGCCGCGACCGCGCAACGGGCGGCCCGCTATCGGGCGGCGACGAGCACGCCGAACCGGATTACCTCGATGATGCCACCGGCGATGTCATTCCCACCGATGCCCACATCCGCCTGGCTAATCCTCGCACCCCAGAAACCGCTGACCAACTTATGCTGCGCCGCGCTTATAACTACGACAACGGCGTGCGCGATAACGGCACCCTAGACGTGGGACTGGTGTTTATTTCCTTCCAGCAGGACTTGGAAAGACAGTTCATCACGGTGCAAAAACGCCTCGAAGGCGAACCGCTGGCTGACTATATCCGCCCCTACGGCGGCGGCTACTTCTTCGCGCTTCCCGGCATCGCCGATGAATCCGATTATTTCGGCCGCAGCCTCCTTGAAGCCTAAAACCTCCTACCCAGCTAACCACTGGTCGCTCGCGAACATCTACCACCGCGCCAAGGTCGTGACTTAGCACCCAGCGATGGAGGCACACCACAACGCACCGTCGGCACAGGGTCTCCCGGTGCACCGTTTTCCCGGCACAAAGTTCCCAGGGCACCTAGATCCCACGGCGCCCGGATCCCAGGGTGCCCTGTCTCATGGCACACCCTTCCCACCGCGCACGAGCCTTACGGCGCACGGGCCTTGGGGTAGAAGGCTTATGGCACGCCAAACCGGCAACCGCTAAACCAGCGGTTGCTATCGGCGGCAATAAGAAGAGCAACGGCAGGAAAGGCGCCACTTACTTAGGAACCCCAGAACTGTTCGGGCCCGGCTCAATCGCATCAAGTAAAGGCGGCACCTAGCTGGGCGGCGAGGCCCAGGGTGGTAGCCATTCGATGCGGCCGCGGTGGCGATGCAGGCGGCCGCGCACCGGTGGGGCGTGCGGGTCATCGTCATTGACGCCGTTGTGGTAGGGGCAAGCAATGGTCAGGTTATCCATATTCGTCTCGCCGCCGTGCTTCCACGCCTGGAGATGGTGGACCTGGCATTTATCGGCAGGATAATTACACTCCGCCCACGGGCAGGAGGGGTTTTCGGCGGCGGCCATCAACCGCTGCTTTTCGGAGGCGAACCGGGAGGTCCTATAGAGGTTGACCGGGCCTTTGAAGGGATGGATGAGGGTGATGAGGCCTACCTCGGCTAGCTTTTTCTCCACCAACTTGGCTCCGGAAATTTCGGCACCATTGGTCATCTGCAGCGTGACCTCTTCACCGCCGCCGCTTAAGATTTTATCCAGCTCATCGAGGTGGATGATGATATTGGTGCTAGCCACTGGGCGCGTGGCACCACCGCGAAAGAAGATGCGGTCGACGGCCTCGAGCGGGGAATCCTCTCCTATGGTGGAGTGCAGGTCAGCGATGAAATCGGAATCGCCCGTAATAGACAGCGTGGAGGGCCCGCCCTTGCGCCGGGTCATGCGCACCCCGCGCTGGGGCTGGCGGGGAGGATACATCTCCTTGAGCCGGGTGCGCGCCAGCTTGTCGATGTCCCGCGACGTCGCACACAACTCCGCCCGCAGCGCCCAAGCGTCTCGCTTAGTCTTGGTGCGGGAGACGTATTTTTCAATCAGCTTGAGCGTGGTTAAGCAGTGCTTGGTTTCCCGGCACGTGCGCTGGCGGCGGGTGAAGGAGGTAGGGCCGAAGTAGGCATCGGCAAGCAGCAGCAATTCGCGCGATTCTTGCCGGGAAATGCCGAGCCGCCGCAGGTCCGCCTCGGCAAGGCCGAATACCTCGCCGAGAAGCTCCATCGGCGAGGTTAATTGTCGGGCGTAGTCCTGCAAGCGGGTCATGCCTGCGAGGTTAAGCCACCGTCCACCCACGCGAAAGCCCGCTCCGCCTCGCCTGTGGATAACTCGCCCCACGCGTCACACCTGTCGCCTCGCCGCCCATTCACCCTGCGGATAACCTGCGGTATTGTCGAATATGACAGCGAGTAAAGGAGCCTACATGACTGATCCCACGAAAATTGTTCGCCCCAACCACCCCGGACGTAAGTCCGCGCCGCGCCAAGCGCAGGAGTTGCCGCCGCTGCCGGTGACAAGGGCGCGCATCGGCAAGCAGCAGGCGACGGAGATTTTTCAGGACATGGGCGAAAACATGGTGGAGGACCTGCAGGAAATTCGGCGCGATTTGCACCGTCACCCGGAAATCGGGCTGCACCTGCCGCGCACGCAGAAAAAAGTCCTTGAGGCGCTCGAGGGCCTGCCGCTCGAGATCCATGTGGGGCAGGATCTCAGCTCCGTGGTGGCGGTGCTGCGTGGCGGCAAGCGCGGCGAGCGGCCGGTTTCGGTGCTGTTGCGCGCGGATATGGACGCGCTGGAGGTGCATGAGCAGACCGGAAGCCCCTTTGCGTCGATCAATGAATACATGCACGCCTGCGGCCATGACCTACATACCGCGGGGCTGATTGGGGCCGCGCGCATGCTGTGTGAGCACCGTGAGGAGCTGCATGGCGATGTCACCTTTATGTTCCAGCCCGGCGAGGAAGGCCCCGGCGGTGCGCAGCCGATGATTGAGGAAGGCGTGCTCGATGCCGCTGGCCGACGCCCAATCGCCGCCTACGGCCTGCACGTGGGCCCGCAGGATCGGGGCACGTTCCACTATGTTCCCGGGCCGATGATGGCAAGCTCGTCCAACCTGACCATTACGGTGCTGGGTAAGGGCGGGCACGGTTCCCGCCCGCACGATGCCATCGACCCCGTCGCGGCGCTGGCGGAAATTCAGATGGCGCTGCAGACCGCGCTGACGCGCCGCTTCGATGCGCTGGAGCCCATCGTGATCACCGTGACCAACCTGTGGGCGGGCAATGGTGCGTATAACGCGATTCCGGATCGCGCGGCGCTGGGGGCGACGGTGCGCGTTCTTCGCGACGAAAAGATCGACGCCGTCCGCCAAATGATCACCGAGGTCTCCAGCTCGGTGGCTGCCTCGCACCGGTGCACCGCGCAGGTGGATTTCGAGGTGCTGTATCCCACGACGAAGACGAACCCGCGGGAGAACCAATTTGCCGCCACGCTGTGGGGGCAGATGTTTGGCGCGGAAAATATGCAGCCTTTCGAGGCCCCGATGATGGCCTCTGAGGACTTCGGCTATGTCCTTTCCCAAGTGCCGGGCACGTTTATGTGGATGGGTACGGCCAACCCTTCGACGCCCGAGAACCAGCGCGAGTGGAATCACTCGCCGATGATGCGTTTTGATGACTCCGTGCTCGGTATGCAGGCAGCAGCGCTCGCCGCCGTGGCTTTCGAGCGCCTGGCCACCGAAAACGAGCATCCTTCCGCACAAACCAGGGCCATGCGAGAGGCAGCCGGCGTGCAGAAATAATTCATCCCTGTGAACTGCGCGAGCGCGCCAGAGTAGTGGGTAGGTCGCTGCAGGTGCCGTGCTCGGCGGCTAAGGCCGGCGGATAACGGCAGAGGCGAGGCCAATGAGGGCGATGGCGCCGACAATGATGGAGGCTACCGGCCAGTACTGCGGGAAGTACTTGAGCGTATAGCCAAAGACCTGGCTGTCATCGAAGTGCCGAGCCAAGGCGAAGGGCATCCACCACAGCTTGCTGACTGCGAGCACCGCGCCCAGTACACCGGCGATGACACGGCCGCGCCCGCGGAGAAATAAGCTGGCGGCCACGAGCGCGATGCCGGCGATGGCGGCGGCGAAGAGCAAGGGAGTGTTCGTGCTAAGTGGTGAGCCGCGCAATAAGAATTCGTGGTCAATCTCGTGCTGCTCGATGAGGGTGTAGCCATCGAGAACGACATCGCTGGGAAGCCCCATTATTTCTCCTCATTTTCTGGGTCGTATCCATCGGACCATTTACCGGTTTCGAAGTCATAGTCGACGTTTCGGCCTTCTTCGTCGGTGCGTTGGTACCACTCGGTATAGCGGTCCGCGGCGGAATCGAAGTCATGCCCGGCCCCGCGTCCGTCCTCGGCGTGCTGGACGGTGAACTCGAATTCATCGCCATGCTCTGCGATGCCGCGCATGACCGCATTGTCCATCGCCGAACGGGCATAGGTGCGGCGGATAAACATCGGATCAGAGCGCAGATCCTTGATGAACGCCACCATCATGGTCAACAGCACGAGGCAGAAGGGCAGCGCTGCCAGGATGGTGAGGTTTTGAAGGCCGGTGAGGACGTCTTCGCCGCCGGTCAGCAGCATGACGATGGCGATGCCCATCATGCACAGACCCCAAAAGATGACGATGAGCTTATTCGGGGTTGGGTCACCCTTGGAGGACATGGTGCCCATGACCACGGAGGCGGAGTCGGCCGAGGTGACAAAGAAGACCGAGAGAATGACCAAAAGGATAAATGGGGTGATGCTGCCAAGGGGGAGGTCTTGGAACATCGAAAAGAGCACCTGCTCATTGGAGGATTCACCGTCGATGCCCTCTACACCTTCTTGGTTGAAGGAAATGGCGGTGCCACCAAAGATGGTAAAGGCCAACGCCAAGATGGCGGTGGGGGCGAAGATGGTCACGGCGGCGAATTCGCGAATGGTGCGGCCGCGGGAGATGCGGGCGACGAACATGCCCACAAACGGCGTCCACGCAATCCACCAGGCCCAGTAGAACGCCGTCCAGTAAGACTGGAATTCAATGGTCTCATCGCCCCAGGACAAATCCTTGGCCATCATGGGCAGAAATTGATCGATATAGGTCACGATGCCCGAAGGAATCAGGTTCAGCAGCAATAGGGTGGGCCCGACCAAGAAAACGAAAGCGACAAGCCCCAAGGTCAAGGTGATATTGATATTGGACAGGTAGCGCACGCCGCGCGCGACGCCAGAGACCGCAGAGATGATAAACGCGCAGCCTAAGACGGCTATGACGATGATGAGTGCGGAATTGGTCATGGGGCCCGCGCCGCGAATGATGCTGACGCCCTGGCCGATTTGAATAGCAGAAAGCCCCAGGGTAGCGGCGGTACCGAAGAGGGTGGCGATAAGCGCCATGACATCGATAAGCTTGCCCAGCGGGCCGTCCGTGGCGCGGGAGCCGAAGAGCGGCTGGAAGATGGAAGAAATGAGGGGTACGCGCCCGCGCCGGTAGGAGGAATAGGCAATCGCGGCGCCAACCAAAGCATAGGCCGCCCACGGGGAAATGCCCCAGTGGAAGTGCGATTGGGCCATGGCTTGGTGCAGTGCCTCGACGGAGCTGCCGTTATCCACGGTGTGCGGGGGAGGGCTGAGGTAGTGCGATAGCGGCTCGGAGGGCCCGTAGAAGAAGATGCCGACGCCGATGCCGGCGCCAAACATCATCGCTACCCAGCTGAAGTAGCTGAATTCGGGCGTTTCCGTATCCGTGCCAAGCTTGATACGGCCGAGGCGGGAGAACCCGATATAGGCCATGGTCACGGTGGCCAGCAGCATGGTGATATTCAGCAGCCATCCTGTATTGGTGATGGCCCAGTTAAAGGCCGTGGAGGAGGCGGCGGCCAGGTTATCGAGCATGGTGATGCCCCACATAATAAAGGCCACGATGAGGACGGCGGTGATGGAAAATAGCGATTTATCCAGGCCGAAGCGGTTGCGTTGGTCCTCAACGCTGATGCCAGGCACCAGCCCGGGGTGCATATTGTGCGGGTAGAGCCCGACGGCGCTGCCCTTATCGTGCGGTTCGAGGGAGCGCTTGTAGGCGCGGGAGGAAGAAGTCACGGTGTCCTTAGATCGGCGAGGGGGAGTGGCTTCAATTGTTCAGTACCGCGACGCATTCCACAAGCTAGCGCGTTTGGGCATGCGCGGCGTGAATCTGCTTGACGATGCCGTCTAGCTCCTCCCTGCTTGCCATCCTGAACGGGTGCGTGGAGCAATAGTCGAGCAAGAAATAGCCCGCGTGCTGGATGGCGATGTGCCGCTGCCACAATTCGCGGGCGGTGGCGGGGTTATCGGCGGCGAGGGATTGCATGGCGCGGCGCTCGGATAACAACTCGTATTGCAGGTCGCGGCGGCTGGCGAGGACCTCTTCGGGAGTATTGATAAACAGCAGCCCGAGCAGGGTGGACATGGATTCCATGGCGCGGGTTTGCAAGCGGTGCTGGTTGCGGACGGGCGCGGAACGCTGCCAGAACCACAGCACGATGGTGGCCACGATGATGGAGATGAGGACCTCGCTGATGCGCGCCTGGATGGTGGGCCAGAGGGGGCGCTGCGCGGAATTGCCCATCAGCAGCGCGAGCGGGGTGGAGAAGATGACGCAGATGGCGTAGTTTTTGGCCACGAAAATTTCCGCGCAGAATTGGCAGGCGGCGAGGGCTACCAGCAAGCTCCACCCGGACACGCCGAAGTAGTGGAAGATAGAAAACAGCATGACGCCGACGATGGAACCGAGCATGCGGTGGATACCGCGGACAGTGCCGGCGACGTGGTCTGGTCCCCACTGCAGCATGAGAAAGGCGGAGACCACGCCCCAGTCTGGGCGGTCAAAACCTAAAGACAGGCTGACCACCGTGGTAATAGCGGCAGACAACACAATCTTCTGCGTGGTCACCATGGCATGCGAATCCCGCACCGCGGCGCGGTAGATGCGGTAGCGCCCGGTGGGGCGGGTGTGCGGGATAGCGGTGCGGTGCGGGTCCACATCGGTGGCGTAATCAGTCAGCAGATCGGAAGAAGAACCCAAGTCCAGCGCGCGGTTATGCGCGACGATGCGCCCTTGGGCCTGCAAGGTGCGATCCACCAGGCCCGCGGCTGCCGAGTTGATGATGCGGCCGCCGCGGATAATGCCGGCATCGGCAAGCGCTTGCCAGGCCGTTGAGAGCGCCGTTTGGGCCTGGTGGTGGCGGGCGAGGGAATCATCCTCGCCGGAAACAAACGCAGCGGTGGCCTTTTCCAAGGCGGCGACGGCGCGGCGCTCGGGGCCGTGCACATCAATGAGCGCGGGCGCCATGCCCAGAATCAGGCTGGCCAGCACGCCGGTCAGGGACCAGAAGAACAGCTGGCCGACGCTCGTATCCGTCCGTGCCAGCATCACCGAGCCGCCGCCGACCAAGACGAGGAAGAAGGCGCCTGGCGGCGGTAGGCGCAGCGCGTTCTGGGCAAAGCCGCACAGCGCGGCGAGCAGGAGGGAATAGAACCCGGCGAGCAGCAGCCACCAGTGCCCGTGCCCGGAGACGAAAATCAGGTGGCCGACCAGCACGCCCACGGTCGCCACGGTGGTCAGGGCCAGGCCCGCGGTAAGGATGACGCGGGGCCGGGTGCGAAAGGGGTGGCCCTCGCCGAAAATAACGGCGAAGGCGCCGGTGGCCAGCAGCAGGATGGCGTAGTCGTGGCCGGTGAGCATGGCGAAGGCGCCGGGAAGCAGCAGCGCCAAGGCCGCGCGCAGGGCGCCGGGCCAACGCACGGAGGCGGTATTAAAGGCGGTCAGCAACTGGGTGGTGCTGGGGCGTTGCGGGATAGGGTGGTCGGTGCTCACGAGCCTGCTGGACTCCTTTCGTTTAAAACGTCTACCGCAACCACCCTACGCCGCAGGGATCTTACTGCCCTGCAGCGGCAATGAGTCGGCGGGTGTAGTCGCTTTCTGGCGCAGACCACACGCGCTCGGTGGGCCCGTGTTCGACGAGCTCGCCGCGGTTGAGCACGGCGACCCTATCGCAGAGCCCGCGCACCACGGAGAGATCGTGGGTGACAAACAGCAGGGTCAGCCCGCGGTCCTCGATGAGGCGGGCGAGCAATTCCAGCACCTGGGCCTGCACGGACATGTCGAGGGCGGAGACGGCTTCATCGGCAAGCAGGATATCCGGTTCGCCGCACAGCGCGCGGGCGATGGAGATGCGTTGGCGCTGCCCGCCGGAAAATTCGTGGGGGAAGCGGTCGAGCGCCTTGCCGGACATGCCCACCTCTTCCAGCGCGGCGGCGGCGCGCTCGCGTTGCTCGGCCTTGGACAGGCGCCCGGGCATGGCCTCGGCGATGGATTTCCAGATTTTCAGCCGCGGGTTTAGCGAACCTTGCGGGTCTTGGAAGACCATCTGCACGCGCCCGTTCACGGTGCTGGTTCCGGAGGTTGGGGCATCCAGTCCAGCCACGATCTTCAGCAGGCTGGTCTTGCCGGAACCGGAGCCGCCGACGATGCCGAGCCGCTCGCCGCGGCGCACGCGGAGATCGATTCCCGCCAGCGCGGCCTGGGAGCCATGCTGCTTGCCGATGCCCTCCAGCACCACCGCTTCCTTCTCCCCACCCGCCGGGGTGAGGGCGAAGTCTGGCGGCTGTGAGGCCGAAACCAGTTCTTGGGTATAGGCGTGGCGCGGCTGAGTGAGTACGCGCTCGGTGTGACCTTCCTCCACGATGTAGCCATCGCGCATGACCAGCACCCGCGGGCACATGCGCTGGATGACGTTGAGGTCGTGGGTGATAAAAAGCAGGGCGGTGCCGCGTTGTTCGGTCACGCGCTCGATGACGCGGAGGACCCCGTCTTGCGTGGTGGCATCGAGGGCGGTGGTGGGCTCGTCGCAGATAAGCACGTCGGGGCTGCCTGCCATGGCCATGGCTAAGAGGACGCGCTGGCGCTGCCCGCCGGAGAGCTGGTGGGGAAAGCGTGAGGCGAGATCGGCGTCGAGGTCGACCTCTTCTAGGGCCGCGGCGATATCGCGCGTACCGGCGTGGGTGAGCTGAGCACTAATGCGCATTAGGGGATCCAGCGCACTCATGGGTTCTTGGAAAACCATGGCCATGGTCTTGCCGCGCAGCGGACGGATGGCGGAATCTCGCGCGCCGATGATCTGATGATCGGCCACGGTGACCTCGCCGGTGGCGGAAATCCCCGTGGGCAGCAGGCCCATGATGGACAGCGCGGTTAGTGACTTACCGGAGCCGGATTCGCCGATGATGCCGAGCTTTTCGCCCGCCTCGAGCTCGAAGCTAATAGGTCCGACGAGGGAGGATTCGGAGGCGCTGAGGCTGAGATCGCGCACGCTTAAAAGGCTCATCGCGTGGCTCCTTTCATGCGGGGGTCGAGGGCGTCACGGAGGGCATCGCCAAGCAGGTTAAAGCCCAAGACCGTGGCGGCGATGGCGAGTCCTGGCCACAGGGCCTGGAGGGGATCGGTGCTCAGCAGCGATTGGGCATCCTGCAGCATGCGGCCCCACGAGGCGGCCGGGGGTGGGGTGCCCAAACCGAGGTAAGACAGGCCCGCCTCCGCGAGGATGGCGAGGGCAAAATACACCGAGGCCTGGACGATGATAAGGCCCGCGATATTCGGCAGCACGTGGCGCACCGCAACCTTCCAGCCCGGCACGCCGGAGATGTGGGCGGAGGCGATATAGTCCTGCGTGACCACCTGCAGCGTGCCAGAGCGCGCCACGCGGGCAAAGGAGGGGATGCCGGAAATACCGATGGCAATCATGGCCGTCAGCGTCGATGGGCCCCAGACCGCGCCGGCGATGATGGCGAGCAAGAGCGCCGGGAAGGCGAGTACCACGTCGGCGCCGCGCATGACCAGCGCTTCTACCCAGGTATCGCGGCGCATGCCCGCGAGAATCCCCAGCGGGATGCCGATAAGACCTGCGATGCCGACGGCGATAAGACCCACGAAGACGGTGATTTTCGCGCCCGCCATGATGCGCGAGGCGGTATCGCGCCCGTAGCGATCCGTGCCTAGGACGTGATCCGCGGTGGGGCCGGATAGGCGGCTACCCGGCTGCGCGAGGGTGGGATCGTACGGCGTCCACACCAGCGATACGAGGGCGATTACTACGACCGCGCCGACGAGTACGGCGCCTAGCCAACCAGAAAAACGCATTTTCATCGCGCGTCACCTGCCTTGATTCGGGGGTCGATGAGGCGGTAGGCGACATCGGTAAGCATGTTGACTGCCAGCGCGAAGGTGACCAGCAGCATGACGAGGGTCTGCACCGTGGTCAGATCGCGCACGGAGACCGCATCGAGCAGCATGGAGCCCACGCCGGGGATGACGAAGACGGATTCAATGACCACGGCGCCTACCACCATCGAGGTCAATTGCAGGCCAGAGACCGTCAGCACCGGCAGGGCGGCATTGCGCAGCCCGTGGCGGTGCAGGGCCTCCCGCGGGGAATCGCCCAGGGCGCGGGCGGTGCGGATATAGTCCTGGTCCATAACGTCGAGCACCGAGGAGCGCATATAGCGCGTAAGCATGGCGCCCTGGACCAGGGCCAGCGCGATGACCGGCAGGATGAGGTGGCGCAGGAAATCGCCCACGCCGCGGTTGGGCGGCACCCAACCATTGGCCGGCAGCCAGCCCAGGTGGACCGCGAAGATGGCCACCAAGATGATGCCGACCAAGAAGCTTGGCACGGCGATGCCCAACTGCGTTCCCGCGGAGACCAGGCCGGCAACCCGCGAATTGCGGTTATGCGCCAGCCACATGCCGATGGGAATCGCGCAGGCCAGCGCCAAGGCCATGGCCAGGCCGATGAGGATGAGCGTGACCTGCAGGCGGTCAAGGACGAGCGGGGTGATGTCCTGCTGCGAGGACAGCGACTTGCCAAAATCACCGGTGGCAAGGCCCTTCATCCACTCGCCGTATTGCGCGATGAGCGGCCGGTCGAGGCCGAGTTCCGCGCTGAGCTCGGCGATGGCGTCCTCAGTGGCATTAACGCCCAACGCGACGCGCGCCGGGTTGCCGGGCACGGCGCGCATGAGCGCGAAGATGATGAGGGAGGCGATAAAAAGCGTGAGAACGAAGCGTAGCAGCGGCCGGATTATGGCCTGTGCCCGAGAGGTACTCATTGGTCCTCCTTATCGTCGGTGAGATCGCGCAACACGATGGCGTCGGTGACCTGATCGGTGTGCAAGCCGCCGATGCCGTGGCGCGTTAGAACGACATTCGGCATATTCACCACGGTCAGCGCGCCGGCATCGGCCATGACTTGGTCCACGACCTGCGTCATGCGGCGGGGATAGTCTTCAGGCTTCGCGGTATCTGCCTTTTCGAGCAGCTCGCGCGTGCGGGCGGAATCGTAATTCAGGTAATAATCCGGGTTGCCAAAAAGCGCCGGGATATCGCGGGCCTCCACGTGGGAGATAATCGACATCTGGTAGTCCTTGGCGCCGTGAACCTGGCCCAGCCACACGGCGGGGAACTCGGCGGTTTCGAGGGTGACGTCGAAGCCGACATCGGAAAGCTGCGAGTACAGCAGCTCAGAGATGGCCTGGGCATAGTAGAGCGTAGGCACGGTGATGGTGAGTGGGGTGCCCTCAGCGTCGGCATCGGCAAGCAGCGAGCGGGCCTTATCCGGGTTGAAGTCGTAATAGTTTTTGCCCTCGAACCACGGATCGGTGGGTGGGATGGGCGCGCCGCCGGTATCGGTGGCCATGCCGGACCACACAATGTCATTGGCGGCCTTGCGGTCGACGGCGTAGGCCACGGCCTGCCGCACGCGCGGATCGTCGAAGGGGGCGCGGTCATTATTCATCGAAAGCAGGACCTCACCATTGGTGGTGCCTACGTTGGTATCGATGGAATCATCCAGGGAATCGAGGATTTCGGGGTTGCCCACGCCCCAGACGACGTCCACGCCGCCCGAGCGCAGCGCGGTGACCGAGGAAATGGCATCGGGGAAGTAGCGCACCGTGACATCGTGCTCAGACGGCGTGCCCCAATAATCATCGCGCTTGTGCAAGGAGACGAATTCTGAGGGGGAAAATCCCGCCACCTCGTAGGGGCCGGTGCCTATAGGCTTCGCTGCGAGGTCGTCCATGCCCTTAGGCGACATCATTGCGCCGATGGTGGTGCCCATGGACCACAGCCAGCCATTGGAGGGCTTTTCTAGGCGCACCTTGAGGGTGTGGTCATCTACTGCGGTGGCGCTTTCGACCGGGTCCATGGCAGCGGAAATGCCGTTGGCCCAGTCATTTTTTACGTAATTAATGGAAAAGGCTGCGGTCTGCGCGGTAAAGGGGTCGCCATTGGAAAAGGTCACGCCATCGCGCAGGTGGAAAGTATAGGTCTTCGCATCCTCACTGATGTCCCAGTCCTTGGCTAAGCCTGGGGTGATGGAGCCGTCTTCATCGATGCGCACCAAGGTTTCATAGACATTATCCATAAGCACCGAGGGCGCGGCGGCCCCACCGGTAGTGGTGAAATCGAGCGAGGTGGCCCCCGAACTAGATGCCACCGTTAGGGCGGCGTTGTCGCCGGAGGTATCTACCACCGCCGTATGGCCCGCTGAACAAGCTGTTATCGTGCCCAGGGCTGTCACCATCGCGAGACAGCCCAGCGCTGAGCGCGCGCGCAAAATTTTCATAAATGAAGAATAACGTGTGTGTTACTCAACACATAAACGCTCTAAAACCATTCGGGGGGAGGCATATATTGCCATTAATTAGGGCAATCTCAGCGGCTGTTGTGTGGCGAGCCTCGGTGGCACCGAGCGGCCAGCGTTGAGGCCGAGGGCGGCCCAACGCGGCGCTTTGTAGCGCAGTGAGGCGGGGTTTAGCGCGGGGTACCCGCTACGTTGGCTGGATCGAGCTGCCAGCCCTCGGCAAGCACGTGCATATTCTTGATGACGTTCTCGTGCGAGCTGGATTGCAGGGAAATCATCAGCTCGTCGGCCTTGGCGTGCTCTTGGAACTTCTCCAGGTATTCGGTGACTTCCTTGGTGGTACCGACCGCGGAGTAGCGCAGCATGTCCAGGATTTGCTGGCCCTGGTAGGACTCGATGATCTGCTCTACCTGCTGGTCGGTCAGGTACTTGCCGCGGCCGGCGAATGATTTCACGCGGTTGAAGCACACGCGCTCGTACTCGGCTTCTGCCTCCTGCATAGTATCGGCGGCGGTGACGTTTACTCCGGCGATGACGTAGGGCTCGCTAAACCGCACGGAAGGCTGGAAGTTTTCCCGGTAGTAGGTGGTTGCTTCCTCGAGGTGCTGCGGGGCGAAGTGGGAGGCAAAGGCGTAGGGGAGGCCGAGCTTTGCCGCGAGCGAAGCGCCGAACATGGACGAGCCCAGAATATAGATAGGAACGTTCGTATTAGCTCCGGGAATCGCGCTGACCCCAGGGATATAGGCCTTGCCTTCTAGGTACGCATTGAGCTCTTTGACGTCTTCTGGGAAGCGCTCGGCAGACTGCCCATCGCGGCGCAGCGCACGGCCCAAGGTATTCATGTCCGTGCCGGGGGCGCGGCCGACGCCCAAGTCGATGCGGTCCGGGTACATCTCCTCCAAGGTGCCGAATTGCTCGGCGATGACGTACGGCGAGTGGTTGGGCAGCATCACGCCGCCGGAGCCTAACCGGATGCGCTCCGTCTTGGCGCCGATGTGCGCGATGAGGACGGCGGGCGCGGAGGACATAATGGACTTCATATTGTGGTGCTCGGTGTACCACATGCGGGAATACCCCAGCTTTTCGGCTTCTTGGGCCAATTCCACCGACCGGTTAATGGATTGGGCAGGGGTTTCACCGTCATAGATGGTGCAAAAGTCCAATACGGAAAGCGGCGCGTGATCAGTCATGGGAAAATAATCCTTTTTCTCGCGGGGATAGTACCTATAGTGCAACGGTACGTGGGGCGGGGCTATTCCGTACTTTTTCGCGCGACCATGCGCATCCCGGCGTCCCTAGCTGAGTTGAAATCGCAGACAGAAACCCCGCCGCAGAACCCGAGGAATGCGGGCCCGCGGCGGGGAGTGGAAGGAGAGAGCTTAGCTCTTAGGCGATGCCGCTGCATCGAGCGGCGAGTCAACGACGGCATCGCCATCGGCATCGGCCGCCGCGGTCACAGAGTTAGAGTGCTTCTCGCCGGCCCTGGTGGAGATATCGACAATCAGGCCAATAACGGCCGCGATGACGGTAGGTACAATCCAGCCGAGATCCACTGTTTGGCCCGGCGCCAGCGACAAGATGGGATCCAGGGCGGCGGTGCCCCAACCCTGCGCGGAAATAACGGTCAGGGCGGACCAGATGACCGATACCCACAGGGCAAGGCGGTACGTCCAGTAGAACACGATGGACTTCTTTACCGCCGGCTGGATAAGCGTGAGCAGGATAAGGGAGATGGCCGGTGGGTACAGGAAGGTGATAAACGGCACCGCGATGGACAGCACGGTGTCGAGGCCTTGGAAGGCGAAGAGGATGGACATCGCGGTGAAGATGCAGGCCCACAAGTGGTAACTCGTCTTCGGTACCAACATCTCGAAGAATGCGGAGGTGGCGGTGATAAGGCCCACCGCGGTGGTCAGGCAGGCGAGGACGACGATGGCGGAGAAGAGGGCCTGGCCGAAGGTGCCCATGGTGAGATTGGCGGCCTCGGCAAGCAGCGGCGCACCGGATTCATAGGACTGGCCATCGGGCAAGGTCTGGCCCACCCAGGCCAGCCCCAGGTAGATGGCGGCAAGCAGGGCGCCGGCGACAAGCGCTGCGGTAATGGTGCCCTTCACCAGGGACTTTTGGGTCTTAAAGCCCTTAGAGCGCAGGGAACCCACGATGACGATGGAAAAGGCCAGGCCAGCGATGGCGTCCATGGTGTTATAGCCCTCGAAAAGGCCGGTGACCATGGGAGAAGAGGCATAATCTTCGGTGGGCATCTGGGGGTCGCGCGGGTGGTTTAGCGCCGCCAAGGTAATGAGGACCACCAGCAGCGCCACCAGGGCTGGGGTGAGGAATTTGCCCAGCGTATCGATGATGGAATTGGGCTTCCACGCCAGGCCTAGCGCGATAAGGAAGAAGACGGTATTGAATGCACCGCTGGCCATCGTGCCTTCCCAGCCCAACAGGGGAGTGATCGCCGTTTCCATGGATACCGCGCCGGTACGCGGAAGCGCGTAGAACGCACCGATGGAAAGATAGGACAGGGCGGAAAAGACGACGCCAAAGATCGCGCCGCCATTTGCTCCTAAGTCACGGACGGAGCGGCCGGAAATCGCGACCGCGATGATGGCTAGGACGGGCAAGAGCACGCCGGCGGCGAGGAAGCCCAGCACGGCGGGCCAGAAGTTGGTGCCGGCGGAAACGCCCACCATCGGTGGGAAAATGAGGTTGCCGGCGCCGAAGAACATCGAAAAGAGCATGAGCGAGGCAATGACAACGGTGGCCTTGCTCTTGGGGGTGCCTGAGGCAGTGGTGGTAGCCATCCTGGCTCCTTAACATTGCGTACTAAAACCGTCGGCCGCGCCGAGGGCCGTGGTGGCAAGCGACGCGAACGAGAATGCGAATTCTGTAGCCCTATAGGGACTATTCGTGTAATGAGATATTACTGCCCACCTGTTGAGAAATCAAAGCATGGTGAAAATACAATAAATGCCCCATCGCGTGTGCGATGGGGCGAGGAGAAAGGGCGGCTGAGAACTAGTCGAGCTCGGCGAAGGCCTTTTCCATGCGGTCGAGCGCCTCGCCGAGGATTTCGCGGGAGGTGGCGAAATTCAACCGCGCGTGCCCCGGGCCACCGGTGCCAAAGGTATCGCCCTCGTTGAGGGCCACACGGGCGTTTTCCCGCAACCACTTGGCGGGCTGGGGATTGCCGGCGATGGCGGTATCGGAAAAGTCTAGCCACAACAGGTAGGTGGCCTGCGGTTGCGAGGTCTTCAGCCCGGGGATGCGCTGCGGCAGTTCTTCAACCAGCCAGTCGCGGGTCTCGCGCAAGTACTCGATTTCCTCGTCCAAGAAGTCCCCGCCGTGGCGGTAGGCGGCCTCTGCGGCAAGCACGCCCAAGGTGCCGGTGCCGTCTTTGG
Source organism: Corynebacterium sp. KPL2861 (assembly GCF_040225475.1). Lineage (NCBI taxonomy): Bacteria > Bacillati > Actinomycetota > Actinomycetes > Mycobacteriales > Corynebacteriaceae > Corynebacterium > Corynebacterium sp. KPL2861. The sequence continues at coordinate 156,191 of NZ_JBEHFW010000004.1, forward strand.
CCACGCCGGTAAGCCCGTTCCACTTCTGGGCATCGGCGGCATTGGAAAAGATGATCTGCGCGCACTTAAGTCCTGCGGTGTTAAAGGCCTTGGAGGTGGCGGTGACGGTGACGGTGCGCTGCGCTGCTTCCTCGCTTAGCGATGCCACCGGGATATGCTTTCCTTCATAAACCAGCGGGGCATGGATCTCATCGGCCAAGATGCGGGCATCGTATTTCTCCGCCAACTCCACCAACCCGCGGAGGTAGTCCTCCGACAAGACGTGGCCGTGCGGATTATAGGGGTTGGCCAAAAGAATCGAACCGGCGCCGTCTTTGAAGGCTTGCTCGATTTCATCTAGCTCGAGGCTGGTTTCGATCTTCTCGCGCCCCGCCGTGCGGGGGAGTTCGAGCAGCGGTGGGTAGGAGGGTACGGGCACGATGACGGGGGAATCATCGCGGGTAAAGTACTGCACGCCGAGCAAGAGGCCGCGGACGACATCGCCTATCCAGAAGATGTGATCGGCATTGGGGCGCCAGTCGTAGCGCTCCGCATAGAAATCGGCGACTGCCTCGCGCAGCCCCGAGGTCTTGGGGGAGGGGGTATAGCCGAAGGTTTCATTATCCACCATTTCCTGCAGCGCCTTTTTGACGGCGGGGGCGGTGGGGAAATCGGACTCCGCGATCCACAGCGGGAGGATGTCCTCATCAAAGACGGTCCACTTGCGGGTACCGCGGGCTTGCAACTCTTCTAGGCTAGGAAACTGCATGCACACAAGCTTAACGCTTTAAGCGCATTAGTCCCAGTGGATTTATTCACTTTCTTCGTCGTGCTCGCTGTGGGAATTAGTGCCGGTGACAAAGCCGTACTTTTTCAGCCGGCGGCGGTCCGCGGCGGAGCTGGATTGGGTGAGTTTGAGCAGCTCGGCGTAGATGCCGCCGGATTGCGCGAGCTCGGCAGGCGAGCCTATTTCATCGATCCTTCCTGCCTCTAGTGTGATGATGGTATCGACATCCGCGATGGTGGATAGGCGGTGCGCGATAATCAGCGTGGTCCGGTCCTTCATCAGCTCATCCAGGCCGGCTTGGACGGCGCGTTCGGCCTTCGTATCAAGCGCGGAGGTGGCCTCATCGAGCACCAAGATAGGGGCATCTTTTAGCATGGCGCGTGCGACGGAAACGCGCTGTTTCTGCCCGCCGGAAAGCTTCAGGCCGCGCTCGCCGATGACCGTGTCATAGCCATCCGGGAAGGCCTCAATGAAGTCATGGGCATTGGCGCGCTTGGCGACGTCCACGATTTCTTCCTCCGTGGCCCCAGGCTTGCCATAGGCAATATTGTCGCGGATGGTGCCCGAAAAGAGATAGGACTCCTGGAAGACCACGCCTACCGATGCGCGCAAGCGAGACGCGGTGAGGTCATCGACGCGGTGGCCCAGCACATCGAGGTGGCCGGCCGAGGGGTGATAAAGGCCCAGCAGCAGATTGACCAGGGTGGATTTACCGCCGCCCGATTCTCCCACGAGCGCCACCTTCTGGCCTTCGTGCGCGCTAAAGGAGATGTTGTTGACGACGGGCTTTCCTTCTTCATAGGCAAAGGAGACATCATCAAAGGCAAAGACCGGCGCGCCGGGCGTGGGCTCCAATGGGGCGATGGGGGTGAGGTTGAGCTCGGGGGTGCCAGAATCCGTGATAGCGGCGACCAGCTCGCGCGGGGCGGTGGGCTCCAAGTCTTCTTCCATGACCTTGAAGTAGTCGCGCGAGCCGGCGATAGCGCGTTGGGCCGTATCGATCATCCAGCTCATCATGAATACGGGCTGCTTGGCCATGGTGACCATCTGCAAGAGCATGACCATATCGCCGATGGAAAAGTGGCCTTCGAGGGTGCGCCAGAAGATCACCGCGTAGATGCCCAAAAAGATTATGGCCATGGCGATGCCGCGGAAGGTATCCATCATGTGCCACCAGCGCGACTGCGGCCGCGTGGTATCGACCACGGTGCCATAGCGCTGGGCAAAATGGTCCAGCTCGCGGGATTCGGCGACGAAGGATTTGGTGACCTTCACCTGGCCTATGACCTCAGCAAAGCGGCCATTTGCTTGGTCGATGTTTTCGTTTTTAATGGCCTCAAATTTTTGCCAGCGCTTCGAGGTCAGCGCGGTTAGCCACATATAAATGGGGAAAAGCAACGCCAATAAAATGGTCAGCGGCCAGTAATACCAGGCGGTAATGGCCAAGACCGCGATGGTCTGGATGATCATCGTGAAGAAGTTATTGGCAAAAGACTGGATAAACTGCGTGATATTCGCGATGGAGCGATCCAGCCGGGCAATGATCGTGCCGGTGACCTGATTATCGTAATAGCCCTGCGGCAGCGCCAAGAGCTTGGCAAAGTAGCGATTGGATAAAATCTGGCGCAAGCGCGAGACCATGACATCGCCGATATAGCTGCCGACATTCCGGAATAAAGCATTGGCGGCATCTGCCAGGAAAAGGGCGAGGGCTAGGAAAAGGACGGCACGCAGGGCATCGCCAAGCGGCTCGTTTGTTTGCAGCGCCTCAACAATGATGTCGGTGGCTTCCCTGGTAAGGAAGGGTGAAATCAACGCAAGGACGGCGGTGACCGTCGCTGCGAGCAAGACGCCGAGATAATAAGGCCACAGGGCAGAAGCGCTGCGGGTAATGCGTACGAGGGATTTCATAGGGGGATGCTCAATTCAAAGACGCGTGGAGGAAGAGTACCTAAAAGAGACAGTCAAGTATGCCACACGCCACGGCGCGCAGCCCAGATGCATACCTTGGGCGGGCTTTCGGCTAAGGTATCTGTGCAGAAATAAAGTTATCTTCGCGTGCAAAGGATCCATCCACGGTGAAAATTTCTCACACTTTAGGCGCAGGCGTGGTCAGCCTTCTCGCCGTGACTCTGGCCGGATGCAGCATTCTCCAGCCGGAAGAGACCGGGTTGGGGGACAATATCACCGTCTCCAGTTCGGAAGAAGCGCCTTATCAAGCGGAAGACACCGACGATAAGGAGGTTACTTCCAACCTGGCGAGCCCGGTGAAAGATGCCGGCCTCGGGGTCAGCTGGGAGCTACAGGGGGTTTATGCGGATAATAATTCCGGCGGCTCCGTGGTGACTATTTTGCTCAAGAATGAAAACGAAATGGCCCTGCCAACCGATGCCTTCGATGACCCCGTCCTCGAGCGTGCCGACGGAAACGGCGGCTGGTCTAAGGTAAAAGCACTGCCCTATGACGAGAACTCCGCGCCTGACGTGGAACCCCCGGGCCTCGATCACCCGCTGGGCGCGGGCGCCTCGGTCAACCTGCAATACCGCTACGATGTCGCGCCGGGCAACCTCTGGAATGCCCGCCTGCATATTGGAAATGTCACGTGGGTGGGGGATCTGAACCTATGACGGAACGGGTAGTCTTGGCGGGTGCTGATGGAAAAGCCATTGGTACTGCCCTCAAATCCGAGGTGCATACCACCGACACCGCCTTGCACTTTGCCTTTTCCGCGTGGGTTACCTGCCAAGGAAAGGTACTCATCACCCGCCGGGCGCTGAGCAAACAAACCTGGCCTGGCGTGTGGACCAATTCCTTCTGCGGGCATCCTGGCCCGGGAGAAGCGACTGCCGATGCCGTCATTCGCCGCGCTGAGTTCGAGTTAGGGATTCCCGCGGACGCGCTATCTAACCTGCGCGAGGTGCTGCCCACCTTTTCTTATCGGGCGGTAGATTCTTCCGGCCTGGTGGAAAATGAAATCTGCCCCGTCTACTGCGTAGAGCTCGACTCCCAAGCGCAGTGGCAGCCGAACTCGGACGAGGTCGACTCTTGGGAATGGGTCGAGCCAACTCGCCTCATCGCCGCAACCGATGCCGTGCCGGCGGTATTTAGCCCGTGGATGTGCGAGGAACTGGCGGAAGCTGAATTGCGCACGGCGCTTCAGGCGTAGTAGCAGTTAGTCCTCTTCATAAAACGCCGCCGCCACGTAATCCAGGGTGGCATAAGCAATGCGCCGATCCCCGGTATCCAAATCAAACTCGAGGACGCGGTGGTCGCTGCCATAGCGAGGGAAACCCGGCTCGCCGGTGGTGGCGAAGTGGCAGAGCCACTCATTTAGCTCGCAGTCGGTGCCGAAGAGCGGGTAGAGCTCATCGCAGTGCAGCGCTGGCTTAAGCTTCCTCGTAAACTCCATCATCCAGGTAGGCCCTGGCGCGCCGGAGGCTACCTGCGCCGTCCAGCGGCGAACGAGGGAATCGCCGATCATCCGGCCCATCAGGCGGTCCGGGTCCACGTACTGCGCGAGCTGGCGCCATTGCGTGTAGCGCCCGTGTGGGAAGCCGAAGCGTTGGGAAAGGTAATTACAAATAAACTTGCCCAGGGCCATATTATCGATGCGCTTGCCGGCCGGAAGATCATAAAACTCATCCCGGGTAGAGCTCACCACGATGGGGATATCCGCCAATTCGGAGGCCTGCATCGGCGCTGGGCCGAGGGCCAAGTCATAGCGGTGCTTCTTGCGGAACTTTTTGTAACCCTTTTCTAATGCCTCGGGCGACAGCGATTCCAAAACGCTTTGTTCGATGGGGACCGAGAGGTACCTGTGCAATCCCGCTACGCGGTGTTCAAAAGTGTCGCGGGGATAGACAGGCGATAGGGCGAGGACCCGCCGAAAAGCACCGCGGTAGTGATCGCGCCGGGCAAGCCACAGGCTAATCGCCGCGCCGGCGGATTGGCCCACCAGGGTGATATTCGTTTTATCCCCGCCAAAGGATTCGATATTGTCCTGTAACCACTCCAAAGCCAGCACGCAGTCATCGATGCCGCGGTAGCGGTCCGCTTCATCGTCGGCAAAGCGGGCGAAACCGGCCAGGCCCACGCGGTAGCCCACCCGGACTTGGATGATGCCCTTGCGGGCCGTTACCGTGCCTGGCACCCGCTCGTCCTCATGCGAACCGCCTTCAAAGCTTCCCCCGTGGATATAGACCACCACGGGGCAATCCGCGGCGTTCTCGGGGGCGGTGATGCTGAGTGCTACCTCATCCGGCTGCGGTGTGCGCGCATCTTGGTCGAGAGGCTTTTCCAGTGGCCGCGACGGGGCGAAGCGGCTAGGGATTTCGCAAAAGCGCAGCGAATGAAAATAGGAGAGGCCATCGCGGCTAAAGCCGGTGATGCGTCCAGATGGGGTGGCAATAGTGACGGGTATCTGTGCGCTCGACATACCTGCCAGATTACCGTGAGGCAGTAATATAAGGACCCATGGAGTGGTTGACTGAGGTGAGCAGCGCATTTTCGCAGTTCTTGGTGCAGGCGCCCGTGTGGGTACAGATGGTCATCGTGGTCATCATCGTGGTGCCCATCATGATTGGCCTTGCTTGGTGCCTGATGTGGGCCGTGGACCGCAGCGCTGCCCTAATTTCCCAGTTTCGCGATCGCGGCACTACAGTAAAAGACCATGGCTGAACAACATTCGGAGGGCGCGGGCGATAACGCAGCTAGCGGCGACGTACCCGGCGCCAGCTCGGATAGGATCCAGCCGGTAGATCCCCGCGAAGGCCTGTGGGATCCAGAGCGCAAAAAGGATGAGCGCGCTACAACTACGCCGGTTGCCGGCACCTCCCAGTCCGTTCGCCGCAAGCGCTCCCTGCCCAAATCGCGGGTCTCGCTCACGCTGTGGTCCATGATTGCGCTAGTTCTCATCGTTGCACTCATCGGCAGCCTGTGGCCCTAGGGCAAGCTGGTGAATTGCTCCAATAAATAGGCCACTCTGGTGTTATAAGCCCTGAATAATTACAGCTTCGATCGTGGGTGAAACGCGTTGATACGCTCTCCGGTTGGTACAGTAGGCACAGATTATTATTAGCTGTGCGAAAGGATATCGCGTGACCCTGCAACAAGTGCACACCCCGGCGGAATTTACCATTGAGCCGGGGGAGACCTGCCTCACCGCCCTAATGGATACCGCGAAGAAGCGTCCGCACGGCGTCATGTTTACCCGCCCAGCAAATTACGAGTGGGTCAATGTCACCGGTAAAGAATTTATCGATGAGGTCTTTGAAGTAGCTCAGGGTTTAATCGCGCTAGGCGTGAAGCAGGGCGATCGCATTGCCCTCATTTCTGCTACCCGCTACGAATGGTCCCTGCTGGACTACGCCATTTGGGCAGCCGGCGCGGCATCGGTTCCGGTCTATCCTTCCTCGTCCGCCTCCCAGGTGCGCTGGATCATTGAGGATTCCGGGGCGGTGCTGGCCATTACCGAAACCCGCGAGCACTCCGAATTGGTAGAAAACTTGGTCCTACAAGACGACGGTGAACCAAACCTGAAGGGCTCGCCATCGCAGCTGCGGCGCGTACTAGAGATTAATTCTTCTGCTATCGATACCTTGAAATTCGAAGGCCGCAGCATTGGTACCGACGAGGTATCTGCGCGCATTGCCGCCACCAATACCGATGATCTTGCCTCCTTGGTGTATACCTCCGGCACCACCGGCCGGCCGAAGGGTTGCATCCTGACGCACCGGAATTGGCTCTCAGAAGCTAGGGCGCTGACCACCAATCCCATCGGCGTATTCGCCGTGCCGGGTAGCCACACCCTGACATTTTTGCCCTTGGCCCACGTCTTTTCCCGTGCCGTATCGATCGCCGTGGCCATTCGCGGTGCTTCACAGAATCACTGGTCCGATTTTTCCACCATCTCCATCGAATTCGCCCGCTCTCGCCCCAACGTGATTTTGGGCGTGCCGCGCGTATTTGAAAAGGTCCGCAACTCTGCGGCCTCGAAGGCGGCGGATTCTGGCATCAAGAGCTTCCTTTTTGAGCAGTCCGAAAAGATTGCCATCGAATACTCCAAGGCACTCGATACGCCGGAAGGCCCAGACCGTCTGCTGAAAATTAAGCACAAGCTCTTTGACAAGCTGGTCTATTCCACCATCCGCCAGGGCGTGGGCGGCAATGTTCGGTACTGCATCACCGGCGGTTCCGCGATGGGCCACGATTTATTGCATTGGTTCCGCGGCATTGGTGTTCCCGTTTTTGAAGGCTATGGCCTGACCGAGACCGCTGCGGCCGCGGCCGTGGACTACTTGGACCAATCCATTGGTACCGTCGGACCGCCGCTGGGCGGGGTGACCATGCGCATTAACGATGACGGCGAAGTCTGCATCAAGGGCGGCATGGTCTTCCAAGGGTATTGGAATAACCCCGAGGCCACGGAGGAAGCCTTCGAGGATGGCTGGTATAACACCGGTGACTTGGGGGAAATCGACGATGATGGCAAGCTCACCATCACCGGCCGCAAGAAGGACTTGATTGTCACCGCAGGTGGTAAGAATGTATCGCCTGGCCCGATGGAGGATATCCTGCGCGGGCACCCCCTGATTTCGCAGGCCATGGTCGTAGGTGATGGTAAGCCGTTCGTGGGAGCGCTTATCACCTTGGATCCAGATATTCTCAAGCGGTGGAAATTGGACCACAATATCCCAGAAAACCGCTCCATGAGCGACATGGCTACCGACGCCACCCTGCGCGCCGAGGTGCAAGACGCCGTCAACAAGGTGAACACCACTGTCTCCCACGCGGAAGGCATCAAGAAGTTCTACATCCTAGAAAGCGACCTTACTGAGGATGAAAATGAGCTCACCCCAACGATGAAGGTCAAGCGCAACGTGGTGGCTCAACGCTACGCCAGCGCCATCGAGCACATTTACAAGCGCTAGAAAGGCGCGAAACGGGTACACCCGGGGATTTTATTCCTCGGGTGTTTTTCTTCTTGCAGGTCACAATGGGCGAAGCGCGAACCTGCCATAAACCTGTGAAACGCTTCGGAGTGTCGCGCTCTCGCGGTGGACGATCTGGCATAGAGTCATGAGTCGTCGCCGAAAACCTCAACCTCTACTAGAGGTTAGAAAAAGAAAACCGCGGAAGGAGTGGCTCGAAGCCTATGCAGAAGATCGCCGCCGAGCTGCGTCACCGCGAGCTCACCCAGGAGATTTATAATATCGGCGACGAAGTCGCGGAATACCTCGAGCACCTCATTGAAGCAATCGAGGATTGGGATGAGGAACTGTCCATGGATTGCCTGGCAGAACTCGGCGATATTGTCGACGATGCCCGCGTGGACTCGGGCCGCTGCGTGGGTGAGCTAATTGGGCTTCGCCAAGCGCTGGTGTCCGGTGTGCGTTCAGGAACCATCTCTGCCGCTCCCTCCGGCGCGAATGATGCGGAGGAGCCGGAGCAGCTCACCCCGCGCCTGTTGGATGAGCGCTATCCCATTGCCAAGCCCATCGTCGTGCATGAATTGGCAGAAGCGCTGCGGCAGCGCACGCAGGCGGTAGCAGATTACCTGCGTGAGGTCGTGGACTACGTGCTGGCGCAAACCGATGCCGTCGCCCGCAACCTCGACATGGTCTCCCTGCCGCACCTGTATAAGTGCACAGGGGAATCCGCGCTCATCGCCGTGCAGGCGTGGAAGCACACCGTGCTCGATACGCACCCGGCGTACGTGCGCTCCATGCGCGGGCATAACCCGCCGCAATTCCTAGAAGAACGCGCCCGCATTGCCGCGGTCGTAGAAAAAGTCCGCGCCAAGCGCGAGGCAGCCCGCCGGGCCACAACTGCATAGATCCTTTAGACTTCCTTGCTTAAAGCAAGGGAATTTTAGCGGCCCACCGAGATTCCCTCTCTCGGTGGCCGTTTCATTTGTAAATGACCATCCCGCGAACCTGCCGAAATCTCCGGTGCCAGTGAGAATTCAGCGGCGAGACCACTGGGTGCGTACCGCGTTCTGGCGCGCAGAGATAGTGGCAGTGACCTCAGTGATGAAGCGTTCCGGGTGCTGTACTAACTGACGCGGGGAAAATCGTATGACGGTAAAACCCGCATCGTGCAGGCGCTTTTCGCGGGATTGGCCGGTTTGGTCCCGCGGCTTCGTTGGCATCGTGGTGGCCGCGGCGTCGTCTGGCCGCCCAACGGCTGTGGAAGAGGCCCCGGCCGTATGGTCATCGTTCGGTTCAGTGATGTCGATGATGTAGGTCTTATTGATACACAACTCCGCGGTAATGCCGGGAAGGGCAGTGTACTGAACCTCGAAAAACATTGGCCACGGAAAATCCGCCTGGATGAGCAGGGCGCGGGCAAAGGAGGCATGGGGAGACGGGGAGGCGGCGCAGCTGTGGTGGATCACGTCCCGGACGACCGCGCTATTGCGCACCCTGCCCATCCGCGCGAATTCCTGCCTGAGTTTCTTCTTTGTAATTCCTGCCCGCAAGGCAGAGTCGGCGGCAACGAGACCTTCGCGAAAACCGTGGAATCGGGCGATATCGATCACAGCTCGGGCTGGCGAAACGGTGCGGGAGCCATGCACCAGCATCGGTTCGGGTAATTTCGTTTTGCGGTACATGCGTTCTGGATGGCGCCGATCTTTATTGGGTAAAGAGTTATGGGGAAGGGCCATTTCCACCTTTTCTTCCGCGGAGGCAAGCACCCATAGCCCGTGGACGCGGGCGGCGGACTTAGAGATGAGCACCGCGGTATAAGCGCTGCGGGCGGCGGCGATGGCGCGCAGGCGCAGCTGGGAGGATAGGCTCAAACCGTGGTAATGGTCGCGGTGTACCGCGATGCGGGGCGCGAGCTTGAGGTAGGTGCCGTTATCGAGGTCGCGGCCGAAGGTGGGATGGTTGTGCCGGATGGAAGGAATATTAGTTAGTGCTTTGCTCATGACCCCGAGCACATATGAGGCGCACGATGCCTGCTGCCCGAATGCGCGCGAGGCTGTGGAGTTCTCGTTGAATCTTCACTAAGTGTGAACCGTGGTGCTCGAGTGGCGCCACGAGCTTAAGTTATCCACACCCGCGCTATTGGTGGGTTGTGCGACTGAGCTTGATTAGTACGAATCGATTACCAAGCTAGCGGCATGCTCGCGCAAATAATCTCGAAGGTAGGGCAGGGCAAAGTCTACTTGGCCACTGGCTGGTATCTCGATTAGTTCCGAGTCAAGCAAGCGGCGGCGGTAATTGGATGCATATTGCGAGCTTTTTCCTAGGCGGGCCGTGATATCACTCATGGATGAGGGGCCATTGTCTTGCGCCATATGGAGCAGGAATGTCCGATCGATGGGGGAAAGCTCCGCTAGGGCGGGCTCATGGACTAGCTGCCCTAGCTTTCGTCGTGCTTTGGAAATGCCTTCCTGCGCAGCTTCCACCGAAATCGTATTGTCTGTTCGGTGGCGGAAAGCCCATAGGCCGACGAGCTGAATCATAAAGGGGTATCCCTGGCAAGCGGATACGGCAGATTTCAGCGCGTCCTTGTCCCAATTAACCTCTGTTTCTTCTACGGGAGCCTTGAGTGCCTTCCGGACGTCCGTATCCGCCACTCGGTCCAATTCAATACGGTTCGCACGGCGGAGAAAAGTGACAGGATTAGAGTCATCCTGGCTGGCTAAAAGCGGTTTAATCGAGGAAGGGATCCCTGCCATGACCACGGCAATATTTTCCCCTTCTCGCACGAGGTGCTGGATGGTAGCACCAAAATCGATGACCTCATCACTGCGCTGGTGGTGCATTTCATCCAACGTAATGAGCACCCCGGTGGGCTCGCCGTGGGAAATCTGGTCGAGTTCGCGCTGCGCATGGAGGAGGTCTTTCAAAGCCCTTCTTAAGGGATAGGATTCCACGGATAATGTCCTTGGATCCCATTCCATCCCTATGCCTAATTGAAAAAGGTGCAGGTTGAAACCTTTTAGCGCTGTGCGGTTGAGTTGAAGGGTATTAATAATTTCAGCTCGGAGCCGCTCTGCAAAACCGGCAGATGCCGTGTCATTAAGGATGCGCCAACCGCGATCTGACGCGGTGTCTTCGAAAGCATTGAGCAACACCGTCTTGCCGATACCGCGCGGACCCACGACGAGAGAAATACGTTCATGGGATCCGGGGCCATCGTCCAAGGCATAAGCGAACTCCTCAATGGAGTCTTTACGGCCAGCTAGGTAGGGAGGCGTGGCTCCAAGCGTGGCGGTAAACGGATTCTTCCGGTGGGTCATAGCTCAAGTGTAAAACACCGCGCTTGTGTACGCTTGTTTATCTTTTGAATTTTGTTTATAAAACTATTAGGTACCGAAACCAACGGGACTGGTTGGTTTCGGTGAGGACGCTATACCGCAGGGGGAGGGGTGACCTTGTCCAGCTGCTCGGTAATCTGCGGCCACAGCTGGCCCATGATGTCATCCCACGTAAGGATCCACACGGCCTTGTCTTTATCCGCCTTGCCCACGACAACGAGCTGCTCATTGCGGGCGCGCATGTGATCGAGCGTCTTTTGCACGGTGGTAGCAGAAGAGACGGAAATCGGGTCGCGGGAAAACTCGAGGACTGGGGTATCGGGATTGGCCAAGAGGGTATCGCGCACGTGCACCACGCGGGGCACGCGGGAATCCTTGGGGAAGACGAGGACGCGCATGATGTTTTTGCGCAGGACGAGCTCTTGGAGCTGTTCCACCGTGGCATCGGAAGGCAGGGGCACAACTTCGGAGCCGTGGGCGCGCGCCATGGCGCCCACCGTGGAGTTCTCGAGCTCGATGACATCGGAAATCTGGTTGGCGGAATTATCGTCAAGCGCGCCGGTCTCGCGGGAGTGCTCGACCAAGGTGCGCAGCGTCTCGGCATCGTAGCCGGCAGCGCCGGCGCGGTCGACCGGTTCCTCACCCGTCATGGCCACCAACTTATTGGCCATCGTGTTAATCCACTTCAACAGCGGACGGAAGACCCACACGAATCCGCGGGCGGGGATGGCAATGACCTGCAGGGCAGATTCTGGGTGGGCGATGGCCCAGGACTTGGGCGCCATTTCACCCAGCACCAAGTGTAGGAAGGTGACGATGAATAGCGCGAGGATGAAGCTGGCGACATCGGCAATGCCCAGCGGCAGGCCAAGGGCCTCTAGCGGGGTCATCAGGAGGTGATGGACCCAGGGCTTGGTCACGGCGCCGAGCACGAAGGTGGCAGCAGTAATGCCCAATTGCGCGCCCGCCAGCATGATGGTCAGCTCATTGAGCGAGCGCAGGCCGGCGCGGGCGGTGCGCGAGGATTCCGCGTTTTCTTCAAGCCGGTTGCGGCGCGAGCCCATGAGGGAAAACTCGATGACCACGAAGAAGCCGGAAGCCGCAATAATGAGCAGCGTGACGATGAGGTTGAACCACCACGTATCGGTCATTATGCCTCCTCCTCTTCTTCTTCGCTGTCATGAACGTAGTCCTCAATAAGCTCGATGGCCAGGGAGGATGGCACGTGGCGGTCTACGTCATCCACGCGCATGCGAATGGAGCGAGTCGGTGCTTCGTCCTGATCCACCCAGTCGTCCGGCTCGGCCTCTAGGTCGATGGTGTGGACCTCGCCTACCTCTGGCAGGGCGCCGGCATGTGCGATGAGCAGGCCGGCGATGGTTTCAAAATCGCCCTCCGGAAGATCGTGGCCAATGGCGCGCTCGATTTCATCCAGCGGCGTATCGCCATCCACCAGCCAGTGGGATTCGTCCTGCTCGGTGATTTCTTCGGTTTCCTCGATATCGTGCTCATCGGTGACATCGCCCAAGATCTCTTCGGCCAAGTCCTCCATGGTGACGATGCCGACAAATCCGCCGTACTCATCGATGACGCAGGCCAGCTTTTGTTCTTCGCCGCGCAGTTCATCGACGACATCGGGAAGCGGCATAAGCTCCGGAACTACCAAGGGCTCGCGCATGATGGCAGTAGCGCTAGTGGCAGCAGGGAGATCGGAGCCCAAGACATCGAAAAGATGCACCACGCCGATGGGATTGTGCTCATCATCGATGACGGGGTAGCGCGTGTGGTTTTCAGACATCAATTCGCGCACCTCACCCAAGGTGGTGCCTGGGTCGATCACGTCCACGCGGGAGCGGGGGATCATGGCGTGCTCGACGTCGTGCTCTGGAAAGTCGAGCAAACGGTCCAAGACCATATAAGTATCCTCATCCAAAACGCCAGTTTCGTGCGAGGAATCGACGATGGATTCGAGGTCATCGGCTGTTGCGGAAGAATCGACGTCTTCTACCGGCTCGATGCGAAATAGCTTCAAAATCGCGTTGGAAGAGTACTCGAAAAAGCGGATGAGCCAGCCGAAAATGAGCAGATACCACTGCGTGGACGCGGCCAAGCGCAGCGCCGTTTTCATGGGCGCGGCGATGGTGTAGTTCTTAGGGAAAAGCTCCGCGAAAAGCATCGTGGCGATGGTGGAAATAAACAGCGCCGCGATGGTGCCGATAGCCACGGATACGCCGGTGGGAATGCCTACGCCGCCGAGCAGCACGCCAAGGCCCTGGCCCACTAGGGGCTCTGCCACATAACCAATGAGCAGGCCGGTAATGGTAATGCCGAGCTGCGCACCGGAAAGCATGAAGGAGGTGCGTTTGGTAATGTCCAGCGCGCGCTGGGCGGATTTATCACCTTCAGCGGCCATGGACCGCAATTGGGTGCGGTCCACAGACATGAATGAAAACTCTTGCGCCACGAAATAAGCGTTCGCGACGATGATGATTCCGATGACGACAAAGCCAGCCAGGATCATCAAAATAGCCGATAACATGAGTTACTCCCCACCGCCTATAAGGTGGCGGGGACATCGACTGGGAGGCTCCACTGAAGGTACCTTTCTATACGCGGGAAGTTGGCAATATACTACATGTTTAACACCCATTTCGGCCATTTTGTTCCCCGCCTATTAGGGTTTGATTCATGACTGAACCATTCGGGCTGTATATCCACGTTCCCTTTTGCGCCACCCGCTGCGGCTATTGCGATTTCAATACCTATACCCCCGGCGAGTTGGGCAGCCCGCGAGATCTCACCGGACCGTACCTCGACGCCCTAGACAAGGAGCTGGAGATGGCGGCTGGCCGCGTGGGGCGCACCGCGGATACGGTTTTCATCGGCGGCGGCACTCCCTCGCTCTTGGGTGGTCAGGGCCTGAGCCGCATCCTGGATACGGTGCGCTCTACTTTTGGGCTTAGCCCAGGTGCCGAGGTCACCACCGAGTCCAACCCGGAGTCCACCTCGCCGGAGTACTTTGCCGCGCTTGCCGATGCCGGCTTTAACCGCATCAGCCTCGGCATGCAGTCCGCCTCGCACAGCGTGCTCCAGGTGCTCGAGCGCGCCCACACCCCCGGGCGCGCCTTCGACGCCGCGCGCGAGGCCCGTGCGGCCGGCTTCCAGCACGTTAACCTCGACATGATTTACGGTACGCCCACCGAAACCGACGATAACGTCCGCGAGACCTTGGACCGTGTGCTCGAGACCGGCGTCGACCACGTCAGCGCGTACTCGCTCATCGTAGAAGACGGCACCCGTATGGCCCGCAAGGTGAATAAGGGACTGTTGCCCGCTCCGGATGAAGACGTGCTGGCCCGGCGCTACGAAATGATTTCCTCCACTCTGGAAAACGCCGGATTCGAGTGGTACGAGGTCTCCAATTGGTCGCTGCCCGGCGGAGAATGCGAGCACAACCGCATTTATTGGGTCGACGGCAACTGGTGGGGCGCAGGTCCCGGTGCCCACTCCCACTTAGGCGACGAGCGCTTTTACAACGTCAAGCACCCCAACCGCTATATCCAAACGATAGGAAACGGTGAGCTGCCCATTAAAGACAGCGAAACCCTAACGGGGGCAGATCGCCACATGGAAAAGGTGATGCTCGGCCTGCGCCTGCGCGAGGGCATCCCAGAATCCTGGCTCGATGCCCACGCAGCCCCTGCGTTGGAGGGCTTCATCGACCGCGGCCTGCTCGAGCGCGCCGGCCAGCGCGTGCGCGTGACCAAGCGCGGGCGCCTGCTTGCCGATGGCATTGTCTCCGACCTCCTCATCGCCGAAGAGTCCTAGCCGCCGCCAGAAAGTTCTTATATTTTCCCCTGAACCACCAAAACCTCTTATTCGGGCTTATTCTTGTTAGACTTTTAAGATTGGCACTGGATTTACGCTGTATTTATAGAGAGACGCCGGTACATCGACTTAAACTAACCCGCAGAGAATAGGAGCGTTGAGAAGTGTCCACCTCAACTGATGCCCGCCGCAAGGAGGTCCTGCGGGCCATCGTTGCGGATTACATTGCCTCCCAAGAACCCGTCGGTTCCAAAACGCTGGTAGAGCGCTACCGGCTGGGCGTTTCTTCCGCGACCATCCGCAATGACATGGCTGTGCTGGAATCTCAGGGTCTGATTTCGCAGCAGCATGCCAGCTCAGGGCGCGTTCCCACGCAGCAGGGCTACCGGCAGTTCGTTGATTCTCTCCACGAGGTTAAGCCGCTTTCTACCCCTGAGCGCAAAGCGATGCTGAACTTCCTGGAAGGCGGGGTAGACCTCGAAGATGTGCTTCGCCGCTCCGTGCAGCTTTTGGCCCAGGTCACGGAGCAGGCGGCCGTGGTGCAGCTGCCCAATTTGAAGGTCTCGCGCGTCAAGCACTGCGAGGTGGTCACGCTATCTCCGGTGCGGGTGCTGCTCGTGCTGATTACGGATAATGGCCGCGTGGATCAACGCAACGTGGAACTGGATGAGGTCATTGACCAAGACCAGACGTATCGCCTGCGGGACATCGTCAATAATGCGCTAGTGGGCAAGACGCTTACTGATGCCTCCGTGGAGCTCGCCCACCTCGTCGATGACGCCCCTCTAGATATCCGCCACCACGTGCTCAAGGTGGCGACCACGCTCATTGAAACCTTGGTGGAACAGCCTTCCGATCGCCTGATTATGGCGGGCACCTCCAACCTCACCCGCGTCGCCCGCGAATTCCCAGAAGGCCTGCCCAAAATTATCGAGGCCTTAGAAGAACAGGTCGTCGTCCTGAAATTGTTGGCGCGGGTGCCGGATCTGGGCAATGTTTCCGTGGTGATTGGAGACGAAAACGAAGAGGATCAACTGCGTGATGCCTCCGTCGTTGCCGCCGGGTATGGTTTTGGAACCGGGGGACAGGCGGCGACGCTGGGCGGCCTCGGCGTGGTGGGCCCGACGTTTATGGACTATTCGGGAACAATCTCTAAGGTCTCTGCTGTTGCACAATACGTAAGCGAAATTTTGGCCGGCGAGTAGTGCGGGTAGACTAGCCGGTCGCTACATAAATTTTTTCAAGGTAATACCAACAAGACGATCGAGAAGGAATATCTCTAACAGTGGCTCGTGACTATTACGGCATCCTCGGTGTTGATAAGGACGCAACGGACCAGGAAATTAAGAAGGCGTACCGCAAACTGGCCCGCAAGTATCACCCGGATGTGAACCCGGATGATGAGGCAGCGGCGGAGAAATTTCGCGAGGCCTCGGTTGCCCAAGAAGTTTTGCTGGATCCGCAAAAGCGCCAGATCGTCGATATGGGCGGCGATCCCATGGAGCAAGGCGGCGGTGGCGCTGGTGCCGGTGCCGGCGGATTTAGCGGCTTCGGCGGCGGTGGCTTAGGTGATATCTTCGCCGAGTTCTTCGGCGGTGGCGCCGGCGGCGGATCCCGCGGGCCTAAGTCGCGCGTGCAGCCCGGCAACGATGCCCTCCTGCGCACCCGAATTACCCTGGAAGAGGCTTATACCGGCCTGAAGAAGAAGGTCACCGTCGATACCGCGGTGCTGTGTGATTCCTGCGGCGGCACCGGCTCGAACTCCAAGTCCAAGCCCGTTACCTGCGATAACTGCAATGGCATGGGTGAGATCCAGGAGATGCAGCGCAGCTTCTTGGGCAATGTGATGACCACCCGCCCGTGCCCGAAGTGCCAGGGCTTTGGCGAAATCATTGAGGATCCCTGCAACCAGTGCGCCGGCGATGGCCGCGTGAAAAAGCGTCGCGACCTTACGGTGTCCATCCCGGCTGGCATCAACGATGGCATGCGCATCCGCATGGCCTCCCAGGGCGAGGTCGGCCACGGCGGCGGGCCCGCAGGTGACCTTTACGTTGAGGTGCACACCCAAGAACACGAGGTCTTCCAGCGCAATGCGGATGACTTGAACGTCACCGTGCACGTGCCGATGATCGACGCTGCGCTGGGCACCAACTTCACCATCGATCAGCTTAATGGCGAAGAGCTCACCATCGATATCGAGCCGGGCACCCAGCCAGGCGAGTCCATCAAGGTCGAGGGCGCGGGCATGCCACGCCTGCGCACCGATGGTTACGGCAGCCTGTTTGCCCACGTGGATGTGGTCGTCCCCAAGGATCTGGATCGCAAGAGCCGCGAGGCGCTGGAAAAGATCCGCAATACCCGCGATGAGGGCGCCCGCGTGCGCACCGCCAGCGACGGGCAGGAAGACTCCTTCTTTACCCGCCTGCGCGATAAGTTCCGCCGCTAATGTCGCTGCCCGTCTTCATCCACCCGGATCTCTCCGCCGCCCAGGCCGGAGACGCCATCACGCTGTCTGGGCCTGAGGCGCGCCACGCCGTGACGGTCAAGCGGATGCAGCAGGGGGAGAAGCTGGCGCTTATCGATGGCACCGGAATCCGCCTTACCCTCACCGTCACCGAGACCTCGGGCAAGGACCACTTGACCGGCACCGTCGAGTCCGTTACCCAGCTACCGGAGCCGAATCCGCGGGTAACCGTGGTGCAGGCGATTCCCAAATCCGAGCGCGCCGAGCTAGCCGTTGACTTGGCTACACAGGCAGGGGCGGATGAGATCATCGCCTGGCAGGCGGATCGCTGCGTGGCCAAGTGGGACGGGAAGAAGGCGCCGAAGGCCATAACCAAATGGCAGGCCGCAGCCGAAGCGGCCGCAAAGCAATCTCGGCGAGACCGCATCCCGCAGATCCGCGGCCCGCTGACTACCCGCCAATTGGTTGCGGAGCTAGCAGAGCGCGCAGAATCCGCGCGCGTGTTAGTCCTGCACGAGGAAGCCACCGAATCCATCCGCGAGGTGGACTTGCGCGGCGAGGTCTTCCTCCTGGTCGGCCCCGAAGGCGGAATCGGGGAAAATGAGCTGACAACCCTGCGCGAGGCCGGGGCCGTTCCTATCAAATTGGGCCCGGAGGTTTTGCGCACCGCCAGCGCGGCGATGGTGGCCTTGGCGGCTATCGGCATGCGGACTGAGCGCTGGTAGCCTATTAGACGTGCCTATCATCACCAAGAAATGTGAGATCGATTCCGCGTATGTCAGCAGCGTTTTGGGCAGCGCGGACGATAACCTCCGCGTGCTCAATGACCGCCTCGATGCGGACCTTTTTGCCCGCGGCAATATTGTCACCGTCACCGGCCCCGATTACGAGGTAGCCCGCGCGGCGAAGATCCTCGATGAGCTCGAGGCCATCGCTAGGCGCGGCCATGCCGTATCTACCGATACGGTCAAGCACACCATGGACATGGTCGCCGTAGAGGCGCCGCAGTCGGTGGCAGCGGCGATGGCGGCGGACATCGTCAAGCGCCGCGGCAAGTCCATCCGCCCTAAGACCGTGGGGCAATCCGAATATGTGCAGGCCATCGACAATAATACGGTGGTCTTTGGCATTGGCCCGGCCGGTTCCGGCAAGACCTACCTGGCGGTGGCGAAGGCCGTGCAGGCGCTGCAAAATAAGCAAGTCTCGCGCATTATTCTTACCCGTCCGGCGGTCGAGGCGGGCGAAAACCTGGGCTTTTTGCCGGGTACGCTGAATGACAAGATCGACCCGTACCTGCGCCCGCTGTATGACGCGCTGCGGGACATGCTCGATCCAGAGATGATCCCCAAGCTGATGGATGCCGGCATCATCGAGGTCGCCCCGCTGGCGTATATGCGCGGGCGTACGCTCAATGATGCTTTCGTCATCCTTGATGAGGCGCAAAACACCACGCCGGCTCAGATGAAGATGTTTTTGACCCGCCTGGGCTTTGGCTCCACCATCGTGGTCACCGGCGATATTTCCCAGGTGGATCTGCCGCGCGGGCAGGTATCCGGCCTGCGCATCGTGCGACGAATTCTCAATAACGTGGACGATATCCACTTTGCGGATCTCAGCGCCCAGGACGTGGTGCGCCACCAGCTGGTCGGCCGCATCGTGGATGCCTATGATTCCTTTGACAATAAACAGGCTGCGGAAAACGAGGGGAAATAAGTGAGTATCGAGTTTCTCAACGAGTCGGGTTTTGATGGCGTCAACGAGGAGATGCTTATCGATGTCGCCTCTTTTACCTTCGGTGCCATGGACATCAACCCCGATGCGGAATGCACCATTACCTGCGTGGATCTGAAGTCCATTGAGGATCTGCACATCCGCTGGATGGACTTGGAAGGCCCTACCGATGTCATGAGTTTTCCCATGGATGAGCTTACCCCCGGCGCCACTTCTGGTGGCGGGCGCCCCGATGCCGCCGATCCGGGCCCTGCCATGCTTGGCGATATTGTCTTATGCCCCGAGTTCGCTCTGCGACAGGCCGATGCCGCCGGACATTCGCTCGGGCACGAGCTCGCGCTGTTGACGGTGCACGGCTGCCTGCACTTGCTGGGCTACGATCACGCCACCGCGGCGGAAGAAAAGGAAATGTTTGCCCGGCAGAATGAACTGCTGGCGGATTGGTACGATGACCTCGTTGCACGCGGGAAGAGCTACCAGCCAAAGCCTTCGGGCCCGAAGGCCTTTCCGGATGCTGCCGAGCGAGCACGCCTCGATGAACAGGTACCCGGCGGCGGCATCCCCGCGATTGGGGAACCACGCGACGAGGAAACCCAAGAATAATTTCGCCCATTCCTTTGTCTCTGTGCATAAGCAGTAGCACAATGGATAGCTATGACTATCCTTTCCATCCAGTCTCATGTCACCTACGGCCATGTGGGAAATTCCGCGGCCGTCTTTCCTCTCCAGCGCGCCGGCCACGAGGTGTGGCCCGTGCACACGGTGAATTTTTCCAACCACACTGGATACGGTGACTGGGGTGGACCGATGATTCCGGCCAGTGATGTCACGTCGATCATCGATGGCATCGAAAAGCGCGGTGCTTTTGAAGGTATCGACGCCATCCTTTCTGGCTACCAGGGCGGCTCCGACATTGCTGATGCCATCGTGGACACCGTTCGCCGAATCAAGGCCGTCAACCCCAAGGCGCTGTACGCTTGCGACCCCGTGATGGGTAATGCGAAGTCGGGCTGCTTCGTTTCAGATGACATTCCGCCGCTGCTGCGTGACCGCGTGGTGCCCGTGGCCGATATCATCACCCCGAACCAATTTGAGCTGGGCTACCTTACCGGTACCGAGGTCAATACCTTGGACCAGACCTTGGCTGCGGTGAAGAAGGCGCAGGAAATGGGGCCGAAGACGGTATTGGTTACCTCCGTAAAACGCCCGGAAACCCCTGCGGATCAGATTGAGATGCTCGCCGTTGATGGTGAACGCGCTTTCTTGCTCTCGACCCCGCTGTTGCCGGTTAAGCGCAACGGCTCTGGTGACGTGACCGCGGCGCTGTTTACTGGCCACTACGTTGAAACCGATGACGTGAAAGAGGCGCTGCGCCGCACCGCATCTTCCGTCTATGAGCTTCTGCGCACGACGTATGAGGCGGAATCCACTGAGCTGCAGCTTATTCAAGCTCAGGACGCCTTCGCCCACCCGAGTATGCAATTCCAGGCGGAGGAGCTCTAAAGCTGCACTGGTGGAGTGGTGTGGTCTGCAATCCGAGACAAGTAATCCGCTGTTTTGGTGCATAACTTGGTGAATACCTATAAAGTGATAGGTGTAACGTAATCAACGACGTGATTGGAGTCCCGTCTTGTCCAGCACCGGAAGTATCAGCGCATCCCCCGACGGCCTGTTGATGGCCCTTATTCAATACCCAGTTCCCGTAGTCAATTCCCCGGAAGACGTTCAAGCAAACGTCGATGAAATCTGCCGCATGGTGGCCTCGACCAAGGCTGGCTACCCAGACCTAGATCTCATCGTCTTTCCGGAATACTCCTCTTCGGGCCTGAACACCAAGATTTGGTCCTACGATGAATTCCTCATCGGCCTCGATGACCCCAAGGTGGACCAGTACAAGCAGGCTTGTAAGGATAACGACGTCTGGGGCGTCTTCTCCATCATGGAACCCAACCATGAAGAGGGAAAGCCGCCGTTCAACACGGCGATTATCATCAACTCCGACGGTGAGATTGCGCTGCACTACCGCAAGCTGCAGCCATGGACCCCCATCGAGCCGTGGTACCCAGGTGACCTGGGCATGCCGGTATGCGATGGCCCCAAGGGTTCCAAGCTTGCAGTCAATATCTGCCACGATGGCATGTTCCCCGAGCTCGCCCGCGAAGCAGCGTATAAGGGAGCCAATGTTTATATCCGCATCTCGGGCTATTCCACCCAGACCCAAGACCAGTGGATCATGACCAATAAGACCAACGCCTTCCAGAACCTCATGTACACGGCATCGGTGAACTTGGCGGGCTATGACCAAGTCTTCTATTACTTCGGTGAAGGCAATGTCTGCAACTACGACGGCCACATGATTTCTGAGGGCCACCGCAACCCGGGCGAAATCGTCACTGCAGAGGTATTCCCAGCGCTGGCTGATAAGGCGCGCATCAACTGGGGCCTCGAAAACAACATCTTCAACCTGGGTAATCGCGGCTATGTTGGCTACCCAGGCGGAAAGACCGAAAACTACCTCACCTGGGTAGAAGACCTCGCCAAGGGCGAGTACAAACTACCGTGGTCCGACGATGTCCGTATTAAGGACGGCTGGAAGTACTATCCGGACGGACCGCAGCTTGGCCCGCTTCCGGACGAATTCAAGAAATAGGTACACGGCTATTAGCTACTGAAGGCCCCGCACCCTCGTACATTTTGAGGGTACGGGGCCTTCGGGCTGGTGTTGGGCCGATCGAAAATGCAAAAGGTCAACGTCCTCGGGTATATCTGAGCGCGATTTGCTACATTTCAGGTGCGAAAATGCTCAGTTATAGCAGTGGACCTATAGCATCTGCGAAAAGCCGACGGGGCACAGCCTGAAGACGCAGCTCTAGAGGCCTTGTGCCTGCGAGGGCGTTTCCGCAAGAGAATCGTCGTCATAGGATTCTGGTGACGCTCCGCCCTGCGGCGTTCCCGAATATGGAGCGCCACCGTTGCAAAGCTCTGGCCATTCGTCTGGATAAAGCAAGTGTCCATTAAGGCCACCGCATACTCGTTCCGCGCGCATGGAACGCTGGAGTGCAGGGGTATTGCACAGTTCGGTTTGGTGGGAAGAGTCATCAGAAAACTTCCCGAATGCTCCAAGGCCTATTTCGCAATACAGCAGCTCTGGCTCAGCGGCTGCCGCCTGCGGTTGTGCACCTGG
This sequence comes from Corynebacterium sp. KPL2861, assembly GCF_040225475.1. NCBI lineage: Bacteria > Bacillati > Actinomycetota > Actinomycetes > Mycobacteriales > Corynebacteriaceae > Corynebacterium > Corynebacterium sp. KPL2861. The sequence continues at coordinate 178,431 of NZ_JBEHFW010000004.1, forward strand.
CTCCTCAGCTGCTACTTGGGTTTCTGGTTCTGTTGGGATTTCGGTAGTGGGCTCTTGCGTGGTTGATTGTGCAATGCTGCTCGATGAGGTCGCACTAGGTGAGCTGGAAGATGGACTGATTGAAGTACTGGTGGATTCCTCTTCGGAAGGCGAGGGGCCAGCATCAGGGGATGAACAAGCACTAATGGAAATGGTGAGGATGGCACCTAGGAGCAGTAGGGGAGACTTGGTTGGCATGGCGGAGTGTCTTTCAGGAAGCGGTGAGAAATACACCGAGGAGGAGAGAACGGTCTTAGCTTAGCCTGCAGATTTGTTAGTGCGTGAAACAATCGGAGATTTTGGTGCGGTGGGTTATCATTGCAGGTAATGAGTTCTGACATTGATACACAGTTTGATGCGGCATTCGAGGGCCTGCCAGATGACCCCGATGATGCTGCTCCGGAAGCCGCCGGGGAGAAGGCAGCTCCGTTAGATTATTCGCAGTACACGGATACCCCAGAAGGATTCCGCTCTGGATTCGTATCCTTTGTGGGCCGCCCGAATACGGGTAAATCCACGCTGACCAACGCGCTGGTGGGCCAAAAGATCGCCATTACCGCGGACCAGCCGGAAACGACCCGCCACACCATCCGCGGTCTGGTTCACCGCGAGGACGCACAGGTCGTCGTGGTGGATACACCGGGTCTGCACCGCCCCCGCACCTTGTTGGGCGAGCGGCTTAATGAAGTGGTTAAAGAAACGTATGCGGATGTGGATGTCATCGGCTTGACCATTCCTGCTGATGAGAAGATCGGTCCGGGTGACCGGTGGATCCTGGATAATGTGCGCTCGATTGCGCCGAAGACCCCCATCATCGGCATCGTGACCAAGCTGGATAAAGCCTCTAAGGACCAGGTGGGCGCGCAGCTTTTGGCCTTGCACGAGCTCTTGGCGCAAGAAGATCCGGAGGCCGTGGTGATTCCGGTTTCTAGTAAAAAGGGCGTGCAACTGGATGACTTGGTGCAGGTCATCGTGGAGCACTTGCCGGAGGGCCCGAAGTTCTACCCGGATGATCACATCACGGATGAGGGGCAAGAAAAGCGCATCGAAGAACTCATCCGTGAGGCTGCGCTCTCTGGCCTGAAGGCAGAGCTACCACACTCGGTTGCGGTGCAGATTGATGAAATGCTGCCTTCGCGCACGCGTGAGGGAGTGCTGGATATTCACGCCATCATGTACTTGGAGCGTCAAGGGCAAAAGCGGATCATCGAGGGTAAAGATGGCCTGCGTTTCCGCCGCATCGTGGGCAATGCCCGCAAGGAAATCATGGAGCTACTGGGCCAGAACGTGTACCTGGATCTGCGCATCAAGGTGCTGAAGAACTGGCAATCTGATGCCAAGTCGCTGGGCAGGCTCGGGTTCTAAAAGGCCATGCGCGAAAATTATCGCGACCGCGCCGTGGTCATTCGCTCCTATGATTTTGGGGAAGCCGACCGCGTCATCGTACTGCTCACCCAAAACCATGGGTTGGTGCGTGCGGTGGCCAAGGGCGTGCGCCGAGCAAAATCCCGCTTTGGATCGCGGCTGCAGCTCTTCGTCAATTTGGATGTGCAGCTGTATATAGGAAAGAACCTGGCCACGATTTCCCAGGCGGATACGGTGAATTATTTTGGTGCGCGCCTCATCGAAGACTACGAGCGCTATACGGCCGCCTGTGCGGTCTTGGAATCGGCCGAGCGGCTCATCTACGCGGATGGAGACGGCGACCCGTACCTCTACAACGCGGTGGTGGCGACGCTCGAGCAGCTGCAAACCGAGGAGCCGACGCAAACGCTTGATGCGTTCTTATTGCAGGCCATGGCGCATGCCGGCTGGGCACCGAGCCTTTTTGATTGCGCCCAGTGCCAGCGCCCCGGCCCGCACCATGCCTTTCACCCGGCCGTCGGCGGCGCCGCCTGCCACGAATGCCGGCCGCCAGGAGCTGCGGAGGTGGATCCGGAAACCCTGCACCACTTGTGGCTTTTGGCACATGGCTACCCGACGGATCCGACTAATGCGCAGCGGCAGGAGGGGCATCGGCTAGCGCGGGCGCACCTGCAGTGGCACATGGAGCGAAATGTGTCCGCATTACAGGTGATGGAACAGTAAACTGTAGCCCGTGATTACCCCAGATCCTTCTCGTCGCCTGACCCCGCCGAATATTCCGGATGAGCTGCTGCCACGCCATATTGCGTTGGTGATGGACGGCAATGGCCGCTGGGCCCAAGAAAAGGGCATGAAACGCACGGAAGGCCACCGCAGGGGAGAGGCGGTGCTTCTCGATGTCGTCGATGCCTGCCTCGCCGCCGGTGTACCGTATCTTTCGGCATATGCGTTTTCCACTGAAAACTGGCGGCGCAGCCCGGAAGAGGTGCGCTTTTTGATGGGCTTTAATCGCGATGTGCTGCGGCGGCAGCGCGAGTGGCTCAATGAGCGCGGCGTGCGCGTGGTGTGGGTAGGGCGTCGCCCGCGCCTGTGGCGCTCGGTGATTAAAGAGCTTGAGGCCGCCGAAGAATTGACCAAGAATAATACGAAAATGACGCTGGCCATGTGCGTTAATTACGGTGGCCGGGCGGAAATGGTCGATGACGTGCGCCAGCTTGCGGAAAAGGTCGCCGCTGGTGAAATCCGGCCGCGCGATATTAAAGAAAGCACCATCGCAGAGCATCTCTATGATCCCGGCATGCCGGACGTGGACCTATTCTTGCGGCCTTCCGGTGAGAAGCGCACTTCGAACTTCCTGCTGTGGCAGTCCGCTTACGCCGAGATGATTTATCAGGACAAGCTATTTCCTGATTTCACACCGGAGGACCTCTTCGCCGCCATTGAGGAATATGCCCGCCGGGATCGCCGCTTCGGTGCTGTGAAGTAGGGAAGTAGCAGCTAAGGAAGGCGCGCGAGCCTACCGTGCGGTGACTACTGTGCGGCCGCGCACTGCGAACAGACGCCGAAGATCTCCGCGTCGTGGCCGGTAAGCTCGAAGTTGTACTCGGCGGCTACGGCCGAAGCCCACTTTTCAATGGGTCCACCATCGATTTCTTCGGTGCGGCCGCATTTGGTGCATACCAAGTGGTGGTGGTGCGCATCGGATTCGCAATGGCGGTACAGGGTCTCGCCATTGGGCATGTGTAGTGCATCTACGGCATCAATATCGGAAAGAGATTGTAGGGTGCGGTAGACAGTGGTGAGACCGACTTTTTCTTGCCGCTCTTGGAGCTGGTGATAAATTTCCTTGGCGGAGGCGAACTTGTCGATGTCCCGCAGGACCTCAACAACCGCGGTGCGCTGTTTAGTATTGCGCGAGCCGAGCTTGGGGATACTCTCATGAATGGACATGACATTCATATTATCAACTCTTTTTCAACAAGCGCTATAATAAATCGTCTTTATATGCAGACCGGTTATTAAGAGGCGATTTTCGCGGCGTCTTCCAAAAGGGTTAAAACCTCCGGTGCGACCAGAGAGTATGTCACCTCGCGCCCATTGCGCTCAGAGCTGACAATTCCTGCTTGCTTAAGAACTCGCAGGTGCTAGCTAATCAGCGGCTGGGACTTCCCAGTGGCTTTAACCAGCTCGTGTACGTAATGGTCGCGCTCCGCTAGGCGGGTAATAATGGAAATGCGCAGCGGGGAATCGAGGGCCGCGATAACGCTTGCGGCCGCAGAGTTATTAAATGCTAATTGAACGGTCGTCATAGGGAGTGGGCACCTTCAATACGGTATCTATTATCTGTCGACCACTACTATATTACCTCAAGTTGTTCATTACCTGTACATTAACCGATTTAAATTTGCACCCCCTGATCCCACTACTGATGGGGGATAAGGGTTAGACTGAATGAGATTGTCACGACTATCCCCTACCAGAGGAGTCCTTTACAACCATGGCATCCCTTATCGATACCGTTGTTAATCTGTGTAAACGCCGCGGCTTGGTCTACCAGGCGGGTGAGATTTACGGCGGTTCCCGCTCCGCTTGGGACTATGGTCCTCTTGGTGTGGAGTTGAAGGAAAACATTAAGCGCCAGTGGTGGCGCCACATGGTCCAATCTCGCCCCGATGTCGTAGGTGTGGATACCTCCGTCATCCAGCCGCGCCAGGTGTGGGTCTCCTCCGGCCACGTGGAGGTTTTTACCGATCCCCTGGTGGAATCCCGCCACACCGGTAAGCGCTACCGCGCCGACCACTTGCTCGAGGCCTACGAAGAAAAGCACGGCCACGAGCCAGAAAACGGCCTGGCTGATATTAACGACCCGGAAACCGGCCAGCCGGGTGACTGGACCGAGCCGAAGGCCTTTTCTGGCCTGCTGAAGACCTTCCTGGGGCCAGTCGATGACGAGCAGGGCCTGCACTACCTGCGCCCGGAGACCGCACAGGGCATTTTCATCAACTTCAAGAACGTGATGACCTCCTCGCGCATGAAGCCGCCATTCGGCATCGCCAATATTGGTAAGTCCTTCCGCAATGAGATCACCCCGGGTAACTTCATCTTCCGCACCCGCGAGTTCGAGCAGATGGAGATGGAGTTCTTTGTCAAGCCTGGCGAGGACGAAGAGTGGCACCAGTACTGGATTGATGACCGCTACAAGTGGTACACCGACCTGGGCATCAAGGAAGAAAACCTGCGCCTGTACGAGCACCCAAAGGAAAAGCTGTCGCACTACTCCAAGCGCACCGTGGATGTGGAGTACGCCTTCGGCTTCAAGGGCTCCAAGTGGGGTGAGCTGGAAGGTGTGGCCAACCGCACCGACTATGACCTTTCCGTCCACGACAAGGGCTCTGGCGAGGATCTGTCTTACTATGACCAGGCCAATGATGAGCGCTGGATTCCGTACGTCATCGAGCCGGCCGCTGGTTTGGGCCGTTCCATGATGGCCTTCCTGGTAGATGCCTATGACGAGGAAGAGGCACCGAACGCTAAGGGCGGCACCGACAAGCGCGTGGTTCTGCGCTTGGACCGCCGCTTGGCGCCCATCAAGGTTGCCGTCCTGCCGTTGTCCAAGAAGGAGGAGCTATCCACTCCGGCCCGCGAGCTGGCGGATAAGCTGCGCGCCTACTGGAACGTGGACTTCGATGTCTCTGGAGCCATCGGCCGCCGCTACCGCCGTCAGGACGAGGTTGGTACGCCATTCTGCGTCACCTTCGACTTCGATTCGCTCGAGGATAACGCAGTAACCGTGCGCGAGCGCGACACCATGGAGCAAGAGCGCGTAAAGATTGAGGATCTTGAGTCCTACCTCTCCGCGCGCCTGATTGGGTGCTAAGCAGATGCACTACACCAGCTGGGATCGCTCCGAGCGCGACAAGCCCGTCCTCCTCGTTGAGGAGGGCCCGGAGCGCCTAGGCGTCTTTGCGGAACATTCCGCCGATGTAGACGGGAACTTTTGGCGCGTCGAGGTCAGCGATTTGGGGGCTTCGGCCACGCTTGATGATGGCTCCGTTTACCGCCTTGCTGGCCGCCTCGGCCGCGATAAGCGCCTTGAAGCCTCGCTCAATGGCCGCACTTTTCACTACGTCAATGAAAATAGCGGCGATTGGATCATTGATGATGTCGATGATAATAAGGTGGCGCAGTTTTCCGCTAAGAACTCCGGTGTGCGTAAGGCCATCTTGGAATTCGAGGACGATGCAGAAGGTCTGAGCACCGCCGAGATCGCCGGTCTGAGCTGGTTTACCCGCGCGATTTTGGAAAAGAACACCAAAAATTCCGCGTGGGTATGGATCATCACGCTGGTATTGGCCTCCATCGTCGCCCTGTTGGCGGTGTTCATTTTCTAATGGCGGGAACGATGCCGTGGCAGTGGAATGGTGCTACTCTGCGCGATGCGCGCGGAACCGATATCGCTTGGGTGCGAGACGGAGCACTGACCATTGCCGGCGCGCTCTCTGGGGATCCCACACAACCAGATACGCTTTTTGACGTGGAGACCTCGCTAGACGGGACGACCGCATCCCCGCGCTTTTTCTTGCGGGCGCTGCCGCGTGCCAGCCGCAGCGCGGACTCCGAGGCAGCAAAGCAGTGTGAAGTCTCGCAGGCGGGTTTGACCGTCACGCGCCTGCGCGCTACCTGCGGAGACACCCACTATCTTTTGGAGCGGTCCGCAATCTTTGGTAAGCAGCGCCGCATACTGGCCCTTGCCGAAGATGGTAGCGCGGAGGGCTCCGAAGTTGCCCGCCTTAACCCGCGGGGGAGCGGCCTAGAGTTATCCAACCCCAGCGGGCAGGGCCTGCCGGAGGTGGATGCAGTGGTGCTGAGTTATGCCTGCCTGCTTGTCGATGCCACACCGCGCATCGTGCGCGGCTAACCGCCAACCAGCAGGCCTTCCAAGCCGGCGGCTTAGAAGGCACCGCCCTTAGAAGGAGCCGCCGCGGAAACCGCCTCCGCCACCGCCGCCGGAGAATCCTCCGCCGCCGCCGCTGAAACCACCGCCGAAGCCGCGGCCACCGCCGCCAAGGATTTGGCCCAACACCATACCGGTGATGATATTGCCGGCCGCAGAACTCGTCTGCTGGCGTTGTTGCTGGCGGCGATACTCGTCGGAATCATCCTTGGCCCGCTGCAAGGCGGCTTGCGCTGCGGCAACGGCTTCCCGGGAGGATTGCAACGCGCCGCGGATATCGCTGCGCTGGGTGTGCAGGGCTTGGGCGTGGAGACGCTTGGCATCGGCAAGCGCGGTGCGGGCGCCGGAACCAACAATGCGCCCGCGCGAGGAAATGAGATCCTCGGCGGCCTGAATATTGGATTCTGCCACCGACATTTGCTGGTGGAAAAGCTCGATCTGGCGCGCGTGGGTAGAAGTCTTTTCCCGCACGCGGTCAAGACGTTCATCAAGCTCGGTATCGATGCTCATGAGCGCGGTGTGCTGGCCCAAGGGATCCGTATCGCCCTGCTGCTTGGCGTCAGTTACCGCGGCGGAAGCGCGCTCAAGCAGCTCCTCGAGGGCCTCCCAATCCGCCTGGGTTCCCTGGGATTTGCCTTGGCGCTCTAGCTCGCGGGCTTCCTCGATTTCGCCCTCGACCTCGGTGATAAGCGCACCCAGATTACGGCGGGCGGAGGAAATATTCTCCTCGGCGTGCTCCACTCCGGTCAGGAGCCTATCGGTGGCCTCCGTGGCGTGCTCGATATCGCGGATAAGCCCCACGAGCGAACCTTGTTTCCCGGCCGGCTGGCCTTGCACCTCGCGGGCTTGGTCCAGGAGCTTTTCCGCCTCATCGAGGGAGGCGCTCGCCAATTCAGGGTTATCTGCAATGGAGGATAAGACCTCTGTGGGGTAGTCCTTTTGAAGCTTTGTGAGGGTACCTTCGGCGCCCGGCAGGCGAGTGCGCAGCCCGACGGTGCGCTGGGTGAGTTCGTCCAACTTAGAGTCGCTTTGCAGCAGCAGGTCTCGCATCCGGGCAAACTCTTCTGCCTGGCTATCCAGTGCGTCATCGGCTTGGCCGCAGGTGGAGACTATTTCTACCAGCATTTGCCGGCGCTCGGCCTGGGATTCCGGTACCGCATCATCGAGGCGCTGGCGAATCTTGAAGGCCTTTTGCAGGGTAGAGGTGGAATGATTCATCGCCTTGGTAAACGGGCGGGTGCGCTCCGGCCCGAATTCAGACAGGGCGATATTGAGCTCTTCCTTGCCGCGGCGGATGGATTCATCCGTGGAAACCAACTCTTCCTGGGCCAATTTATCCAAGGTATCTAGCGGCAGCCGGTTTAATTGATCGGTATCTTCTGGCGCAATCTCGCGGGCAGACTCTAAAATCTTTGCCTTACTCTTCTTTGTATTGCGGCGCGAGTAATACCAGACGCCACCTCCTGCAGCGACGATGGCGGCGGCGCCACCGCCCAACCAGGCCATGCCAGAAGAATCGGAGGAGCTGGAGTTACCAAGGGCAGCATCGGCAAGCGCGATCGCAGAAGCGCCGTATTCCTCATTGGAGAGCTTGCTATAGGCGGCATCGTACATCTGATCCAGGCGGCCCTCGGGCCATTGATCGCCGGTCTGCACGCCCACCTGGCGCTCGTTCACGCCAACGACATAGGCCGCGGAATTCGGGCCCTTCTCGTTGACGATGTTGCGTGCATAGCTTTCTGGATCAGTGCCAAGATCGTTTGCGAAGACAACGAAGATGATGAGCGACTGGTCTTTTTGTAGCTGGGTGATCTTCTCATTGATCTCCCTAATTTCCTCGGTGCTTAAGACCCCTGCCTTATCGTTTACCCTATCCGTCACCGCTGCCGTATCCGGGGCTTGGGCGATGGTAGTGGTCTCCGCGGCTAGGGCCTGGCCTGCGCCAATGGAGGTGCAGCCGAGCAAAAATGCCGCGATGGTAGCGCGGCCGATTCGTGCACTAAGATTCATGCCCACAACTCTACCTGCCCGAACGCCCAATCCGGAGAACCTCCTCTGCAGGCAGTAGGGTGGGAAGTATTGTGAAATACGTCGTTGTTTTAGGCACCGCGCAATACGATGGCCGCCCCTCCCGCATCCTAGCCGGGCGTCTGCGCCATGCCGGGGAGCTGGCCACCTCCCGCGGCCTGCCCGTTATAACCGTCGGCGGCCAGCTGCCCGGGGATCGATTTACCGAGGCCGGGGTCGCGCGCGATTACCTGCGCGAGAACTTCCCTGGGCTGCAGGTATCCGCCGTGGAGGAAGGCCTCGATACGCGTGAGTCCTTAGCTGCGGTTATCGATGCCCACGGCCTTGCCGATGCCATCATCGTCACCGATCCCTTGCACAGGTTGCGCACGTGGGTCATCGCCAAGCAAGAAGGGCTCAATGCCTCGGTCTCGGGCACGCCCTATTATCCCGCCCGGCGCTTTTCCAAGCCCTGGTGGCGCTACCTCGCGCACGAATCCGGCGGGCTGTTTTATATTGGGCTCGCCAGCATCGTTTCTCCCCGGTGCGCGCGTGCCTGGAAAAGGCGCCTGTACCGTATTGAACTGATGCTGCGGCCGAATCAGAAGCTGCGGCACGAAACGATGCAAAATAAAGAAAGGACTCCTTAAATATAAAAGTGATTTTCATATGCTATTTTATAGGCTGATGATAGTTTTTAAATAGGGGATCTTGTTTATTGATGTGGTTATCGGGTCATCATGAAAAGCTATCCTCGCACATTTTGAAATGCTTCGGAGATTCACGTGGAGAACATGCTGCAACTAGAAGACCTAGTGGTACAGTTAAGCAGGAAAAGTAGACCGTTATTTTCCATCAATTCCGTGCATGAGCCAGGTACCCTCACCTGGATTCGTGGAGCCTCTGGGTCTGGTAAAACTACACTGCTCCGTGTGGTTTGTGGCCTCCAAAAACCCACATCGGGAACAGTTAACATCTTCGGAAACAATTTGTGGAGCTCTTCTGAAAAGGACAGAGATAGGCTTCGAGCGAAGTCAATGGGAATTGTCTTTCAAGATTCCGGCATAGTCCCCTGTCTGACGATCGACGAAAACCTATCCTTCGCTCGAGAGCTAAGTGGGACTTCTACAACGCAGGAAGACAATCGTTCGCTGTTGGCTCAATTTAGCATGAGTGAATATGCTGACTCACTTCCACACGAGCTTTCGGGCGGGCAACGTCAACGTGCAGCCATAGCCACGGCGATTTCCAAAGGGCCTCGACTAATTCTCGCAGATGAGCCAACAAGCGCGTTAGATGAGAAAAATGCGTACTCAGTATTGCGCTATTTGCATAACTATGTAAAAGAAAACCGGACAATCGCATTGGTCGTGTCCCATGACGACCGATTAGAGAAATTTACTGATCAGGTCTTGGAAATCGGGGGTTAACTAATGAACTTTCGCGCGGTCGAATCTAGGATACGCAAAGACACTTTCGCGGAAAGTATTCCATTGCTCACAACGGCGCTTGTACTTATGTTCTTCGTGAGCCTGTTGATCTCGACTATAGCTGCGGAAGAGGTAGCTGAATCTATGTCAATGGGGCTGATGTATTCAGCTATTATCTCCACTGTTCCCTTTGCCCTAGCTCTCAAATACTGCATAAGGCATGTGGTGGAAGGGAGGCGCCACCACTATGAAGCTCTTCGTCTATTTGGACTGTCGCTAAAGCGAATTCGGCGAGAATTATTTCTCGAATTACTTACGGCGTATGCGTGCTTTGCTATTATCAGCGCTTTTCTTGTTCCCGTGTTGATGAAACCAATCTTTCTCTTTTTGTATTCGGGCTTTGGCGTTGAGCTTCCCAAAGGACTTCCTTCACCGTTGCTAATTGCGCCAATTTCGTGGTGCATACTCACAGTCCTGAGCTTTGTTCCCTTTCAACAGGAAACGAAGGTTTTGGAGAATTTGAGTCGGGGCCCGACTAGTAGGGATTCAATACCACGAAGCCCACGAGCTGCACAGCTTCTTCGCTATCCGCTGGGTATAGTGGCTTTTGCCGTGCTACTTGGAGGACTTGGATTAATTCCTCAGGCGACACCTGCAAGTAGGTGGCCATTGATCTTTGTATATTGCGTTCCGTTTTTGGTGAGTGCGGCTTCTGTATTTATTTACGCTGTTGTCCTCTATCTTGTCGAATTTTTTGCCCTTAAGCTCAGGAGATGGAGTCCTCTGCTTTTGGGAGTCCGGTACACACGGTCCTTTATTGCTACTACCGTATTGCGGGTTTCTTGTATCTTTGTCATGTTTCCAATCATTCTTTTTATTGCGAATGATTCTGCACTTTTCTCCGCTAGAGAAGCATTAGCAGACAACGCTAAGGATGTGTACGTCGCGACGCCGGAGGAAGGCGACACTTCTAGCTCGGTTAACGCTGAGAATGCTTGCCGGACCCACTCGGAAGACTGCTTAGGTGTTCTTAGCTGGGTGCCTGCTGTCGAGGGCCCAAACGGACTTCAGCCTTCCACCCCAGAAGAAGGCGCGGTCTTTGCTTTAGTGGAAGATCGGGAAGGAACGGTCGGCTCGTTGGTGAGAAACCCAACGGTAACCGAGCGGGAACCTAGATCGCCGTTTGATCAGACTTGGATGCGGCCATGGGATCAAACCTTTAATTCTCGGGAGGATCCTGCGTGGGAAAGGGCCGAAGAAGAAGGTGCAGCCTACTCTGTAGCTGTATTCTCGAAGGAAGTAGAGCTGCGGGATTTCGGGGCATTGCACGTTATAGGCGCTAATCAATGGGCCGAGAACTTACCTTCGACATTGTTTTACGGTCCGAATGGTACAGGTACTAGCGAGTTTATCCCTCTGTTCGCTTATGTGATTGTTGGGGGAGCGGTTCTCATTTTCGGACTCGCCTTGGCACAGCAAGGTCGGCTCATCCGCTTCGTTACCATCGCTTGGCAGCAAGGAGTTTCAGCCGCAGAAGCACACCGCAATAGGATACTTGCTAACTGTCTGCCGTCTGCCTTTGCAGTAGTTTTATCGCTAGGATCAGCCGGACTTTTGAGTCTGTACATGAACTACAATATTGCGCAAAAGCTTGTGCTACATTTCCCCGCTGTTCCTATTGGGCTCATCTTTTTCTTAGTTGTGGTCGTCGGCTTGGCTTCGATCGGCGGTAATTTCGTGAAAGGTCCGCAAGGTACAAAGAGCTAAGCAGCCACGTTGCTGCCCCAAAAGGCCAGTTCACAGAATAAACTTAGAGCGTGTCTTATTCTTATGCTGCAGCTGATTTTGCCCGGCTGGCCGAAGAACGGCCCAAGGGATCCACGATTAGCGATATCGAAGAACACCGCGGGGTATTCTCCCGCGACCGTGCCCGCGTCTTGCACTCGGCTGCGCTGCGGCGATTGGCGGATAAAACCCAGGTCGTAGGCCCACGCGATGGCGATACCCCGCGCACGCGGCTTACCCACTCGCTCGAGGTTGGCCAGATTGCCCGTGGCATCGGCGCCGGCCTCGGCCTCGATCCGGATCTCTGTGACATGGCCGGGCTCACCCACGATATTGGCCACCCGCCCTATGGTCACAACGGCGAAAATGCGCTCAATGAGGTCGCGCAAGGCGGTTTCGAGGGAAATGCGCAAACGCTGCGCATCTTGACCCGCTTAGAGCCCAAAGTCCTCGTCGAGGACGCCGATGGCACCGCCCACAGCTTTGGCCTCAATCTCACCCGCGCTGCGCTCGATGGCGCGTGCAAATATCCTTGGACCAAGACCAATCCGGATGGCACCATCAACCGGAAATACGGCGCTTATGATGAGGACTCGGACCTTTTAACGTGGTTGCGCGAGGGCCACACCGATAACCGAAAGTGCATCGAGGCCCAGGTCATGGACTGGTCCGATGACATTGCTTATTCCGTGCACGACGTGGAAGACGGCATCATCTCCCAGCGCATTTCCTTGAACGTGTTGTGGGATTTGGTGGAGCTAGCCCACCTTGCAGAAAAGGGCGCCGGGGCCTTTGGCGGAACTGCCGATGAACTCTTGGAAGCCGCCGATAGCCTGCGCAATCTCGATGTCATCAACGCCCTTGGCAATTTCGACTACACCCTGCGCGATTATGCCAAGCTGAAAAAGATGACCTCTGAGCTGGTGGGACGCTATGTGGGTGCCACTATTGGCACAACCTCGGAGGCGAATGCTGCGCTCATCAGCGCCAATACGCTCGGCCGCATGCACGGTGACCTGCGCGTTCCGCCCTTGGCGCAGGCAGAGGTCAAGCTCTTAAAGACGATTGCTGTGCTTTACGTAATGGACGAACCGGCGCACCTAGCGCGCCAAGACCGCCAGCGCGAGCGCATCTACCGCGTCTACGATTACCTCGTTGCCGGTGCGCCCGGTTCGCTCGATGCCACCTTCCGCCTGTGGTGGGAGCAGGCCGATACCGACGCCGCTCGCGACCGCGCCATCATTGATCAGATCGCTTCCATGACCGAATCCCGCCTCGAGCGGCTGGCCCGCCGGAGCGCTGACCTTTCGGGGTTCTTGGACTAATAGCTTTGCAGGCTTGGTTGCCCTTTTGAGGGGCTTGGCCGCGGTCTTTCTCTAAAAGTGCAACCTCCGCTGCTATTTTTGAGGCGGAAAAGTGATACTTGAGGGCGCGCAATGCTCAGTTATTGCAGTGGACCTATAGCATCGCGGAATGTCAGTATCTGCGGACTAGCTATTAGCGCGCGAGCCTAACGCCTTCATCGTGGACAACGGCGGCGATGGCCGCGAAGTCATCCAATTCCATTTCCATGTTGGCAGCCACGATGGTGGATATTTCATTCTCGCGCAGGAATTTAGCTAGATCTTCTAGGCTGCGCGGGCCACAATCCACACATCCATGGGTGCGTCCTAAGGCATTGAAGAAATCCGTACGGGTACGGATGGGTTCCGTAATTAAAATGCGGTGCACTATTAATCCTCTGCGTCCGGGATAGAACAGAATGTTTGGTAATGGTCATCGGTGTAGTACCACACATCGGGGTCGGTTTCGGTGCCACCGCCGGTGACGATGCGCCTCGATCCGCGATGATTACTGCCAGGGGTTTCTACCGTGTACTCGCGGTAATAGTCCTGCGCCTGCTGGGGGAGGACGCCTTCATAATTGCCAAAATGGGAATTGTCTTTGTCGGGGTAGTCATAAGGGCCGCCGGCCAGAATATCGTCTGCAGTTTCTTCGGCCTCGCTGGGAAGGGAAGAAATTGCGCAGGTCTCATCCGTCGACGTTGCATCCTCATCACCGCCGAGGTCGAAGCCGAAATAACTAGCGCCTGCGACGATGGCGAGTCCACCAAGGGCCACTGGAAGCGATTTCTTAGACGCTTTGGACTTGGACATGCTCTCTATTGTTGCAGGAAATATCTCGAAAACATAAACGTCCACTGCGTCAAGAGCAATATCCAAAATTGCCCCGTCCCGGGGGTGGGAATACCTGGCGAAAGGCTGCCCCACATGTGGGTAAAACACGGTGATTCTGTGTACTTGTTGATCGGGACAACCTAATGCGACCATCCTGGCTTTGGCGGTTGAGCATTCGATAAATGGGCGGGGTAGTCTGTAGCCATGGCAAAGGGCAGAATTCCGGACAGTGATATCCAAGCTATCCGTGAACGCGCGCCTTTAGAAGAAATCGTAGGCGAATATGTGCAGCTCAAACCAGCAGGGCATGATTCTTTGAAGGGCCTGAGCCCTTTCAAGGATGAAAAGACGCCGTCCTTCCACGTCCGCCCGCAGCGGGGATACTATCACTGCTTTTCCACCGGTAAAGGCGGCGATGTATTCAGCTTCCTAATGGAAATGGAACAGGTCTCTTTTCCGGAGGCCGTGGAAGCCGTAGCGCAGAAGATCGGCTACCACATTAATTACCAGGGCGGCTCGACCGGTGCGCGCAATGAGAAGCCGGGTACTCGGCAGCGGCTCATCGCTGCGAATAAAGCGGTGCACGAGTTCTACCGGAAGCAGCTGGAAACCCCAGAGGCGGCAACGGCGCGCAATTTTTTGCTGGACCGCGGGTTTAGCCGCGAGGTTATTTATGATTTCGAGTGCGGGTACGCCCCAGAAGGTTGGGACACCGCCACAAAGCACCTATTGCGCATGGGCTTTTCCTTTGAAGAACTAGAGGCGGCCGGCATTTCCAAGATGGGCAAGCGCGGACCCATTGACCGTTTTCACCGCCGGTTGCTGTGGCCCATTAAGGATCTTTCCGGCAACGTCATTGGCTTTGGTGCGCGCAAGCTCTTTGATGATGACAAGCTGGGCAAGTACATGAATACGCCCGAGACCATGCTTTATCACAAGTCCAAGGTGCTCTTTGGGCTGGATTTGGCCAAGCGCAATATTGCAGAAGGACACCAGGCCGTGGTGGTGGAAGGCTATACGGATGTGATGGCCATGTACGCGGCAGGCATTAAAACTGCCGTGGCCTCGTGCGGTACGGCCTTTGGTGGGGAGCACTTGCAGGTGCTGCGTCGGCTCATGCTGGATGATTCTTATTTCCACGGCGAGCTCATCTACACCTTCGATGGTGATGAAGCGGGACAGAAGGCCGCGATGCGTGCCTTTGACGGGGAGCAGAAATTTACCGGACAATCCTTCGTCTCTGTGGCGCCAGACGGCATGGACCCGTGCGATCTGCGCCTTGAAAAGGGCGATGCCGCGGTGCGCGATCTGGTGGCAGACCGCATCCCCATGTTTGAATTCGTCATTCAGTCAGTTATTGCTGATTTCCGGATTGATACTGCCGAAGGCCGCTTGCAGGCTTTGCGGCGGGCGGTGCCCATCGTCGCGCAAATCCGGGACCAGCCCCTGCAGCGCGAGTACGCCCGCCGGCTTGCCGGCTGGGTGGGCTGGAACGATCCGGAAGAGGTGCTCCGCCAAGTGCGCGCGGAGGCGAAGAAACCGAAGAAGGCGGATAAGCCGACGATACGCCGCTTTGATAATGCACAGCCGCAGCCGGCGCAGCAGGATGTGCCCATGATCCATCCGCCCAGCCCGAAGGAGACCCATCTGTGGCCGCAGCGGGAGGCGCTAAAGTTGGCCTTGCAGATGCCGGAGGTCGTTGGCTCGTACTTTGATGGCATTACTGCCGATGCCTATACCAACGACGCCTACCGCATTGTCCGGCAGGCGATTTCCGCCGTGGGCGGGGCAGACAAGGGCGCCACTATGTCCGGGGTGGATTGGATTGCCGCCGTTGCCGGGGAAATGCAGGATCTTACGGGAAGGAATTTCGTCTCCGAGCTGGCAGTCGAGGCTATCCTGCCCACGGACGTGGGCGCGGAAAAATATGCGGATTCCGTGCTCTCGCGGCTGCAGGAAACCGTCGTGGGCGATCAGATTGCACAGCTGAAAGCCCAGTTGGGCCGGATGCGGCCTACCGATGATGAGGCCGGCTATAACTCCCTGTTCGCGGACCTCATTGCCTTGGAGCAGGCCCGCCGCGAGCTAAATGACCGCGCCTTTCGCGGAACGCCAGGTATATAAAATCCCCGGGCAGGCACTCGAGCGCTAGTTCAGGTGCTGCACGGGGAAGGGTTTTAATCCTCATCGGGCTCATAAATCCGGTCTGCCTGTGGAGCCTGGTTCCCGCGAGCCTTGCCTTTGCCACGGCGCTTTTCGGAAAGGTCGTGGATTTCGCGCATGCGTGGCTCGGGATCCAGGCGGTTGGCTACCATCTTGCGCGCGGAGCGCACCGCAGATTTGGTGGCGGGGGAGTTGACGGTCTTTTGGTAGGCGCTTTTCATTTGGTGGTAGCGCTTGCGGCCCGCTTTGGTGCCAAATACGTACCCTGCGGCGGCGCCGAAGACGAATTGGATCATTATTGACTAATTCCCCTTTATCCTATGCGAGCAAAAGTTCCTCTCTAGCTTACCGCGTATGTACGCTTTCGCGCCGAAACTGCCCGCTGGAAGTGCTTTCCTGTTTTCATTGGCACCTATTCGCGCTAGGTTGAGTTAATGATTCTTCATCAGCAGCGAGATTCGGCCATGGCCGCCGCGGTGGCATTTGCTGCGCTCGCCACGGCGGGCTTGTCCGTGCCAGGTGCCGAACCGGCCGAGGAGACACGGTTCTGGGTGGAGTAGGCAGGGAGGCATCGATTAGCTTGAGCGGTCATATAACTATTTGTTTAAAAAAGCGCTGAAAAGGGTTAGTGCGAAGTTCATTCTTCCTTAACGTTAGCTGGTTAGTGTGCAGAGGAAATCACTTCTAGCTGAAAGTTGCGATATATGACCCGTATTTTCAATCGTGGTGTTTCGCGCCGAGTACTTGCTCTCGGAGCGGCCGCCAGCTTCACCGTTGCTTCCTTTGCACCCGCCGCGCAGGCGGGTGAGCTTTCGTCCAAGGTGCCGCAGGTACAGGGATCTAGCAGTGGATCCAGCATTGGCCCCTCTCCAGTGCAACACCCAGGCGCGCCGGTTCCTCAGCCCTTTGGTGTGGACTATCTTGCAGGCTTTGAATCCGATATCTCGTCCTACCAATTTGGCAACTATTGGCAGGTTGTCCGCGGGTTTGACCAGATTAAGCACCAGCCTGAGGTCCTTGAAGAAAACATGGACAAGGTAGTGGCAATTAACAATGCGGCTGCCGATGACCCTGAGCTGATCGCCCGTGCGCAATCCGATGCCAAGGCAAGCTCCGGTGGGATGCTAGAAGCCATTTCTGACTCCATGGGAGAGAGCCTGGGCGGCGCATTCCGCGAGGCCTTGGCAGAGCATCGACTGCCAAAGACCCAGTACTTGCTGGGCAATGGCTACGCCGCCCGTGCCGGTGGGATAGCTAGCTCCACCTTCGCAGAAAAGTACTATTTCCATTACGACCGCCCATTCGTGCAGGCACCCGATGCTATTAACCGCTACGAAGACGAGTCGAAGGATCTCTATTCCACCTCGCCGGCTTTCCCCTCTGGGCACACTAACCAGGCAACGTGGATCACCACTTTGATGGCCTCAATGCTCCCAGAGGTAGGCCCGCAGTTGATGCTGCGCGGCGCCGAAGCAGGAAACCACCGCGTCGTCCTGGGTGTGCACTACCCATTGGACGTCATCGGAGGCCGCATGACTGGTCAAGCTGCGGCGGCGGATCGTTTGAACGATGACCGCATGCGCGATGCATTGCAACAGGCTGCGCAGGAAATTCGGGAAGAGATTCAGTGGCGGACGGGCAAATCTGTAGAAGAACTCGTCGCACAGGATAAGGCCGATGGCAAGGAATACCGGTCCACTACAGATGCTGTAGACGAATACACGGAGTTCTTGGATTATGATTTCACTCAAAGCAATCCAACGGATGCGCCGATGGTTGTGCCGCAGGCCGCCCCGGTACTACTCGCTGCTTCCCACCCGGATCTGACTCCGGAACAGCGCGCCGAGGTGCTACGCCAGACCGCACGCCCTGCCGGCAATCCATTGGATTGGCAAGGCAAGGACGGCTCCTGGCAGCGGCTTAACGTGGCCCGCGCCA
Source organism: Corynebacterium sp. KPL2861 (assembly GCF_040225475.1). Classification (NCBI taxonomy): domain Bacteria; kingdom Bacillati; phylum Actinomycetota; class Actinomycetes; order Mycobacteriales; family Corynebacteriaceae; genus Corynebacterium; species Corynebacterium sp. KPL2861. The sequence goes on from NZ_JBEHFW010000004.1 coordinate 196,289, forward strand.
TGGCGGCGCAAGTTACCGTTAATGCAGATGGCAGCGTGAGCGTCCAAGGCTAGCTTGGTCGCCCGTCCCCCGATACCGCCTAGGCCCTCACTGCGAGGACTAGGCGGGTTCGATTATGGCGGCAAGGCCCTGGCCGCCGCCGATGCACATCGTGACCAGCGCGCGCTTGCCACCGGTGCGGCGCAGGTGGTGCGCGGCGGTAACCACGATGCGGGCGCCGGTCGCGCCCACCGGGTGGCCCAGCGAGATGCCGGAACCGTTGGGGTTGAAGCGAGGATCTTCGGGGGAAATGCCCCACTGATCTAGTACCGCGAGGGCTTGCGCGGCAAAGGCTTCATTGAGCTCGATGAGGTCGAGGTCATCGAAGGTGAGATCGAGGCGGTCCATGACCTTACGGGTGGCCTCAACTGGTGCGATGCCCATGCGCTCTGGTTCTACACCGGCAAGCGCCCAGCCCTTCAATACCACCATCGGCTCGAGGCCGAGCTCGTCGGCCTTTTCGCGGGTGGTAACGAGCACGGCGGCGGCACCGTCGTTTTGGCCGGAGGCGTTACCTGCGGTCACCGTGGCCTCGTCGTCCTGCTTGCCCATCACCGGGCGCAGTTTGGATAGTTTTTCCACGCTGGAATCGGCGCGCACGTGCTCATCCTTGTCCACGATGATGGGATCCCCCTTGCGCTGGGGAACGGAGACGGGCACGATTTCGGCATCGAAAAGCGCCTGCTCTTGCGCGCGGACGGCATTGAGGTGGGAACGCACCGCAAGCTCATCTTGGTCCTCGCGCGACAGGGAACGCTCGCGGCGGAGGTTCTCGGCGGTTTCGATCATGCCGCCGGGGATGGGGTGGTTTTTGCCACCGGCGGTTTCGCGGGCCTCCTGGAGGCGATCGCGAAAGACCATGTTGCCGCCCTTCGCACCCCACCGAATGTCGCCGTCCACGGTGTACTCGGTGCGCGACATGGATTCGGCACCGCCGGCGATGACTACCTCGGCTGCGCCGGTGGCGACGTGGGCGGCGGCGGTGACGATGGCTTGCAGGCCGGAGCCACAGCGACGGTCGAGCTGCATGCCGGTCACGGAGACGGGCAGGCCGGCATTGAGTGCGGCGACGCGGCCGAGGGCAGGCGCAGCGCCGTTCGGGGAGGCTTGGCCGAGGATAATGTCATCGATGGCGTTCGGATCGATGCCGGATTCTTCCACGATGGTAGATACCACCAAGCTGGCTAGATCCTGGACGGCTACGGATTTGAGCGCGCCGCCGTAGCGGCCGACTGGGGTGCGCTTGGGGTAGCACAGGACAACGTCTTGGGTATGCATGGATTCTCCTTAGGAAATTTCGGTGGTAGTGAGATCGTGGGAAATGGCCGCGCACGTAGTGAGGAGCTCCGGGAGGATCTGCGCGGTGAGATCTTGGGTGGAATACACGGAGGTCTGGGTGGAAATATTGATGGCCGCTACTGCGCGCCCGGTGCGATCCCGGATGGGAACGGCGATGGAGCGCAGACCGATTTCTAGCTCTTGATCCACGATGACCCAGCCGCGCCGCCGCACCTCACCGAGGCGGGCTCGCAGCGCGTCCTGGGATACCAGGGTGTGCGGGGTGACCTGCTCGAGCGGGGCGGTGGTGGCGAAATACTCATCCAGCTCCGCCGGCGTTAAATCAGCGAGCAGCACCTGACCCATGGACGTAGCGTGCGCTGGGAAGCGCGTACCGATGGTGATATTGGTGGACATGATGCGGTGCGCTGCGGCGCGGGCGATATAGACCACGGTGTCGCGGTCGAGCACGCTGACGGAGCAGGACTCATCGAGTTTGGTGGATAACTCCCTCAAATGGGGTTGGGAAATATCTGGCAGTCCCAAGCTCGATAGGTACGAATAGCCCAGTTCTAAAACGCGGGGGGTGAGCCAAAAATCTGAGCCATCGGTGCGGGCATAACCTTCTGCGACAAGCGTGTGTAGAAAGCGGCGTGCGGTGGCGCGCGCTAAGCCTGTGACCTCGGCGACCTGGGCCAGTGTCTGCCGCGGGCGTTCGCCATTAAACGAGTGAATGACGTTGAGTCCGCGGGCTAGAGATTGCACTACGGGGGTATCTGCCACGGTGTGTCCTCCAAGCTATTTTTAGGGTTAAGTGGCCCAGGTCTCTTTAGTATACCCGATAATGTTCGCATTCTGAACCCTTGTGCTGTCTGTGAACCGCACGTAGTCTAAGGCCATGTTGAATAAAGTCATAGCCTCAGTAGAGGAGGCCGTCGCGGATATCCCGGACGGTTCCTCCATCGCGGTGGGCGGATTCGGCCTTGTGGGTATCCCGGCGCAACTCATTGCTGCGCTGCGTTCCCAGGGCGCGAGCGAGCTCACCATCATTTCCAATAACCTTGGTACGGATGATTTCGGCTTGGGCCTGCTGCTCAAGGATCACCGCATCGCCCGCTCCATCGGTTCCTACCTGGGAACCAATAAGGAATATGCGCGTCAGTACCTCGAGGGCGAGCTCACTGTTGAGTTCACCCCGCAGGGTACCTTGGCAGAGCGCATGCGCGCCGGTGGCGCGGGCATTCCAGCCTTTTACACCAAGGCTGGCGTGGGCACGCCGCTTGCCGATGGCGATATCCCCACCCGCTACAATCCCGACGGCACCATCGCGGAGACCTCCGCCCCGAAGGAAACCCGCGAGTTCAATGGCGAGCTCTACGTTATGGAAGAAGCACTCACCCCGGACTTCGCCTTCGTCCACGCCGCTCGCGCGGACCGCTTTGGCAATCTCGCTTTTAATAAGACCGCCCAGAACTTCAACCCAGATGCAGCCAAATCTGCCGATATCACCATCGTGCAAGCGGAACAGCTGGTAGAGGCCGTTCCGCCCGCAGAGGTGGATGTGCCCGGCATCTACGTGGACCGCGTAGTGGAAGTGGGCAAGCAAGAAACCGGAATCGAATTCAGGACGGTGAGCAAGTAATGACCTGGTCACGCGAAGAAATGGCGGCGCGCGCCGCACAAGAACTGGACAATGGTGACTACGTCAACCTGGGCATCGGCATGCCGACGCTCATCCCTGGCTACCTGCCAGAGGGCCGTGAGGTGGTCCTGCACTCCGAGAACGGAATCTTGGGCGTTGGCGCCTACCCTGAAGAGGACCAGGTGGATCCGGAGCTAATCAATGCCGGTAAAGAAACCATTACCGAAGCCCCTGGCGCATCCTTCTTCTCCTCGTCCGAATCCTTTGCCATGATCCGCTCCCGCGCCATCGACGTCGCGGTGCTCGGTGCCATGGAGGTATCCCAATTTGGCGACCTAGCCAACTGGATGATTCCCGGCAAGATGGTCAAGGGCATGGGCGGTGCGATGGATCTAGTGCATGGCGCCAAGCGCATCGTGGTGATGATGCAGCACGTTTCCAAGCACGGCGATTCCAAGATTCTGGCGGAGTGCCAGCTGCCGCTGACCGGCGCGCGGTGTGTGGATCTCATCATCACCGACCGCGCCGTATTCACTGTGGACGAGCTGGAGGGCCTGACGCTTATCGAGGTCGCCGAGGGTGAAACCGAGGAGTCCATCCGTGAGGTTACGGACGCGCCCTTTAAGGTAGCGCTTGACTAATTAGTTATGGACGTAAACAATCGCCGCTTCCCGGGAAAGACTGGGAAGCGGCGATTTTAGCGTTACGTGGGTGGATTAGACATCGCGCAGGTCCACGCCCTTGGTTTCAGGCAGGATGTACATGCTGACAAGCGTGAGGATGCACAGTGCGACCACGTAGAAGCCAGAAGCCCAGGTAAGGCCGTGGGCCACGAACCACTGGTAAATATACGGTGCGGTACCGCCAAAGACGGCGACGGACAGCGAGTAGGCCAGGCCGATGCTGCGGGTGCGCTGAGCGGTGGGGAAGACCTCGGACATGATGGAGGACAACAGCGCGCCGCCGGCGGCGACGATGACCACGCCGACAGTGGAGGCCACCAGCAGGGTCCATGGGCGGTCATCGATGAAGTTCATTAGCGGGATCTGCAGAACGGCTAGGCCAATCGCACAGATATAAATGACGGGCTTGCGGCCAATCTTATCGGACAGGCTGCCCCACAGCGGCAGGGCGATGAGGCCCGCGGTCTGTGCGGCCACGGTGACCCAATAAGCACCCTGGGTGGACATGCCCTCGTGGCTAATGGCGTAGGTGGAAACATAGGACGTCCACGTGTAGTGCGCGGCCGTAACGCCGGAGACCATGCCCACGACGAGCAAGATATTCTGCCATGCCGGGCGAACAACCGAGGCAGGCTTTTGCGAATTCACGGACTTCTTGGTGCGCTTCGGGGCCTCAACGGTGGGCTCCGCGCTATCGATCTCCTGGAAGTGATCGGATTCCTTCATGTGGCGGCGCAGGTACAACGCGATCAGCGCTGCGACGGCACCCAAGAGGAACGGGATGCGCCAGCCCCATGCGCCAATCTGCTCGTCCGTCAGGACCAGCGAAATACCGCCGCCCAAGACGTAGGCGATGACCGAGCCGCCGAAGATGGAGACGTAGACCATGGAACCCCAGCGGCCGCGGTGGGCGTTCGGGGCGATTTCGGGAATGTAGCTATTGGCGGCTGCAGATTCACCGCCGTGTGCAAAGCCCTGCAGCACGCGGATGAAGAGCAGGCCGACAGAAGCCCAGATGCCAATGGTCTCGTAGGTGGGCATCAAGCCGATGAGGACGGAGGCGCTGGCCATCATGATGATGGTAGTCATCAAGACGGTCTTGCGGCCCCGCTGGTCAGCGATGCGGCCAAAGATGATGCCGCCCAGCGGGCGGACCAAGAAGCCGACGGCGAAGACACCGAAGGTGGCAAGCAGTGCGGAAGCAGTATCGCCCTTGTCGAACATCGCCGCGGCGATGAACGGGGCGAAGACCGCGTACGAGCTCCACTCGTACCATTCAAGGACCTGGCCGGTCAGGCTGGCTGCGAGGGATTTGCGGTCTATCTTCGTCGCACCCGTTGGCGTGGTGGGCGTGGGGCTCGGTGGGGCGGTAGAAGTCAATGTTCCTCCTAGGGATGGGTCCGAAATATTGAGGAAGATATTACGCACATCACACTTCGATTAGTTCGCGATGTGAGCCACGCAAATTCCGACACCATCGAGGTGGATGTGGTTGCTGGCTAGAAAGTGCATGTCGTCCACCACTTTTTAGGGGAGGTGACCGAAAAAACTTTACGTTCGCTAAGTGAACAGTAGTGCGCAATGTGACCCCGTATAGGGGTATTTGGGCAAATTCTTTGCCGTAACGAGCTTGGAATTCGCAGGAAAAGGTCATTTCTGGCTGTAATTCCGGCACTGAAGATTTAGGCGTGGTGTAGCGTGTGAGCCACGACACGGAAGGTTTTCGAAGAGTCTTGAACCACCAAAGTGAACCATCACTGTGAACCAACCGAGTCTTTCCGGAGCCACACCCTAAGGAGGGATTTATGACTGCTCTTAGTCCCGAGGAACTAAGCACAGAAGGCCTCGCCGAAATCATGGCCGCGGGCGGACGCCCAGCCGATAGCGAGCGCAAGATCAACATCATCGATACCACCCTGCGCGATGCGCACCAGAGCATCTGGGCCACCCGCATGACCACGAGCCACATCCTTTCGCTATTGGATGACATCACCAACGCTGGTTTCGAGCACGTGGACTTGGTAGCGCCCATCCAATTCGACGTCTCCGTGCGCTACCTCAAAGAAGACCCGTGGGAGCGCGTTCGCCTCGTGCACGAGAACGCCGCGCCGGGCACCAAGTTCCGCGCCCTCATTCGTTCCAAGAACCTGGCTTCCTTCGACTTCCTGCCGGATGACGCCATCTTGAACTGGACCGAGCGCCTCTATGCCAATGGCTTCCGTGTGATCGGCTCCTTTGATGGCTTGAATGACATCGACAACATCGACCAGGGCCTCAAGTTGGCCAAGGAACTCGGTGCCGAAACCTTCGGTGCATTGTCCTACTGCTTGAGCCCGGTGCACACCGATGATTTGTACAAGCGGAAGGCTACGGAGCTGCTCGAGCGCACCGATGTGGACCGCATCATGCTGAAGGACGCCGGCGGCCTGCTGACTCCGGACCGTTTGAAGACCCTCATCCCGGCGATCCGCAGCTCCATCGGTGACGTACCGCTCGAAGTACACACCCACTCGCTGACCGGACTGTCGCCGCTGACCTACCTCTACGCAGCGGAATTGGGCGTGGACTCCATCCACACCTCTATCGCTCCGCTGGCCAATGGCCCGGGACAGCCAGCCACCCAAGCCGTGGTGCGCGATCTTCGCGCGCTGGGTTACACGGTGGACGTCGACGATGAGCGTATCGATTCCGCCAGCGAGCGCATTCAGGAAATCGCCGATACGGAAGATAAACCGGTTGGCGTTCCGCGCGCATTCGATGGCTTGCACTACATGCACCAGCTACCTGGCGGCATGCTCACCAACTTCGAATCCCAGCTGGAAACCGCTGGGTTGGGTGACCGCTTCGAAGAACTGCTGTACGAGGTGGCTCGCGTGCGCGAAGAGCTCGCATACCCCATCATGATTACGCCGTTTGCCCAGTTCGTGGGTACCCAGGCCGTCATGAACGTGATGACGGGTGACCGTTACTCCGTGGTCCCGAACGAGATTAAGAAGTACGCCTTGGGCTACTACGGCGAGCCGCTCGCTCCGCTAGACCCAGACGTGCTGGAGAAGATCATGGCCAACGGTTCCTCCGAAATCACGGAGGAAATCCCCGAACTCAAGCCGGTTCTGCCGGATCTGAAGAAGGCCCACCCGGACGAGGACATCGACACCCTGTTGCTGCGCGTGATGTTCGCCGGCAGCCAGGTCGATGAGATGAAGCGCTTTGTGGCCGAAGGCCGCGGCGGCGAGGGTGAAGGCGTCAAGGGCGGCGTCCTTACCTCCCTGGTACAGCAAATCTACGACTCTTCCGATACCACCGACTTCCGCCTCAAGACTTCCGACTTGGAAATCAACCTCACCAAAGGAGAAAAGTAACCATGACTGATTCCACCAACTTGCACGACCTGAAGTCCCTGCTGAAGTGGGCCAACCTTTCTGATGACATCCAAGAGCTGCAGATTAAGTACGGCGATGTCGAGCTCGCGATGTCCCGCACCCCGGGCGGCCTGAACCGCCCGGCGCCGGCTCCGGAAGCCGCTCCGGCCGCAGCTCCAGCAACAACACCAGCACAGGAAGCCGCACCGGCTTCCGCGCCTGCCGCTGAGCCTGAGTCCAAGCCTGCTCCTGCACAAGAGGAAGCACCGAAGGAAGAGCCCAAGGCTTCCGGCTCCGGTGAGCCTTCCGCAGAGGGCGAGACCGTGAAGGCTCCCATGGTCGGTACCTTCTACGCTGCTCCGAAGCCAGGCGCAGATCCGTTCGTCAAGGTGGGCGACGAGGTCGAGGTTGGCCAGGTGCTCTGCATCGTTGAGGTCATGAAGCTGATGAACAACATCGAGTCCAAGGTTGCCGGCACCGTGAAGGAAATCCTCGTTGATAACGAGGATGCCGTGGAGCACGGTCAGCCCATCATGGTCATCCAGCCGAAGTAATCGATCTGGAGGAAAATATGTCAGATCTATTAGGTAGCGTGCTCATCGCTAACCGCGGTGAGATTGCGCTTCGTATCATTCGCGCCTGCAAGGAATTGGGCATTAAGTCCATCCTTACTTATTCCGAAGGCGATAAGGACTCCTTGCCGGTAAAGCTCGCCGATCAAGCAGTATGCATCGGCCCAGCGAATGTCTCCAAGAGCTACAACAGCCCTGAGCTGGTTATCTCCGCAGCCATGGCGTACAAGGCGGATGCCATTCACCCGGGCTACGGCTTCTTGTCCGAGAAGCCGGACTTTGTCCGCATGGTGGAAGAAGAAGAGATCGGCTTTGTTGGCCCTTCAGCTGAGCACATCGGCTTGATGGGTGACAAGATCGCGGCTAAGCGCATCGCTAAGTCCGCCGGTGTTCCTACCGTTCCGGGCTCCGACGGCGTGGTCACCGAATTCGATGAGGCGCTTGAGGTTGCCCGCGAGACCGGCTTCCCGCTGCTGATTAAGGCAGCCGCCGGCGGTGGTGGACGCGGTATGCGCGTCGTGGAATCCGAGGACACGCTGGAAAAGGACCTCAACGAGATCATGAACGAGGCAGAGTCCGCGTTCAATGACCCGTCGGTCTATATCGAGCGCTTCTTGACGGATATCCGCCACATCGAGATTCAGGTGCTGGCCGATGGCGAAAATGCCGTTGCCCTGGGAGAGCGCGACTGCACCTCGCAGCGCCGCAACCAGAAGCTCATTGAGGAAGGCCCTTCGCCGGTGCTGACTGATGAGTTGCGCCAGGAAATGCAGGAAGCCGCGATTAACCTGTGTAAAGAGGTGAAGTACAAAAACGCCGGAACCATCGAGTTCGTCTTCGATAACATCGAGGATAAGTTCTACTTCATCGAGATGAACACCCGCATCCAGGTGGAGCACCCCGTAACGGAGATGATCACCGGTGTGGACCTCATCAAGGAGCAGCTGCGCATTGCCTCCGGGCAAAAGCTGTCCATCACCCAGGATGATGTGGAGATTCGTGGCCACGCCATCGAGTGCCGCATCAACGCCGAGGATCCGAACCAGAACTTCGCGCCGCGGCCGGGCAAGATCGAACACTACCGCGTGCCAGGTGGCTTCGGTGTGCGCATGGATACCCACATCGAGACGGGATACACCATCCCGCCGTTCTATGACTCCATGGTGGGCAAGCTCATCGTATGGGCAGAAGACCGCGATGAGGCCATTACCCGTATGCTGCGCGCCATCGACGAGCTGCAGGTAGAAGGCGTTGTCACCACGGCGCCATTCCAGGCCATGCTGTTGGACAGTGAAAAGTTCCGCAGCGGCGAGTTCAACACTGGTTACGTTGCCAAGCTGCTGGAAGGTACCGACTCCATCCCTACGGATGACTAACCCCGGCTCCTTCTAGCGAGAGAGTGCAGGTTCCGCTTTGTGCTGGCCTGCACTCTTTTGCATTTTAAGTCTCTAAATTTATAGCTCTATGTCACGCCTAGTCCCAGGCTTTGCTTAGACCCAAACCTGTGGGGAAGGAAAAACAATGTTGGTTATCGCCGCCATGCTGGTCGGCGCCATCGTGCCGGCGCAAACGGCCATTAATACTCGTCTGCGCGAGTCCGTGGGCTCGCCCATCGCTGCCGGGTTCTTCTCCTTTATTATCGGCTTTGCCGTCTCCGCCATCCTCGCGCTGATAGTCACCGGTGACGCGATACCGGACCTGGCGCTGGCGGCCGCGCAACCGTGGTGGGTATGGCTCGGCGGTTTTATGGGCGTGGCCTTCATCGTGGGAAATATCTTGCTCTTCCCGCGCATCGGCAGCGTAGAGACCGTCATTCTTCCCATCTTGGGTCAGGTGACGATGGGCCTAGTTTATGATCTGACCGGCCTTTTTGAATCGCCGCTGGTGCCGGTCGGCCCGCTGCGCGTCCTCGGTGCCCTCATTGTGGTGGGTGGCATCGCCTTGGTATTAGAAATAGGCCGGGGTGCCGTCACCACCCGCGCACAAGCTACCGGGCTTTCGCTGTGGCTGTGGCGTGTCTTCGGCGTGCTCATCGGCATGGGCTCTGCCACCCAAACAGCCGTTAACGGCTACCTGGGAGGTGCGTTGCACAGCCCCATGCCCGCCAGCGTGATTTCCCTGGGCGTTGGCGTGATTTTATTGGCCCTGCTAACCCTGGGGTGGAAGGCTCCTCGCCGCGCCTTATTGAGCGGCATCGCACCCGGGCCCTGGTGGATGTGGCTTGGTGGTGTGCTCGGCGCGCTCTTTGTGGTGGGCGGCGCGACGCTTTCGCCCATGATTGGCACCGGCACGACGGTTATCGGCTCGCTAGTAGGTTCAATCATTTGCGGCCAGGTCATCGAATCGCTGGGTTGGGGCAATGCCGAGCGCGGCCTGCCGCCGGTGCACCGCATCATCGGCCTAGTCTTGGTCATCATCGGCGTGATTATGGTGCGCGCCCTATAGGTCAGTGCTGCGCTTGCCGATGCCCCAATTTTCCCAGCCCAGCTTCCCCACCCGAGTAGCGTAAGAGAGCTGGTTTTATTGCCGCCAGCGCTCCAAGGTGAGCTTGGGGCTTAATGCGCGGGAGACGCACGGCGCGAAAGCACCATCGGCATACATTTGCGCGTCATAGACGGAATCGCGGTGATCTGGTTCGCCGTCGACCACGCGCATGATGCAGGTGCTGCACGTGCCTTCCAAGCAGCGCGATTTTACGGGCAGATCGAGTTCCTCGAGGACCTCTAGGACCGTCTTATTCTCTGGAATTTCTACCGTCTCGCCGCAAAATTCTACATCGAATGGCCCGTCGCCAGCCCCGGCGTTTTTCTCACCGGACAGTGCTTTTAGATCGGGGTGGAAGTTCTCCCAGTGAAATGCGTGCTCGGGCAGGTAGTCGAGCGCGACTTCCTTGGCAGAATCCATAAAGCCTTGCGGTCCGCAGACATAAAAGGCCGTCTCCTTCGGCGCTTGGCCCAACAAGTGCCGGTAGATGTCTGCTTGCTTCTCGCGCGGGCGGCCAAAGACCTCAATGAGCTTATCGCCGCAGGTGTCGCGCAATTGCTCGAGGAGCACTGCGTGGTGGCTATCGCGCGCGAAAAAGAGCACGATATATGGCTTGTTCTCGCGCTCGAGGGATTGGGCCATAGAGAGCATCGGCGTAATGCCCACTCCGGCGCCGACCAAGACGTAGTAGCCAGCGTTTGCCACGAGCTCGAAGTTATTAAACGCCTGCGAGATCTCAAAGCTATCCCCGCTGCGCAGCTTTAGCATCGCAATCGATCCACCCGTGGAGTTTTCTTCCCGCTTGACCGCGACGCCGTACGTTGGCCGTTCCTGTTGGCCAGCGGCAGGCGAAGAGGAACCGGTCAGCTCAAAAACCGAGTATTGCCGGGTAAGCATCTCGCCATTTGCTCCCGGGAGGGTGATATCGACGTGGCAGCCGGGGGAGTAATCTGCGAGCGGAGCATCACCGTCCAGCGAAAATTCGATGACCGCAAGGTCATCGGCAACGGCGGTGACGTTTTGCACTGTGGCGGTGGTGGAGGGGGCATCGGCAAGC
>NZ_JBEHFW010000005.1:0-198459 GCF_040225475.1 Corynebacterium sp. KPL2861
GGCCAACAGACCAATCAACACACAACCATGCACACAAAAATAAAAAATAAGTACATTGGCACACTATTGAGTTCTCAGACATCATCACCACACAACAGCTACATACTCAAAAGCATGGAACTCGTTGCGAGTAAAAAATTGTTTTTGTCAGGGCCTGTTTTCCTATCGCCGCTTCAGCCAGAGACAATGTCTTGTCTCTGTGGGGCGCTGTCGGTCGCGCTGACCCGTATTAAGTTACACACCGCTTTAAATTTTCACAAACTCGCTGGTCAGCACGGATTTCGGACACTTTTATTTCATGCCAAGCCAGCCCGCAAGGCCTTCCTCCCACAGGCTGCTTATGCGGCGTGCATATATCGGCAGGGTTACGGCCCATATGGCGTAGATGCCAAGGCTTATAAACATCCCCACCGCGGCCGAGACATAGCCTTGGACAAAAAGCCATACCAGTGCTCCGATACCGAGGAGGTACGCGACAAAGACTCCAAGGGTCCTCTTCTCTAGGAACTCGAGGTACGTAAGCCCAGGTACGGTGACGGCCGCGATTGCGGTGATGCCGGCGGCGACCTCGATTGTGTTCTCCCAGAAGGAAAGGGCCAAGCCCACGGCGGCGCAACCAAGGATGGGGATGAGCCCGGTCATTGCGGTCATGGAAGCCCAGCGCCGACGCGTGCCGCCGAGCGTGACGTAATCCCTGAGCGTATCGCGCAACATGCCCATGGGCTGGCTGCTAAAGAAGGCGAAGAGTACCCAAGCAATGAGAGCGATGAATTCCATCGGCCCCCACAGCGTACTCATTAGCGAAAGCACAACGTTGATGGCTAAAAATACGACGACCAGCAGCCACATGCGGACCTGGCGGCGGTATACAGCCTGCGCGTCGAGCGTCGGCGGGAAACGCCCAAGCTTGGATGCAATTCCCAAAGGGGTCGTCGAGTACCCCGTCCTGGTTGGGGTTGGTTTGCGCCACAGTGCCCATGCCAATGCCGCCGCATAAACGGCCAACGCCCACCAGCCCTGCCGTGCAGCCGCTCCTGCCATGGCTACAACAGCAAAAACCGTGACGATAATCCGGCGGTGTTCATTCCATATCTGTGAGCTCAGGCCAAGTACTTGGTACTTATCAAAACTGGGTTGATACGTCAGGATGGGCACAAGGGGCAAGAGCAAGGTGATAGTTCCCCACTTTTCGCCAAAAAGTACGGGGTAAAGCGCGATGAAGAATAGGACGGTTACCCAGGCCCATTCCGTTGTATGCCATAAGAGTTTCATGACTGCTCCTCCAATGCTCGGACAGCCTTTTCAAGTGATACCTCTGTTACCCGGAGGTGATGTTCGTTGGCATAGCGGAAGACGGCATCGGGGGAGGTAGTGCGGGCATCGACAAGCACCTGGTCTCCCAGGCTGGTAGAGGCGCGCTCCAATACAGGCAAGTCCAGTGCGGAAATGGCCGCGGAGATCGCTTCTTCGGGCCCGCTGATTTCCAGGAAAGAATCGACAAATTCATCTACGGGGCCGCTAATGGGGTGCTCCCCCATGAGCGAAATGGTGTCCAGTAAGCCCTCTATCTCGTTGAGGTGATGGGTGGATACCACGATGGTGCGACCGTGTTCTTCCCGGAGGACCTGGTAAAAGAGTTCGCGCCGCGGCAGGTCGAGGCCCAGATAAGGCTCGTCCAAAAGCATTATTTCGCAGCCAGAGGCAACGGCGAAAACAAATCCCAACGCCGATTTCTGCCCGCGGGAGAGCGCGGAATACGCCTTATTTGGGATGTCAAAGCGCGCGATGAGGTCGTCGTATCGCTCCGCATTCCAGTTGGGCCATCGGGCCTGGCCGACGGCGCCGAGTTTCTTGCTACCCCACGAATCCGGCAGCGGATTGTCGATGCCCATGAGAATCACCCGGTTGAGCACGGATTGGTTATCAAAGGGCTGGCGGTCAAAGACCGTGATGCGGCCGGATTGAATTTGGCCGGCGATTTTTCGCAATAAAGTGGTCTTACCAATTCCGTTGCGGCCGACCAAGCCATGGGTGAGACCTGCAGAAAAGGTGAAATCGCGGGTAGTAATCATGAGTACATTCCTCTGCTTTCTGCAACCCGATCGAAAAGGTCATGGAGCTGGGCCCGGTTGTAGCCCAAGCGAACTGCTTCATCGACAAGCGGGGCCATATACTCCGCGGCAAAGTCGCCTCGCCTGCGCTCACGGATGGCACGCGAAGCACCCTCGGCCACAAACATGCCGATGCCCCGGCGCTTTTCCAGCACCCCCAAATCCACCAAGAGGGTGATCCCCTTCCGCGCGGTTGCGGGGTTGATGTTGTGGAAATCCGCCAACTCATTAGTGGAAGGTGCCTTATCGCCCTCCGCCAGAGTGCCGTCCACAATGGTGTCTTCCACCAAGGACGCAATCTGCCGAAAGAGCGGCTGCGTGGAGTTATCCATCATCACCTTCGGCTCGTTAGTTACTTAGTTAGTTGTGTAACTAACCATATAACACACTTGCCGACGCCGCAATGGTCACCGAATTCTTTTCATTTGCGGCCAATATGCTGGGAATTAGCGAATTGTGATCGACGTTTCGGGGTGAATAAGGCACACTGGAGGTAACAAAGAATTTTATTTAGAACAATTAGAACGGAACTTAGGAGCCATGCTTGAACGCACACTTGTCTTTGTCGATACCTCATACCTGCTCGCGAGCTTTTATAACTCCTGGGAAACGGGGGCTCGCGCGCAGCTAGAAATCGATCTGCCCGAGGTAGTCAGCACCATGGGCGGGATGATCGAGGAGCAATTAGGCAACCCGATTCAGCGCCAATACTGGTACGACGGAATCCCGGATACCGGTCCGCACCGCTACCAACGCGCCCTACGCACCTGCGAGGGCGTGCAATTGCGCACGGGGCAACTCATCGAATGGGGCGAGCGGCGCACCCAAAAGGGCGTCGACACCCGGCTTGTGGCCGATATGGTCATGGCCGCTGTGAAGAACCAGTTCACCGACTTCGTGCTGGTCAGCGGCGATGCTGACATGATCCCCGGCGCGCAGACCGCCGTGGACAATGGTATTCGCGTGCACCTGTACGGCTTTGGCTGGGACTCGATGTCCGCAGCGCTGCGCCATACGTGTGATTCCACCACCATCTTGGATCCGCGCGAGGACTTCGCGGATTCCATGGAGCTACAGGTCCTCGAAGGCCCGCTTCCCCCGGTGGTGCGCGATACGGCGCAGAAGGCAGAGGGAGCAGAAGAGGAGCTTCCAGGCGCCGAGCACTGCGACGAGTGCGAGGAGCCCTCCGAGGTGGAAACCGCATTCGGCACCCCAGAAAAGCCCACGCCGGCACCTACCCCAAAGCCTGCGCCACCTCAAAGCGCACAGCAGGCCGCAACGCCAGCCCCGGAAGATCAGGAAAAGCCCTCTGCAGAAGCGGAGAAGGGCCCTACCGAAGAGGCCGAGGCTACCGATCAGGCAACGCCAAAGCCTGCGCCGAAACCGTCAATGATGGCACCGCGGCGCAAGCTGCGCTCGAAGTACGTCCCGCTGCCAGAAGAGGTCTGGAGCTCTGCCGGGTTCCAGTCCCCATTCGATGTGGGCCAGCAGTACGCATCGTGGTGGTTTGATAATGCCGCCAACTCAGAGCAGCGCGACCAAGCCCACTTACTGTCTGGCGGCGGATTACCACCGGAAATCGACCGCCCGCTGCTGCAGTTCGCCTGCGAAACCCTGCATGAATACACGCTGACGGAGACCCAGCGCGTGAACTTGCGCGATGGGTTCCACTCAGGGATTCGCGGCGTGCTAATTAATATCCGCCGCGAGAATTAATCGCCGGATTCGATTTCCTTCTTCTTGGCCATATCGGCGCGCAGCGCATCTAGCCGCGCGCTGGCCTTCATGTCGTTGCCGGCCGCTTGAATCTCGCTCATGCGGTCGCCACCGGTTGCCTGCTGTAACTCTTGTGCGCCAAGGGCATCGGCATAGCGCTTTTCAATCTTGGAGCGGACGGAATCCAGGCTCGGCACGGAATCATCGGGCTTGAGCTCGTTCATGGAATCGAGTGCTTCCGCGTTCTTTTCCTGCATTGCAGCCTGATCCGCCTGCGCTTCCAGCTGGTTCACCTGCGCCAGCTGCTCCTTAAGGCGGGCCTCGGATTGTTTTTGCTGGTTCTTGGCTTGTTCAGCCGCCTGCTCCGCAGCCGCGTACTGCTGCTTGACGTCTTCTAATTCCTGCTCCACCGCGACGAGCTGGGAGGCCACTACCTCAGCAGCTTGGTTGTACTCATTCGCCTTCTGTGGGTCCTCAGCGGAATCCGCGAGCTCCAGGGCGCGCTCGGTCTGGGATTGGTAATCCTGCTGGGACTTCACTAGGCGGTTCATCTGCATTTCCAACTGAGACTTGTGCCCGATAATCTCTGCCGCATGATCCGAGATTTCCTGGTGCTGTTCCTTGGCGGCCTTGACCGCCTGCTGGATTTGGACCTTTGGATCGGCGTTCTCATCAATCTTTTGATCGAGAGAACTCATCACGTACTTCCAGCCCTTGCTGAAGGGGTTAGCCATCACTATCTCCTTTGGTCATAAAAAAGACGCTTTCTAGCGAGTTTAGCGATACTCACCAGAAAGCGCCGTGGAAGCTCTGAAAATTCAGATTCTATGCCTGCTGTGCGTTCTGCTCTTCAACCTGGCGGCGAACGTCTGCCATATCAAGGTCCTTAACCTGCTTGAGCAGATCCTCCAACGCTGCGGGCGGCAGTGCGCCGGCCTCGCGGAATACGAGGATCCCATCACGGAAGATCATCAGGGTAGGAATGGACTGAATCTGCAGCGCGGAAGCAAGGCCCTGGTTTGCCTCGGTGTCCAGCTTGGCAAAGGTAGCATCGGTGTGCTCCTCGGAAGCCTTCTCGTAGACAGGGGCAAAGCGCTTACATGGGCCGCACCAGTCCGCCCAGGCATCGACAAGCGTAATGCCTTCGCCGGTTACGGTCTGTTCAAAGTTCTCTTCAGTGACATCAATAGTAGCCATACTCGTTGTAACTCCTTTACGTTGTGGTTTATTCCCCACCGTACCTAAATTTCTTCCTTGCCAGATACCCCTAGGGGGTATAACATAGAAGCATAAGCAATCGAGAAAGGATGATTATCATGGCAACGAAGAACTACACCGTAGAAGGAATGAGCTGCGGACACTGCGAAATGTCCATCCGCGAAGAGGTAGGCGAAATCGCCGGTGTTGAGGAAGTTTCTGCGGACCACACCACTGGCGCCGTGTCTGTCTCCGGTAGCGATTTCACCGATGAACAAGTAGCAGCTGCCGTAGCCGAAGCCGGATACACCCTTAAGTAGGCGAATACTATGTCACACGTTGATCTCGGGGTCTCGGGCATGACCTGCACGTCCTGCTCTTCCCGGGTAGAACGCAAGCTCAACAAGGTAGACGGCGTGGAGGCGAGCGTTAACTTTGCCACCGAATCCGCCTCTATTGAGTTCGATCCAGAAACGTCCACGGCCGCGGATCTGATCAAAGTCGTGGAAGGTGCAGGATACAGCGCCTTCGATATGTCTGGCAGTGATGACGCCGACCAGGGCGGGGACGCAGACGCAGAAGGCACGCCGGTTGATGATGCCCGCGCTGCAGAACAGCAGAGCCTGCTGCGGCGCACCATCATCTCCGCGGTATTGTCTGCGCCCATCATGTTCGTCTCCATGGTGCCTGCCCTGCAGTTCCAGAACTGGCAGTGGGCCTGCGCCATGCTGGCCACCATCGTCTTCATCTTTGGTGGCGCCCCCTTCCACTCCGCGACGTGGACCAACCTGAAGCACGGCTCGTTCACCATGGATACCTTGATTTCCATGGGTACCTCGGCCGCCTACCTATGGTCCCTGTACGCACTCTTCTTTGGCAACGCCGGCGAGCCCGGTATGACCATGAGCATGTCGTGGTCCTCCAGCTCCGCCGACATGGACCATATCTACTTTGAATCTGTGGGAATGGTCATTACCTTCCTGCTCCTCGGCCGCTGGTTCGAGGTCAAGGCCAAGGGGCAGTCTTCTGAGGCGCTGCGCACCCTTTTATCCATGGGCGCGAAGGAAGCCTCCGTGCTGCGCGATGGCAAGGAATCGCGCATCCCCATCTCTCAATTGCAGGTGGGCGATGTCTTCGTCGTGCGGCCAGGCGAAAAGATTGCCACCGACGGTGAGGTCGTCTCCGGCAATTCTGCCGTGGATGCCTCCATGATCACCGGTGAGTCCGTCCCGGAAGAAGTGGGCGTGGGCGATACCGTTACCGGCGCCACCATTAACGCTTCCGGCAAGTTGGAGGTCAAGGCCACCCAGGTGGGCGAGGACACGGTTCTTTCCCAAATGGCCACCTTGGTTACCAACGCACAGGCCTCCAAGGCTCCCGTGCAGCGCCTGGTGGACCGCATCGCGCAGGTCTTCGTGCCGGTAGTCATCGGCATTTCCGTCTTTACGCTGCTGGTACACCTCATCTTTGGCGGCGTGGCACCGGCGTTTATCGCCGCTGTCTCCGTGCTGATCATCGCCTGCCCCTGCGCGCTGGGTCTTGCCACCCCGACCGCCATCTTGGTCGGCACGGGGCGCGGTGCCCAGCTGGGCCTGCTCATTAAGGGCCCGGAGATCCTCGAGTCCACCAAACAGGTCGATACCATCGTCATGGATAAGACCGGCACGGTTACCGCCGGGGAAATGTCCGTTACGGCCGTGCATGGCGATGTCCTCGAGTACGCCGCCGCCGTCGAGCACAACTCAGAGCACCCCATCGCCCAAGCGATTGCCCGTGAGCGCGACGTGGAACCCGGTGCCGATTTTTCCACCAGCACCGCTGGTGTGGAAGCGACGGTGGATGGGGTCCGCGTGGGCGTCGGCAAGCCGCGTGGAGACCTAGGCCAGTACGCTGAGGCCTTCCGCGAGGCCGAGGCAGCTGGTGCCACCCCGGTGGCGGTGTACCTCGACGATAAACTCGCTGGCCTCATTGAGGTCCGCGACACCGTCAAGCCCACCTCCGCTAAGGCCGTTGAGCAAATGAAGGAGCTGGGGCTGACCCCACACCTGCTGACCGGCGATAACGAGGGCGCTGCGAAGCGCGTGGCCGAGGAAGTTGGCATTACCGAGGTTACGGCCGGCGTGATTCCGGAGGAAAAGGTCGACGTCATCAAGAAGCTGCAGTCCGAAGGACACAATGTGGCGATGGTTGGTGACGGCGTCAACGATGCCGCGGCCTTGGCCCAAGCGGACCTTGGCTTGGCGATGGGCGCCGGTACCGACGTTGCCATCGAGGCCTCCGATATCACCTTGATGAATGGGGACCTGCGGTCCGCCGCCGATGCCATTCGCCTATCCCGCCGCACGCTGCAGATCATTAAGGGCAACCTGTTCTGGGCCTTTGCCTATAATATTATTCTCATCCCCGTGGCGGCCTTTGGCCTGCTCAACCCGCTATTTGCCGGCCTTGCAATGGCATTTAGCTCCGTATTCGTCGTCTCCAATTCCCTGCGTCTCCGGAAATTTTCTAGCCAGCGCTATGATTAGCGCATGCTCAGCCGCAATGAACGATTAGACCGGCTCCCGGTCACCAGCAAACACAAGCGCCTACTCCTAGGCTCCGGACTAGGGTGGGCGCTCGATGCTATGGATGTGGGGCTCATTTCCTTCATCATGGCCGCCTTGGCCGTGCATTGGGACTTGAGCAGCACCCAAACCTCTTGGCTCGCCTCCGCTGGCTTCCTCGGCATGGCGCTGGGCGCCACATTCGGCGGTCTCCTTGCGGATAAATACGGCCGCCGCCACGTCTTCTCCCTCACCCTCATGGTCTATGGCCTGGCCACCGGTGCCTCCGCCCTGGCCAGCGGGCTGGCCATACTTATTGTCTTCCGCTTCATCGTCGGGCTCGGCTTGGGCGCGGAGCTGCCGGTCGCCTCCACGCTCATCTCCGAATTCTCACCGCGCCGCATACGCGGACGCATGGTGGTCCTCCTCGAGGCCTTCTGGGCGCTCGGCTGGATCCTCGCCGCGCTCATCGGCACGTTCATCGTGGGTGCCGGCGAACACGGCTGGCGCTGGGGCTTTGCCGTGGGCCTCATCCCCGCCGCTTATTCGGTCTACGTGCGCCTAGGCTTGCCGGAATCGGTGCGCTTCCTCGAATCCAAGGGCCGCCACGAAGAGGCCGAAGAGATTGTGACCTCCTTCGAGGAGGCCGCCGCGGGCCAGCCGCTTGACGATGTCCACCCGGAACCCACCGCTTCCACCGAGACCTCCATTTGGGGCCCGAGATTGCGCCGCCGCACGGCGGCGCTGTGGACCATTTGGTTTTGCGTCAATTTCTCCTATTACGGCGCCTTCATCTGGATTCCGTCCCTGCTGGTTGCCGATGGTTTCTCGCTCGTAAAATCCTTCAGCTTCACCCTCATCATTACCTTGGCGCAGCTGCCGGGCTACGCCACCGCCGCCTGGCTCATCGAGGTCTGGGGCCGGCGAATCACCCTCGCCGTGTTCTTGGTCGGCTCCGCCGTCTCCGCCGGGCTCTATGGCACCGCAAGCTCCGAGGTATTCATCATCATCGTCGGGTGCCTTTTGTCCTTCTTCAACCTCGGCGCCTGGGGTGCTCTGTACGCTATTGGTCCGGAGCTCTACCCCACCGCACTGCGCGGTCACGGTACGGGTGCTGCAGCGGGTTTTGGCCGCATCGCCTCCATCGTGGCACCGCTCGTTGTGCCGCCGTTGATCGCGGCGACCGGCGCTGGATTCCTTTTCGTGCTCTTTGCGGCCGCATTCGCCATCGCCGCCGTAGCGGCATTTACTCTGCCTGAGCTGAAAGGTGAGGCCCTTGCTCGATAAATTAGCCCTTAGCGCCTGGATTGGCGTCATGGTGGCGCTGACCACCCTGAAAGCTTTCTTCCAGATTGGTTACCTGTGGAAGCCCGAAAACCAGCGCGTCCGCGAGCTCCATTTAGTTCCCCTCGATGAATTTTCCGGCAATAGTTGGTTTGCGCCGCTTTTCGAATACGCCGGCAATACCGCCTTCTTCATCCCCTTCGGGCTTTTGATATTCACGCTGTGCCGTTCCGTGAAGGTATCGGCTGCCTGGGGATTCGCGCTGAGTTTAACCCTGGAGACGGCCCAATATGTTTTTGCCCTAGGCCGCACAGATATCGATGATCTGCTCTTTAATACCCTCGGCGCGCTCATCGGTGCAGCAATCGCCCACTGGGGCGGGCAACGCTTCTTCCCGGTATGGCGCTGGCTTTCCCTAGCCGCGGCCGCGGTCTTTATCGTGCTGGTAATTCTGGGTCCCCGATTAGGGGACCCAGCCGCCGTCGTGGACCTATAAGCCTTTTATCCGTGTGCCATGTTGACAAACTTGGAGTAGTGCAGCTGGTGGGCCACCTGCACCGTGTCAATAGGCCCGCCGCGGTGCTTGGCCAAGATAATATCCGCCTCACCGGCGCGCTCGTTATCGCGGTCTTGCGAGTCTGGGCGGTACAGCAGCATCACCATATCGGCGTCCTGCTCCAAGGAACCGGACTCACGCAGGTCAGCCAATTGTGGCTTTTTATCATTACGGGCTTCAGGTCCACGGTTCAGCTGCGAAATGGCAATCACCGGTACCTCAAGCTCCTTGGCCAATAGCTTGAGCTGGCGCGAGAACTCCGAGACCTCTTGCTGGCGCGACTCCACCTTCTTGCCCGAAGACATCAGCTGCAGATAGTCCAAAACAATGAGGTCGAGCCCATGCTGTTGCTTGAGCCGGCGGGCTTTGGAACGGATCTCCATCATCGTGAGGTTTGGGGAATCATCAATGAATAGCGGCGCATCTTGGATGCGGTTAAGCGTGTCATCAATCTTCGCCCAGTCTTCAGTGGAGACTCCACCGCTACGCATATCGGTGAGCTTGACCTCGGATTCCGCGGAGAGCAGGCGCATCACAATCTCTGAGGCTGACATTTCCAAGGAAAAGATGACTGAGGACTTGCCGTGCTGCAGCGAGCACGAGCGAATGAAGTCCATCGCTAGCGTGGACTTACCCACGCCGGGTCGCGCCGCAACGATGATCATCTGGCCTGCGTGCAAGCCATTGGTGAGCTTATCCAGGTCAATGAACCCTGTGGGTACGCCCAATTCAACGCCGCCCGCCTGCTGTAGCGCCGCCAATTCATCAATGGTGGGATCAATCAGATCCCCGAGCACGCGGTAGTCCTCAGCGGTCTTGCGCTGGGCGATGGCAAATACTTCCTGTTGGGCACGGTCGATCACCGATTCAATCTCGGCATCCTCCGTTCCAGAAAACCCCAGTTGCACCACACGCGTACCGGCATCCACGAGCCGGCGCAGGACGGCCTTTTCCGCCACGATTTCCGCGTAATAGCGGGCATTGGCCGCGGTGGGAACGGTAGCTAACAGCGTGTGCAAATAGGGCGCGCCGCCAACGCGCTCAAGGTTATTAAACCTATCCAACCGCGAGGAAAGGATGAGGGGGTCGATGTCTTGGCCCGCCGCGTAGAGGTCTAGCATTGCGCCATAAATTAAGGCGTGGGCCGGATAATAGAAGTCATCGGGTTCGAGCTCTTCAATAACCTCGATGACCGTATTGGGGCTGAGCAGCATAGCGCCCAATACGCCCTGCTCTGCTTCCCGGTCCGACGGCGGCTGGCGGTACTCCTCGTAGCGCTGCGGTTGGTCCTGTTGGTACCGCGGCCGGCGCGCTACGGCATTATCCGGCGCCGGTGGTTCCGGTGGAAGCTGTTCATCATCAAAGCTCGTGTTGGTCATATGTCCCCTTTGTGTCCGTGAAGCGACCTTGCGTAACGGTGTCCAAGTGTAGACGAGCCCCCGGACACTACCTGCCTGGGCATAACTCCGGCACTTATCCACAGGGACTTGTGGAATTACCAGCTAGGCCGATCGCTGCATTTTGTTTACCGAGGTCACAACTGTGGATAACTTGTCACCCTCCTGACCTGCAACGATAATAACTGCTGGTCAGGGCGGTTATTTACAAGTGTGAAAATTCCCACAGAGTAGCCGAAAATAGGGTATGACCAGCGGTAAAGTCGGGCAAAAATCTTAGTACCCGCGAAACCTGAATTCCACATTCATCCACAGATTTTCACAGTTATCCACAAGCCAGTTGGGTAGGCAAAAGGCCCCAGGAATTCTCCACCTCACATAGAGAATTCGTGGGGCCTTAAGCCGTGCTGTTGTCTTTGGGTCTGTGGACCGTCGAGCGCTGCTTAAGCAGCGACGACCGAGAAGTTCACCTTGCCGAGCACGTCAGCGTGCAGCTTCAGCTCGACCTGGTAGTTGCCGGTCTTCTTGACCAGGCCCTTGGGCATATCAACGATACGCTTATCCAAGTTAGGGCCACCGGCCTTGGAGACGGCCTTGACAATGTCTTCTGCGGTAACGGAACCGAAGAGCTTGCCGGAAGTGGAGGTCTTAACCTTGACCTCAACGTTCGTCAGCTGCTCAAGCTGGTTGCGGACCTCGCGTGCGTGGTCCAGGTCGCGAATTTCGCGAGCTTCCTGGGCGCGCTTGATGCCCTCAATCTGCTTCTCAGCGCCGCGGGAAGCCACGATGGCCAAGCCGCGGGGAAGCAGGTAGTTACGTCCGTAGCCGTCCTTAACCTCAACAATTTCGCCAGCGGCGCCGAGGTTCTCAACGGCAGCGGTGAGGATCAGCTTCATGATCCCTGCCTTTCAATTGAGTTAGTTGAATAGTTGCGGGTGACAGACTTAGAACGGGGGTTCAGAATCAGCGCCTCCGAAGCCGCCAGCTGGCGGTGCGGAGTTCCACGGATCCTCTGCAGGAGCCTGGTTCTGCTGCTGCGACTGCTGCTGTTGCTGGCCTCCAAAACCGCCTTGATTATTGTTATTCGAGCGCTGCTGCTGGCCGCCGCCATAGTTGCCGCCGCCCTCACGGGGATTGCGGTTTACCTGTGCGGTGGCGTAGCGGAGCGACGGACCGACCTCATCGACGTCGATCTCAAATACAGTGCGGTTTTCACCCTCGCGGGTCTGGAAGGAACGCTGCTTCAAGCGGCCGGTAACGATGATGCGCATGCCCTTGCTCAGGGTCTCGGCGACGTTCTCCGCCGCCTGGCGCCATACGTTGCAGGTCAGGAACATAGCTTCGCCGTCTTCCCACTGGTTCGTCTGCGAATTATAGCGACGAGGCGTGGAGGCGACGCGGAAGTTAGCTACCGCCGCACCCGCTGGGGTGAAGCGAAGCTCGGGGTCAGCAACTATGTTGCCCACCACCGTAATGTTGGTATCTCCCTGTGCCATGTCTTTACTCCTTATCGGTTACGTGGATTGTGTCTGATCCCAGTATCCGCTACTTGCTGTCGGTGCGCAGAACCTTGGTACGCAGGATGGTGTCGTTCAGGTTCAGGCGACGGTCGAGCTCGGAAACCGAAGGGTGCTCGCACTCCAGGTTAACGACGGCGTAAATGCCCTCTTCCTTCTTCTCGATGGGGTATGCAAGGCGACGCTTGCCCCATACATCGAGGTTCTCAACCTTGCCGCCGTCCTTGCGGACGATGTCGAGGTACTTATCTAGGGACGGGGTTACGGTGCGCTCATCCTGATTAGGATCCAGAATGATCATGACTTCGTAGTGACGCACGGACCTCATCACCTCCTATGGTCTAGTCGTTTTCGGCTGCATCACCTTTGCGGATGCAGCAGGAGGGTACGTTGCGTCAAGCAACCCCACCACAGTACCGCATATGACCGGCGAAAAGAAATCTATCCCGTCGTGGTGGCGGCAAAAAAGATAGCACACGTCGCAGGAATGATGGTGAGAAAAACAATGGCGAGGACGCCCAAGATGACGGGCCCGCGCCTATCTTCCCGGTTATGAAACAGCCAAAAGGCAGCCATGACGCAGATAAAGCCCAACAAGATCGACGCCATGCCAATTAAGGTCACAATCATTGAAATACTCCCGCCACTGGGTCGCGGCCCGTATGCGCAGCACGCACTTTATCTTCCGTGTTATTCCACATTTGCCGCAGAACAATCACCGCCATGGCGATAATGAATCCATCGCGCACGAGGATCGCCATGTCCAAAAGCTCGTGGGGAATGCCCTTATTATCAATGCCGAGCATGTGCCACATAAGTAGGGGCCATACGAGGGCATCGGCAAGCGCCCAGCCCAAAACCAACCGCCAACGCGGCACGGCCAAGGCCGCTGGGACCAGCAGCCAGAGCGAATACTGCGGGGACCATACCTTATTGACCAGCAGGAAGGCCGCAATGATGAGGAATACCAACTCTGCCACCCGCGGGGTAAGCGGGCTGCGCCAACCGGCTAAGGCAATACCGGCGCACAAGAGGAGGAATGCCACGAGGGAGAAGGTATTCAAAAAATTCTGGCTGAAAGAAATGCCCAAATTCCGGCTAATCAGGGCATAGAAGGTGGTCCATTCCGCGCCGCGCTCCTGGTTCAGGCGGAAAAATTCCGCCCAGGCGGATGGGTATTTCAGGGCGACGGGAAGGTTGACCACGAGCCAGGCAGCGGCCGATGCGACGGTCACCTTGGTAAAAGCGTCCCAGCGGCGATTGCGCCAAGCAAGGACGAAAAACGCGCCAAGCAGGAATACCGGCCATAATTTGAATGCGGTTCCAAGCCCGATGAGGAT
The DNA here is from genome assembly GCF_040225475.1 of Corynebacterium sp. KPL2861. Classification (NCBI taxonomy): domain Bacteria; kingdom Bacillati; phylum Actinomycetota; class Actinomycetes; order Mycobacteriales; family Corynebacteriaceae; genus Corynebacterium; species Corynebacterium sp. KPL2861. Next base: position 13,662 of record NZ_JBEHFW010000005.1, read on the forward strand.
GCCGGCGAGCCAAGGGCGGTGGCGGCTAATGGCCAGTAGCGCGCCGACGGCAAAGGCGATGGCTGGTATATCCCAATTGCTAAAGGCGTGGACGATAATAAGCGGGCTGGCAGCTACCAGGATGGTGTCCCACGTGCGATTTCCCACCAAAAGGTAGACCATATAGATGACGCCGACCCAGATGCAGGCTATGACCATGGCGGTGAGCCCAAAGTACCAGCCAGCGGCGGGCACCCCGGCCCATTCCACGAGCCCATAGGTATGGCGCGCAATCCAGCCCATCAGGCCTTGGAACATGCCCGCCAATACCGGGTATTCCATGTAGCGGGTCAGGCCATCTTCCTGCCAGGAAAAGGCGTAGGGAAAGCCCGGTTGATCTAAACCGCGGCCTTCATAAAGCGGGACGATGTCGTTATAGCAAAAAGAGGTGTACTGCCGGTTAGCGGACCAATCCAGGTTAATGGTGCCGCCTTCGCCGCGGGTCCCACCAGCGCAATTCGCCTTGGATAAGAACCCACCGGCCAAGAAAATCCAGGCCACCGCGATCAATGCGCGCAGTGGGGTCCACCATTGTGCGCGGCTACCCCGGGCAAAGCGTCCCCTCGGCCCGCCCAGGAACTCGATGACGCCTCGCGCCATCGGTTCGTCTGCGGCGGACAAGCGCTGGTCTTGGCTCACGCGTACCGCTCCTTGCTTAGCCTAAGAGGTCAGCCAGACCGCCTTCGCGGTCAAGGATGTCATCTAAAGACGGAGCTTCGGGTGGGGCTGGCTCGTTATTGCCGCCGCCATTTCCCCTATTGCCCTCGTTTCCCCTATTGCCGCCGTTTCCGTTATTGCCGCCTTGGGTCTCCGGCTGCTGCGACGGGGCATCGCGACCCGCATCCGGGCTTTCCGCAGGAGCTGGGCTGGCCTCTTCTTCAGGGGCGCCATTTTGCGCTGGACCAGTGTAGTTCTGGGTACTTTGCCCGCCGGCGCCACCGCCTGGGTTATAGGCCGGAGCGCCACCGCCGGCAGAAACCGTGCCGAAGCGGACGGGGTAAGCCGAGGGGAATTGCTGGAATTCCTGGTCCGCCAAGGAGTTATCCAACACGGACTTCCAGATCTTCGTCGGTGCGCCAGCACCGTACATGATGCCGCCATACTGGTCGAAGATAGCCGAGGTGTTATCCGCCGTACCGACCCACACGGAGGTGGCAAGCTGCGGGGTAGCACCTACCATCCACGCATCCTTGTTAGTTCCCGAATCACCCAGCTGGGTCGTACCGGTCTTGGATGCCGAAGCGCGTCCGCCCGCCAGAGAGCCGTTGGACCATGCCGCCACCGGACCCATGGCCTCGAGAACGTTATTGGCCACATTGGAAGAAACGCGGCGCTCGCCCTCATCGTCTGGGTGCTCATACAGAACTTCCCCGGCGGCATTTTCTACGCGCTGCACAAAGTGCGGGTTGTGCCAGACACCCTGGTTCGCAAGGGTGGACATCGCGGTTGCCATGTCCAGCGGACGGGACTGGTACTGGCCCAAGACCACGCCTTCGAAAGGCTGCTTGCCCTTTTCAGTCAGCGTCTCTTCGATACCCGGAAGCGAGCGGGCAACGCCCAAAGCGTGGGCCATATCCGCGGTGTCTTGGGTACCGTTTTTCAGATCGCTCTGCAGACGCAAGTAGGAAGTGTTCAGGGACTGCTTGGTGGCCTCGCGCAGGTCGCACACGCCGCAGCCGCCGCCTACGTTGGTGACCAGATCGGAACCCGGCAGCTGGTACGGCGCCGAGGAGTAGTTGGTATCCAAGCTAATGCCCTGCTGCAGTGCAGCGGCAAGCGCCATGATCTTGAAGGTCGAGCCGGTCTGCAGCGGGGCGTTGGCGTAGTCCCAACCGTTGGAATCATGCCCGCCGAAGTAACCGCGCACCGCACCCGTCTTCGGGTCAATGGTTACAGAGGCCGCGCGCGCATCCTCTTGCAGCGGCGCCAACTGGTCATCGACTGCCTGCACTGTATTGTTTTGCACGTTCATATCGATGGTGGTGGTAATGCGCAGGCCACCGGTAGAGACCTGGTTTTCCGAAATTCCCACCTCTTCAAGCTCGCGGATGACCTGGTCCTTAATGTGACCATTAGCGCCCGGGGCTTCCGTATATGCCGAATACTCAGAGGGGTCGCCCGTCTCCGGGAAGACCATCCCATCGCGCTCTTCCTTGCTGAGATCGCCCATGTCCACGAGGCCATCAAGCACGTAGTTCCACCGGTTTTCGGAACCTTCCTGGTTCACGCGCGGGTCCAGACCAGACGGCGACTGGATAAGGCCGGCGAGCATAGCACCTTCCTCTGGAGTGAGGTCCTTGGCGTCCTTATCAAAGTAGGCATTGGATGCAGCCTGGATGCCATAGGCATTGCGGCCGAAGTAGACCGTATTCAGGTAGGCGTTAAGGATGTCCTCTTTTTCCCACTCGTTGGTCATCTTGATGGAATAGATGAGCTCGCGCGCCTTGCGCACGTAGGAGTATTCGTTGCCCACCAGGGTGTTTTTCACGTACTGCTGGGTAATCGTGGAACCACCACCGGCGGTGTCATTGCCGGTGACCTTACCCAGTACCGCGCGGCCCAAACCGGTGAAGGAAAAGCCAGAGTTATCCCAGAAATCGCGGTCCTCGGCGGCGAGCACGGAGTCCTGCACAAAGTCGGGTACCTCATCCAAGGTCACGTGCGTGCGGTTGCCTTCCGGCGGCACCAAGCGCGCCAGCTGGGTGTCGTTATCGGAGGCATAGATGGTAGAGACCTGGTTATTGGCCAGCTCTTTGGGCTCCGGAACGGTGTATTGCGAATAGGCATACGCAAAAAGGCCTGCAGGCAGTGCCACAAAAACCAATAGGAGGGCCACAACGACCCACGGCCAGATGCGGCGCTTTTTGGGTTCTTCGCCTTCTTTACGGCGGTCCACCTTTGTGGACTCGCCAGTAGATTGCTTCTCGGTCACTGATTCGTGTCCTCATTCATCCCTGGTAACAAACTAAATAATTGCAGCTTACTGCCTAAGGCGGTGCGTCGAAAACTAACACGCGTTAAAAGCCGTTGCAGAACGCAACAAATGATTCCACCGGCAGTGTCGGCAGACCTCCACCTCATGCACGGTAAATTCCAGGCCTTCACCGACAAATTCCGCTATTTCTTTCTCGCTGCGGGCGCTCCCGGCGCGCCGGCCTAGGCTCTCGCCGTACACCCACCGGGTCAGGCGCAGGTCCTCCCCGCAGACCGGGCAGGGCTTATCCATGGTGCGGCCGTGGTGCTCGGCGGCGGCCCGGAGGAGGAAGTCCGCATCGCACACCTCATCGCGCCCCAAGTGCCCGGCGCGGTATTCGCGGACGTGTTGGGTGCGCTCCCATTCGTGGGAAAGCTCGTGCTTGAAGGCAATGGAATTCACCCGCATTATCTTTATTTCCTCTTCTTGATCGATCCATATGCCGTCGTGCTACCACCAGGCATAATTTCTGGCCTAACGTTGCGCAGGCACCACACAGCAACGAATTTATAAAGGAGCATAGTGTGTCTGACAAAGTAAAGGTCGCCATCGTCGGCGTCGGCAACTGCGCCACGTCCCTTATTCAGGGCGTGGAGTTTTATCGCAACGCCGCAGCAGAGGAAAATATTCCTGGCCTGATGCACACCCAGTTCGGGCCCTACCACGTCGGCGATATTGAGTTTGTCGCGGCCTTCGACGTCGATGGAGACAAGGTGGGCAAGGATCTTGCGGAGGCTACCCGCAGCTCCCGCAACTGCACCATCACCATCGCAGACGTTCCAGACCTCGGGGTCACCGTTCAGCGCGGCCCCACCATGGATGGCCTGGGGCGCTACTACCAGGAATCCATCACGGAATCGGACGAAGCTCCTGCCGATGTCGCAGCTGCCCTCCGCGAGGCCGGTGCCGAGGTTGTTGTTTCCTACCTGCCGGTGGGTTCCGAAGAGGCCGATAAGTTCTACGCCCAGGCCGCCATCGACGCTGGTTGTGCGTTTGTCAATGCCCTGCCGGTCTTTATCGCTTCCGACCCAGAGTGGGCCAAGAAGTTTGAGGATGCTGGCCTGCCCATCGTGGGCGATGACATCAAGTCCCAGGTTGGTGCCACCATTACCCACCGCGTTATGGCGAAGCTTTTTGAAGACCGCGGCGTGCGCTTGGACCGCACGATGCAGCTCAACGTGGGCGGCAACATGGACTTTAAGAACATGCTGGAGCGCGAGCGCCTGGAGTCTAAGAAGATTTCTAAGACCCAGTCCGTGACCTCCAACGTGCACAATTCCCCTATCGCTGGCAAGCGCGCAGACCGCAACGTCCACATCGGTCCCTCGGACTACGTGGAGTGGCTGGATGACCGCAAGTGGGCCTATGTCCGCTTGGAGGGTTCCGCATTCGGCGAGGTCCCACTGAACCTGGAGTACAAGCTCGAGGTCTGGGACTCCCCTAACTCCGCCGGCATTATTATCGATGCCGTCCGCGCCGCCAAGATCGCCTTGGACCGCAAGGTCGCCGGACCGGTACTTTCCGCTTCTTCCTACCTAATGAAGTCCCCTCCAGTACAGAAGGCTGACGATGTCGCGCGCAACGAGCTGGAAGATTTTATTAAGGGAAGCTAATTTTTTCGTCGCGATACTACCGCCAGGCGGTAGTGCACGATAGAATTTAGTTTTATGACGCAACACCATGATGAGACGGCCCCAACGAAGTCCCCGTCCGACTACGAGGACGCGGTAGAGGTAGCGCGGGACATCCAACCGGCGCTCAATAAGTTAATTCTTATTTTCCAGCGCACCGCAGAGGGTTCATCGCTGACTACCTCGCAGGTCTCCATCATGAACCAGTTGCGCTTGCGCGGGCCTTCCCGCGTATCCACCATTGCCCAGGCGGAGCTTATCCGCATGCCCACCGCATCCAACGCGCTCTACCAACTAGAGCGCCGTGGGTTCGTGGAACGCCACCGCGATGAGGAAGATCGCCGCGGCGTGCTGGTCGCGCTCACCCAGCTGGGCGAGTCCGAATTGTCCATAGTTTCCGGGCAACGCGCCGCGGCCCTTGCAGAGATTATGCGGTGGCTCGAGCCCGAGGACTTGGCCACCGCCCGCGAGATGGGTGCGGTCATTTCCAAGCTTGCGGATGTCTACCGCCCCACAATGGATAGCGAGTAGCGAGCTCACGGCTGCATGCAATTTTAGTTTTGCGGCCGCAACAGACGATAATGAGCCTTAGTACTCATTAAGCTTTCGCATACATATTCATTCTATGGGAAAAAAATCTAACCAACCGCTGCTGCCGACCCTGCATAAAGGCTCGGCCAAAGAACCGTTGCGCATCCTCATTTCTTGGAGTCCTTCCTCGTCCGGTACGGAACCCCTCGACTTCGCTGCATGGCTATCGCGCACCGCGGTGATAGAAGTACGCGTTATTTCCACGGTTTTCCAGCCTTGGACCACGACGTCTTTGTCCAAGCTGGGCGGGAAATACAAGAAGTGGTTTAAAGAACAGAAGCAGGCGTGCGCTTCTGCCACCGCTGCGGCCCTGACAGAGGCAGGTATCCCGGAAAAGTACTGGGATGATACGCCCTCCGTGCTTGTCGATGGCCCCTCCCGTCCCCAACTACTTACTGAGATGGCCCAGGATTTTCAGGCCGATATTATCCTGTTAGGCCCCAACCAGGCCGCGCCCAAGGGCCGCTTTTTCCCCGGCTCAACTGCGGATACCCTCCTGCACTACTCGCCGCAATCCTTAGGGCTTATCCCGCGCAAGGCCAAGTTATCGAAACACGGCGTGACCCGCTTTAATTTTGTCATTACGGAGCGCGGTGACCGTGCGGATAGGGAATTATTAGGCGCAGCCGCGCTGGCAGATCGCTGGGATTTGCCCCTGCGCATCTTGGCTTTCTCAGCGAATGAACTGCTGAATTCCCCGTCGAAGGATAAAAGCGATATTGCGCTCAAGCTCACTGCGGAGTGGCACGAGGATTCGTTGGCAATGCTCGACCGGGCTCGCGACCACATCCAAGATTTCTTCCCCGAGGTCGAGGTCTCCTCCGAGATCGGCTCTGGGGCCGGGTGGTCCGGTGCGGTTGATTCACTCAAGTGGAAAAAGGGCGATCTGATGTTGATGGCCTCTGCCCCACAAGGCCCCATCGCGCGAGTCTTTTTGGGTTCTACCGCAACCGAGTTGCTCCCTCATATTCGCGTACCGGTACTCATTCACCCCGCGACCGACTAGGCTTTGATTTATGAGCTCGCGCCCAGAGCACCCCGAAAACGACCTGACGACCGACGCCGATTATGCCAACCTGCGCCGGCCTGAGCCGCAAAGCTTCGATGATTTGGCAGACGAGCCCGATCCCGTCGAGGTAGCCGCCGCCAACCGGCGCTCTACCCGCCAAGCCATCTGGTACATGGTGTCCGTGCTGGTCATCTCCGTGCTGTACGGCTTCGGCGTCGCGCTCTTTTCGCGCCTTAGCGGCGGCCCTCTGTGCAAGGACGGCACCGCAAGCTGGCTGTGCACCGATTGCCAAAGAAACTTCTTTGCTATCTCCACCATGATCATCCCACTGCTGGGTTTGATTGGCTGCGCGATCATTATGGTGCGCAAGCTGCGCCGCTACCTTCGCTGGCGCAGCTGGATGGCGATCTTTTGGGTGGTGGCCTTCAATTTCATGATCTGGGCCATCAGCGATATCCAGCTGCTATTGGTGCGCTAGCCCCCGCACCTAACTGGCCAAGCTAGCTGGCAAGGCGCAGGGCCACTTCCTCACAATCCGGTCGCCCGCAGTGTTGGGTTTCCACATTTTGGATGCAGTCATCACAGATACGCAGTTTTCTCCAAACTCCGTCACGGCTTGGCCGTCTGCCAAAACTGTTCCCATTCTTTAGCTTCAGTACACCAACTATTTCTTTCTTTGGCGTATTTTGCTTTCTCACCATCATAAGTCGCAGTCTCAGCTGCTAACGGAACTAGCACTGTGGGTTGACCATTTCGGGTCGTAGCCGCTCACTCCCCAATACAGATCGGGCGACTTTTTGATCCACTGTCCTTTGTGAAGTACCTAACCACCCAACCGAGTACGCATAAGCGCGGCCCCGCCTATTTTGTTCTATGAGTAGACGAGGCCGATGCGTAAAGAACTCAAAAATTTTACGCTACTTGTTTTGAGTTACCTTTCAGGTCTCGAGCTAACAGGGTACAAAAGGTCGACATCACTAGTCCCGCACCGATTACCCAGATAAGAGCCGGCGAGAAAATTGTAGGTTGCCCGTCGCCTTTTGAACCAATTAACAGACCGACTGCAATGGCAATGACACCGATGATCAGTCCTACCAACTGTACCTTCGCGGACTGTTTTGAAAGGGCTAACGTGATAATTGCGGAAACCACAGAAAGAACAATGACCACTGTACCAATCCAACTGATTCTGACTGGGGCCAAAAGGATGAGAGCCACCCCTAAAACAGCCGTCACCAATTCAGGCCAAACTGGACGGAGTTTTCCATTTGCCATAGTTACTCTCCTTCGCTTTCCCTATCCTGAAATCGTAGGGTTCCACTGGCTAGGATGCGCCGCAGTCACAGCAGCAAAATAAGTTGCCGCAGTCGCAAGACAGCCTCCTCTTCGAGGATCTGCTACGTTTGGATAGACACTCTTGCAAATATGAACCATGTCTTTATTTAGCTGGACATTGCAATCCACACGCTCACTGGGGTTCTGATGGGCACCGTAGCACATATCATGCTTTGCGCATGCGCCAGAAAAATCAGCATTATCGCCAGGAGCAGGGAACTGATCCGGAGACTTCGTACAATAGTCATTCAGACTTCCCTTTGAAGGGTCATACACATAACCCGGTGGGATTCAATTCCTGCTCGGTTGAACATTACAATGTGCTTATCGGCAAGAGCCTTTTGTGTCTCAGTAGAAACTGTTACAGGTTTCTCCTTAAATTCTGCGTCGAGATCAAGATTTTGCGAGGCTGCCCACCCATCCAGATTCTTCGCAATTTCGGGAGTCACTTCTTTTCCAACAGCACTATTGACCGCGTTTACCGTCTCATTAGTTTGTTCAGCTGCAATGGCGGACGGAACCGTAGCAGAAACCGCGCCTAGGGCAACGAGTGCAGCTGCGGCAACGCGCCCCCTTCATCTTAAAACTGAGCATAAAACCAAACTCCTCAAGTCGAATGTGAAAGCCTTCGCCCCGCCTGCTACCGATACGTTAAACCTTTCAAAGTAACGGTTAAAAGCTAAGGCACACAAAACGTAACACGCTTGGAAATGACTTGCAGTAGATAACAGAGCGGTAACACTCCACTAACATTTTAGTTAAAACTATGCCCATTCTAAGACTAGGAAAAACATCTTCTGTGCACTGCTTCTACGAATCTCGCGCCTGTTTCGACACCTTCTAACAATCCATAATCAAGACTTCGACTTTTGATCGACGAGATGCGCAGCTACCTCGGCGCAATCCGGTCGCCCGCAGTGTTGGGTTTCCACATTTTGGATGCAATCATCACAGATGAGCACCTGTTGGCGGCACGTGTCCTCATTAATGCAGTTGTGGAAGGTATTAGTTCCCTTGCCGCAGTGCACGCAGTGGCCTAATTGGATAAAGCCCGGGTCCTCTAGTCCTTGGCCAAATTCCTGGTGCATGCGCTTGTCAAAGACGTACATGGAGCCTTCCCACAGCCCATCATTGCCGTACTTTTCGCCGTAGCGCACGATGCCGCCATCGATTTGGTAGATCTCGTTGAAGCCGCGGTTCTTCATTAGAGAGGAAAGGACCTCGCACCGGATCCCGCCGGTGCAATAGGAGACGACAGGCTTGTCCTTCATCCAGTCATATTTGCCGGATTCCAGTTCCTCGATGAAGTCATGGGTGGTGCGCACATCCGGCACGACGGCATTTTTGAACTTGCCAATCTCGGCTTCCATGGCATTGCGGCCATCGAAGAAGACGACGTCATCTCCGCGCTCTTCTACCAGCTTGTTGACCTCTTCCGGCTTCAGGTGCGTGCCGCCGCCCACGACGCCGTTTTCATCCACCTTCAGCTCGCCCGGCGCGCCAAAGGCCACGATTTCATCGCGCACCTTGACCGATAGGCGCGGGAAATCCTCGGCTCCGCCATCGGACCACTTGAACTGCATGCGCTTAAAGCCCGGGTACTCACGGGTTTGGCGCACGTAGCGCTTGCAGGCATCCATGTCGCCGCCGACGGTGCCATTGATGCCGTGTTCCGAAATGAGGATGCGCCCCTTCAAGCCCAGGGACTCGCACAGGGTGCGCTGCCATAGCATGACGGCGGTGGGATCCTCGATGGGGGTAAAGCAGTAATACAGGAGAACTTTGCCGATAGTCACGCCCATAATCTTAGGCGCGCTACCGGCAAGATCCCCAATTCCTTAGCGCTTTTGGTAGAGCGCCTTCTTGCGGGCGAAGACCGGATCCGAGGTCACGAGCACGCCGAGGTTACGGAAGATTCCCTCATCCACCGAGCCCAGGATGGTGGTGGTGTGGACGTCGCAGCCGGCGAGTTCCTTGATCTGTTCCAGCGCCTTGCGGGCATCCTCGTCCTTCGCGGCGGATACGGATAGCGCGATGAGCACCTCATCGGTGTGCAGGCGGGGGTTGGAAGAGCCCAGGTGCTTCGTCTTCAGCGTTTGGATTGGCTCTATCGATTCCGGCGAAAGCAGGTGGGTATCGTCATCGATGCCGGCCAAGTACTTAAGGGCATTGAGCAGCATCGCCGCGGAGCAGCCCAGCAGCGGCGAGGTGCGGCCGGTGATGATGGTGCCATCGTGAAGCTGCATCGCGGAGGCGGGTCCATCGGTTTCCTCCGCGCGCTTGCGGGCCGGGCCCACCACCGGGCGGTCATCGACCTTGATGCCTGCCTTCGCCATGACGACGACGGCGCGCTCAGACTGCTCATCGCCCAGCCCGGCGCGGGCTTCTTCTACCTTGGCCTTGAAGTAGCGGCGGATGATTTCTTGTTGGGCGGCGGCGCGGCAGACCGCATCATCGGTAATGCAGTAGCCGGCCATATTCACGCCCATGTCCGTGGGCGATTCGTACGGCGTGGTGCCGGTGAGCTTTTCCAGCAGGGTCCGCAGCAGCGGGAAGGCTTCGACGTCGCGGTTGTAGTTGACCGTGGATTCGCCGTGGGCGCTCAAGTGGAAGTGGTCAATAATATTGGAATCATTGAGATCCACCGTGGCTGCCTCATAAGCCAGGTTAACCGGGTGCTCGAGGGGCAGGTTCCAGATGGGGAAGGTCTCAAACTTGGCGTAACCAGCGTTATTGCCGCGCTGGTGCTCGTGGTAGACCTGCGATAGTGCGGTGGCGAGCTTGCCGGAACCAGGGCCGGGGGCGGTGACGACGACCAAGTCCCGGGAGGTTTCCGCGAACTCGTTCTTGCCAAGGCCATCCTCAGAGACAATGAGGTCCGTATTCGTGGGATAACCAGGGATAACGCGGTGGCGGGCAACCTTGAGGCCGAGGCGCTCGAGCTTTTCGATGAAAGCTTCTGCCTGCGTATTTCCGTCTTCGACCTGGGTCATGACGATGTTTTCAACCAAGAAGCCGCGGCTGCGGAATACGTCCACCAAGCGCAGGAGGTCATCTTCATACAGGATGTCTAAATCGGCGCGTACCTTGTGGCGAGCAATGTCTTTGGCGTTGATGCACGGGAGTATTTCGATTTCCTCTTTGATGCGCTCCAGCATGGCGATCTTGTTATCCGGAGTAAAGCCCGGCAGCACGCGGGAGGCGTGCATATCATCGAAAAGCTTGCCGCCCATTTCCAGATAGAGCTTTCCGCCGATTTCTTCGCGGCGGGCCTGGATGTGCTTTGACTGCAGCTCTATGTATTTTTCTCGGTCAAAACCGATTCTATGCGTCATGATTTATCGACCCTTCAATAGAAATAAAATCAATCCGCGCTTCGAGTTTACTCTTTTTCATTCCCCGGCGCCACGCACCCTAGTTGGGGGCGACCAACGATTTCACTACACTGAAGCTATGCCTGAAGGTCACGTGATCCACCGCCTAGCCCTCACACTCAACGCTGACTATCGCGGGATGCCGCTCAGCGTGACCAGCCCGCAAGGCCGGTTTGCCACCGAGGCGGCCATCCTGGACGGTACAGAAATCGACCACGCAGAGGCCTTTGGCAAGCACCTCTTCGTGCACTTCACCGCCGCCAACCCAGCGCATATCCTCTATATTCACCTGGGGCTCATCGGCAAGTTCAGCTTCGAACCCCGCGAGGACACCCGCGGGCAGATCCGCATACGCATAGACAATGGGGTGCAGGCCGCGCAGCTGCGCGGGCCCCAATTTTGCCTGCTGCTCACGGAGGAGGACTACCAGGCCCGGCTGACCAAGGTGGGCCAGGATCCGCTCCGCGCCGATGCCGATCCTGAAGCCCTGTGGGCCAAGGTGCACAAATCCCGCCGCAGCATAGGTTCCCTCATGATGGACCAGCACCTGTATGCCGGGGTAGGCAATATCTACCGCGCGGAGGCCCTCTTTCGCGCCGACCTCTCCCCCTTTACCCCTGGCAAGGATGTTTCCCGTGAAACATTCTTCGCCATCTGGAAAGACCTGGTAGAGCTCATGAACTACGGCGTGGAGCACGGCCGCATCGATACCGTGCGCGCCGAGCACTCACCCGAGGCCATGGATCGTGAGCCGCGCAAGGATGATCACGGCGGCGAAGTCTACGTCTACCGGCGCGCGGGCCTGCCCTGCTATGTCTGCGGCACGCCGATTGCGGAACAAGTAATGGAGGGCCGAAACCTCTTCTGGTGCCCTACCTGCCAATCCGCTGCTTAAGGCCTATAGTGGCGGGCATGCGACCTGCCTATAGTGTATCCGCCGTTCGTTCCGCCGAATCCGCGCTCCTCGCGCAGCAGAGCCACGATGATGAACTCATGCGCCTGGCCGCTAGGGGCGTTGCCGCCACGGCGAAATCCATGCTGACGACCCCTGCGCCTCGCCGCATCACCATCCTCGCCGGACCTGGCGGCAATGGTGGCGATGGCCTTTATGCAGGCGCTTTCCTCGCCGAGGAGGGCTATGGCGTCGATGTGATCCTCGTCGCCGATACTGCGCACGACCCAGCGCTGCAGGCCTTTACCGCCGCCGGCGGGACCATTACGGAGCAACCGCGCGCGGAGGCTACCGGCCTACTCATTGATGCCGTCGCTGGCCTCAACTCCACCCGCGGGCTTAGCGGTGCGGGCCTTGCCGCGTATCGCACGGCCAAGCAGCAGGATATCCCGGTGCTTTCGGTGGATATCCCCTCTGGCCTCAACGCCGATACGGGCGTGGCCGCGGACAATGCCGTCGAGGCCACGATTACCGTGAGCTTTGGCTGGGCGCGCGCCGGCCATATCTTCGCCCCGGAATGCGGCACGGCGGTGCTCTGCGATCTGCAGCTGCCCAACGCGCCGCGCTCCTTTGCGGAGGAGCTAACGGCCACGGCTGAGCCTGCGGGATACATTGCCAACGAGCCCACCATCGATCTCCCCTTCCAATGGCCCGGGGAGCCCGTGCTTGCCGATGCCCACCTCGGCCACGTCACCGCCCCCAAGCCCGTGGGATGCACGGGGCCCATCGTGGACCCCACTCCCCAGGCTTCGAGCACGAAATACACCGGCGGGGTTACCGCCATTTGCGCTGGCAGCAGCGCCTATCCCGGCGCGGGCATCCTAGCGGCTACCGGCGCGGTGCGCGCCACGCCGTCCATGGTGCGGGTGATAGATAATGATGCCGTGGTCCCCCACCTGCCCGAGGTGGTTCCCCACCCGAGCGCCGAGGATAAGGTGCATGCCCAGACGTGGGTGATAGGCCCTGGCCGTGGCACCGATGAAGCAGCGGCCCGTGAGCTCCGCGTCGTCTTAGATCGGGAGCTGCCTACCATCCTGGATGCCGATGCCCTGACGCTGCTCGCCCAGAGCGCTGAGCTGCGCGATCGCGTCCGTTCCCACCCGCGGGTCATTCTTACCCCGCACGCCGGCGAGTTCCGACGCCTCTACGAGGCCACCCTTAACCGCGATCTCGATCTCAGCGAGGGTGTGGGGCCGCGCCAGCGCGAGCTGGCCGAGGACTTGGACTGTTTTATCCTGCACAAGGGCCGAATCACCACGGTAACCGCGCCCGGCCAGGCCATCTATGGGATGAATGCCGGCCACTCTTATGCGGCCACCGCCGGCTCCGGCGACGTTTTATCCGGCATTCTCGGCGCCACCATCGCGCAGGTAGAGCACGAAAAGGCCGATGCGGAGTACATCATTATGGAGATCCTCCACGCCGCCGCCCTACACCAGCACGCGGCCTCCATCGCGGCGCATACCCCCGATGGTTTCGGCATTTGTTCCGCTTCCCAGATCGCTGCGGCGATGCCGCAATCCATCGCGCGCTTGCTCGTTATGCATCGTTAACGTCCTGCTTGCTCACGCGGCCGTCTTTGACCTCGACCACGTGGTCGGCGTAGGTGAGCAGGGAGCGATCGTGCGTCACGAGCACTGTGGCGGTGCGCATCTCCTGGGTAATATCGCGCAGCAGGCGGATGATTTCCTGGGAAAGGTGGGAGTCGAGGGCGGAGGTGGGTTCATCGGCAAGCAGTAGATTCGGCTCATCCATCAAGGCGCGCGCGATATTGACGCGCTGGGCCTGGCCGCCGGAAAGCTGGCCGATGCGGCGATTGCCCATTCCCTTAAGGCCGACGAATTCTAGCAGCTCATCGGCGCGATCCTTGCGCAGCTTGCGCCCGGCCATGTGGTCCATGATGAGCAGCTGATCGCGCACCTTGAGCGAGGACAACAGGTTGGACTGCTGGAAGATGATGGAGTTCGTGCCGTTGACCTCGACGGTGCCGGAGTCCGGAGTGATGAGCCCGGCGCCGACGGAGAGCAGCGTGGACTTACCGGAACCGGACTCGCCCACGATCGCGGTGAGGGTATCGGAGTCGGCGCTAAAGGTGGCATTATCAAGCGCGGTGGTCGTCGTCGTGCCGTCCTGGAAGGTGACGGTGGCGTTGCGAATATCAAGGATGGTGGACATTTTAGGCATTTCCTCCCAATGCATCGAGGGGGTTGGCTTTGGCTACGCGGCGGGTGGAAACCAGGGCACCGGCCATGCCCAAGATCCAGATGCCGACCGCGGGAACGATGATGGTGCGCACGGATACGTCGAAGGGGACGGTGCCGGAGGCCAGCAGGCCGAGCAGCCAGCCGACGAACGCGCCGAGGATGGTGCCGGCCGCCAAAATCAGCGCGGCTTGGGCCAGGGCGTCGCGCAGCAGATAGCGCACCGAGGCGCCCAGGGCGCGCAGGATGGAGAGATCACGGGTGCGCTGCAGGGTCCACACCGTCAGGAAGGCCACGGTGACCAGGGCGGAGATGCCATAGAGGAAGCCCTGCATAGTCAGCAGCGAACCGCGCTCGGACTGATAAGCGGGCAGGCCGGAGAAGGAATCAGACATCTCGACCGAGCCGGGGACCTCTTCGGAGTGCAGGGCAACCGTGCCGACCACACCGTCTGGTGCGTGGCTCACCTTCTGCCAAGTCTGGGTAGATACCCATACCACCGGCGAGTGGGAAAACTGCGTTTCGGCAACGGTGCCCTCTACGGAAAGGTCTACCCCACCGATATTCACGGTGTCGGAGGCATCAATCGTGTCAGACAGGACGGCGCCATCTTTGGAGATGGTGGCGTTGGAATTAGGGATGGTCGTACCGGCCGGCAAGCCCATCACGCCTACCGCGCCCTCGCCCTCCAATTTAGTTTGCGCGGTGCCCAAGGCAATCGCATCGCCGGAAAGATCCTTCTCATGGATCTCGGACTCGTTATACGCGGGCTCTTCGGTAGAAAAGCTGACATAGGGGTGATCCTGCGCCACGGCCTCAAGCGCCGAGGTATTTTGTTTGGACAGGCCCTCCGTCAGGCCGGAGAGCATAACCAAAAGCAGGGTGATAAGCGCCACGGTGCCGCCGATGAGCCCGAAGCGGCCGCGCGCTGCGGTGATTTCACGAATAGCTAAGAACATACTTCTATAGTCCCTTTGCGCAGGTCAGAAGTAATCGGCGGCCTAGTTGAACCTCCAGTCAACCAACTGGTTGATCCCTCATCCACCCTCCGGCAGATACTGTAGGAAATTGTGTTTTCCGGACAGAAATTATGGCTCTGGGGCTTATACGCCATGTTCGCGTTCCTGCTGCTTTTCGGCGTGGCCCGCGCCTATATCGATGACCGCTTGGACGCCCGCGCCATCCTTTTGGCCATCGCCCTAGCCGCGGTGTACGCGGCCGCGCGCTGGCTTCCCACCTGGCTCTGGCTCACCGGGCTGTGCCTGCTCTGGTTGGGGCTGATGGTCCACGCGCAAGATTTCATGTGGCTCGAGTTCCCGCTCATCTTCGTCTTCCTGCGCGCCTTGCCCAAGTGGCCCGGGCTTATCTCCATCACGGTGCTGTGGGCGGCGGCCGCCTTCATTCCCGCGTGGCTGCATCCGGATGGCTGGTCCATCGCCGCGGCCATCGGGCCGCTTATCGGCACGACCTTTGCCGCGGGCGTGTTTTATATCCAGCGCCGGTTGCAGGCGGAGGCGGCGCACCACAGGGACATCGCCAAGCAGCTGCAAGAAACCCAGGCCGAGCTGGCCGCCAGCGAGCACCAGGCCGGGCGCTTGGAAGAGCGCGAGCGCCTGTCCCGGGATATCCATGACACCGTGGCCCAAGGGTTGAGCTCCATCCTGCTGCTTTCGCGCGCCGCCCGGAATACCGATGACCTAGAGACCAAGAACGAGCAGCTCGCCGTCATCGAGGACACCGCAGGCGAGAACCTGGCCGAGGCGCGCCGCTTCGTGCGCGAGCTCGCCGGGCCCGATGAGCGCCTGGAGACCCAGCTGGATTCCATCCTGTCCCAGATGCGCCGGCGCACGGAGGCCCTTGGTGAGGACACCACCTTCGACCTCGTCGTTTCCGGCACCGGGAGCGTGCCCGGCAATGTCAAGCAGGTGGTCGTGCGCGCCGCGCAGGAGGGCCTTAATAACGTGATCAAGCACGCGCATGCCTCCCGTGCGGTGGTCACCCTGGGCCTTTTTGAGGATGCAGTCACCCTGGACGTCGTGGATAATGGACACGGTGTAGTTGAGCCCCCGCGCCACGGCGGCGATAGCGGCTTTGGCTTGCAAGGATTGTCCCAGCGCGTGGAGAGCGTCGGTGGCTCCCTGAGCCTCGAATCCGGCGACGGCACCGCCCTTGCCATTAGAATCCCCCTCAAGGAGCAGCCCCATGGTTAACGTCATGCTTATCGATGACCACCCCGTCGTCCGCGCCGGGCTGCGCGCGATTCTTAATACCTTTGCCGATGTCCGCGTGGTCATGGAAGGCGATAACGGCGCGGACGTGGACAAGCTCTTTGCCGATGACGCCCCCGAGGTCGACGTCGTGGTCTGCGATATCCAGATGCCGGGCGTCGATGGCATCACCGCCACCAAGAAGCTGGCCGAGGCCGGCGGCCCACCCGTGCTCATCCTCACCACCTACGACACCCAAGCCGATATCCTGGCCGCGGTCGAGGCCGGCGCGATGGGCTACCTTCTCAAGGATTCGCCCGAGGATGAGTTGCACGAAGCGGTGCTTAATACCGCCGCGCGCCGGCGCACCCTCGCCCCAGAGGTGGTCAACCTCTTGGCCCAGCGCGTGGGCCAACCGGAGCAGTCCCTCTCCACCCGCGAGCTGGAAATCCTCCGCGCCCTTGCGACCGGCTCCTCCAATAAAGAGCTGGCCAATCAGCTCTTTATCTCTGAGGCCACGGTGAAGACGCACCTCATTCACATCTATCAGAAGCTGGGCGTGGACACCCGCACGGCCGCGGTGACCGTAGCCCGCGAAAGAAAGCTCATTTAATGCTCGATTGCATCGTTATCGGCGGCGGGCAAGCCGGCCTGGCCACCAGCTATTACCTGCGCAAGAGGGGACTCGACTTCCAGATCCTTGATGCCGAGCCCTCCCCTGGCGCGGCCTGGCGCCACGCGTGGCCGTCGCTCACGCTCTTTAGCAATAGCGCGTCTTCCAACTTGCCCGGCTTGCCGATGCCCCACCACGACGGATTTCCGCCCGCCAGCCACGTCATCGATTACTTCACCCGCTACGAGCAGCGCTATGACCTGCCCGTACGCCGGCCGGTGCGGGTCCAGGAGGTCACCCACGACGGCGAGCGCTTTCATGTCACCACCGGTGACGAGCGCCTCACCGCGCGCACCGTGGTGGCGGCTACCGGCACGTGGTCCTCGCCGTTTATCCCCTATTACCCCGGTTCCTTTGCCGGGCGGCAATGGCACTCGGCGGTCTACCCTGGGCCCGATCCCTTCCGTGGCGAGTCCGTCGCCGTTGTTGGGGCGGGCAATTCCGGGGCCCAGATTGCCGCAGAGCTCGTGCTCTCTGGCGTAGATACCACCTGGTTTACGGCGAAGACGCCGCGGTGGATGCCCGATGACGTTGACGGCCGCGTGCTTTTCCAGCGCAACCGCGCCCGCCTTAATGCCATGATGCGCGGTGAGCCCGATCCCGGCGCGGATACCAACTTGGGCGATATCGTCGTCGTTCCTCCCGTCAAGCGCGCCCGGGATGAGGGACTGCTTAAGTCCTCCCCCATGTTCTCCAGCCTCGATGAGGTGAAGGCAGATCACCTCATCTGGTGCACCGGGTTCCGCCCGGCGCTGGGGCCTTTCCGCACGCTTCTCGATGGCCGCACCCCCACCGTCGAGGGCCTCTTCCTCGTCGGCTACGGAACGTGGACGGGCCCCGGTTCCGCAACGATTACCGGGGTGAGCCCTTTTGCCAAGCAGACCGCTGCGGAGATCGCCAAGCTCTGCTCCCCCGCTCGTTAGCCGCCCAAAAATGCTTGCATCACAATTCACGTACCATGGTGAGCATGAGCACGCTACTTGTTACCCGTAACGAAGACAAATCTGTCACTACCTCCTTTGAGGATGGAGAATTCCTCGGCGAGGGCGACCTGACCGTTGACGTCTCTTATTCCTCGCTGAACTACAAGGACGCGATGGCGATCACCGGTGATCCCGGCGTCGTCCGCACCAACCCACTGGTGCCCGGCATTGATGTGGTCGGCACCGTATCCGATTCCAATGTGCAGCGCCTGCCGGTGGGTACCCTCGTTGCCTCCTTTGGCGACGGCCTTGGCGAATTCCGCCACGGCGGCTACACCCCGAAGCAGCGCGTCAATTCCCGCGCCACCGTTGCCCTACCTGCAGATTTCACCGCGGAGCAGGCAGCTGCCGTCGGTACCGCCGGCTACACCGCGGCGCTGTGTGTTAACTCGCTGCGCGGGCTTCCCGAGGGCCCCGTTCTCGTCACCGGTGCCACCGGCGGCGTCGGCTCCATTGCCGTCAACCTTCTGCGCAATGCTGGCTACGAGGTCCACGCCATGACCGGCCGCCCCGAAGATTACGCCAACTACCTCTACGAGCTCGGCGCACATGAGATCATTGACCGCGCCGAATTCACCGAGCCGGGCAAGCCCCTACAAAAGGCCATCTACGCTGGCGCCGTGGACACCTCCGGCTCCCAGGAACTAGCCAATGTCTTGGCCCGTACCAAGTGGGGCGGCACCGTTGCCGCCACCGGTATGGCCAGCGGCCCCGACCTGCCCGCCACCGTCATGCCCTTCATCCTGCGCAACGTGCACTTGGCCGGCGTGAACTCCGTCGATGCCCCGCTGCACTACCGCCAGAATGCTTGGCAGCTCCTCGCCCGCACCCTGGACCTGTCCATCCTGGAGTCCTTGACCAATACCCTTCCCCTGGAAGATGCGGTAAAGGAAGCGCAATCGCTCATCAACGGCAACCACCACGGCCGCACGGTGCTGAAGATTTCCTAAGGCCTTCGTCCTTTAGGGCCTACAACTAGGCAGGCACCCCGTCACTCCTGGCGGGGTGCCTTTCCTGTGCCGTCTGGCCTACTTGAATTCTAGGTTTCGCCCGCCAAGTGCCGCGTTATCTTCCTCGAGATGGCTCCCAGCTGCCGCAGCTCCTCTTCGGTCAGGACGGAGACCACCTTGTCGTCCACCTTCGCGGTATGGCTCTCCAGTGCTGTGGCGAATGCTTCCTCGCCGACTTTCGTCACTATGACGTCAATAGCGCGGGGTCCTAACTCCTCCGCGTGCCGCCTCGTCACCAACTCGCGCCCCTCCATCCGGACCAGTTGTCGGTGCAGGCGCGATTTCTCCCACCCAAGTTCCGCGGCCAACTCATGCGGCCGGGTGCTCTGCCCACGGCGGCGCTGCAGGACGGCCAGCACCGCATAGTCGGCCTCACTTACATTCGCGGCTACCTGCAACTCGTGAGTTAACTCCTTGTGCAGCGCCCGCTGCATCGCTACGAAGTCCGCCCACGCTGCACTTTCTTCTGGGCGCACAGTATCTCCCTTAAGCTTTGACTTAAATAGCATTATATACTGCGCAGTTGATTACTCAACTGTGGATTAATGAACGGGGTTGATCCATCAACCCCTACCGTTTTTAGATGTACTGGATCAGGTTTACCAATAATCCATGTAGACTATACTTTTGCTAAGTTAATCGCATATACTTCGCTTTTCATAAGCTATTTATGGGTTCAATAGTGTGCTGGATATTATCCATTATTAGGTATTGCGAATTACCCAGCGGCGTTTTTCGGTCGCCTGCAACTCCGGTCAGGCAGCCGGCTGTCTATGATGGCGGACATGGATGAACTTTTTGGCACCTGCGGATTCGATTTCCAGGACACCGAGGAACTCATCGCGGAACTACCCGCAAAGCGGACCTTGTGGGATGCACCTGCTTTTGATCAAGTGATCTACTACGCGGATCCCTCCGGCATCGCCGTCACGGCGATGGAGTACGAGGGAGAGTGGACCATTTTGCCGTCGTTCCGGGGTGGAGAAGACGCGGAGGCAACGCTATATCGCGCCATGCCTTTTATTGGCATCTTAGAAATGGAAGATCTCCGATGGGCGGTGCTTAGCGATGCCCCCTTCACGCTTCCCACCGGAAACCCCGTGGGCGGCGAAAAACTGCGCGGCCGAGTGCGGCCCGCAGTCGTTGCGCTGGACTATGAATTAACGGAACCGGCGGAGTTTTCGCTGCGATCCCCAGCCACGGAACGGTTTTATCAAAACTACAAGCCCAGCCTTCTCAATCCGCAGGTCGAGGTAGCGGGCACCGTGAACAATGTCGAGAAAAAGACCAATGAGTTTGGGGGAGGGGAGTTCTGGGTATGCGAAATCGACGGGCTCCCGCTCATCGTTGATGCCCCAATTGAAGCAGGCCAGGGAATCCGGGTGCACGGCATAGCGCTCTGCGCGACGGAATACTGGGATTAACCGCCTCGCTGCTAGGAAGAGGTAGCTCCTAGTGTTGCGGAGCTGCAGGTACCAGCGCTAAAAGACGCTCGAGGTAGTCCCGCACGAAATCAATCGTGCTGGTTGGCTCGATCTTTCCATCCTCGCCGATGAGCTGGGGAGAATTGCCCAAGAATACCTCGGGCTGACCGGGCATCGGCATATCGAAGTAGGACAGGGCTAGGCGCACATTCTTGTGGGAAGAATAACCACCCATGCGGCCAACGGAGTGGCTGATGATGCCAGCTGGCTTATTTTTCCAGGCGACATCGGAATTGGGCTTGGACCCAATATCGATGGCATTTTTTAAACACGCCGGGATGGTCCGGTTATTCTCGCTGGTCACGAACAAAATGGCATCCGCTTCCTTAATTGCTTTACGGAAATCGGTGTACTCTTCCGGCGTGGGTTTATCCTCCACGCCAGGATCGTCGTAGTCGAAATCATAAAGCGGGAGTGTGCGCAGGTCATAGCGCTGGCACTCTACGTGCTCAGGGACCAGTTCCATGGCATGGTTGGCGATCTTCTTCGCGATGCTTTCCCGCCGTAGGCTGCCGACGAGTACAAGAAGTTTCATGATGTGTGTCCTTTCGTGTGGAGACTTGTTGGTTTTAGAAATCCCAGTCGGCATCGGAGGTCTCTACGGCTTTGCCGATGATATAAGAGGAGCCCGACCCCGAAAAGAAGTCGTGGTTTTCATCCGATCCTGGCGTGAGTGCCGCAAGGATCTTCGGGTTGACCTGGCATTCCTCGTACGGGAAGAGGTTGGGATAGCCCAGATTCATCAGGGCTTTATTGGCGTTATAACGCACGAACGTAGCAACATCATCCATAAGCCCGTATGGTTCATAGAGCTCGCCGGAATAGCGCATCTCCAGGCCATAGAGCTTGCGCACCAGGTCAAAGGTAAATTCCCGCATTTCTTCGCGGCGAGCTTCCGTGGCGTGGTCTAGTCCTCGCTGGAACTTGTATCCGGAGTAGTAGCCGTGGACTGCCTTATCCCGCAGGATGAGCCTGATCATGTCAGCGGTATTGGTCAGCTTCCCGTGCACGCTAAAGTGCAGTGGAAGATAGAAGCCCGCGTACAGCAGCAACGAGGATAAGAGGGTAGAGGCAACCTTGCGCTTTAGTGGGTCGTCGCCGTAGTAATGCACCATCACACTGGTAGCGCGCTGCTGCAATACTGGGTTATCCACGGCCCACGCATAGGATTTTTCGATCTCTTCGGTGCTGGCCAGGGTGGAAAAGATGGACGAATAGCTCCGCGCGTGCACCGCCTGCATGAAGGCGATATTGGTATAAACGGCCTCCTCATGTTCCGTCCGAGCATCTTGAATCTGGCTAATTTCGCCAACGGTAGCCTGCACGGTATCCAGTAGCGTCAACCCGGTAAAGACCCGGATGGTGAGGTCGCGTTCGGCTGGGTCCATGCGCGACCAGTCATTGCGGTCATTGGAAAGCGGGACCTTCTCCGGCAGCCAGAAATTCGAGGTCAGACGGTTCCATACCTCCAAGTCCTTGTCATCCCAGATGCGATTCCAGTTCACTGGGCGCAGCGGCGTGGAGGCATCGTGACGAAAATGCGGCGGGGTTTGGGATCGCTCAATGAGCTCTTGATATTTCATCGGTATTTTCTCTTTTCTTTGTCTTCGCGGCCCTAGCCGTCAGGCAATGGACGCGTGGGCGGTGGGGTAGAGGTGGTGCGCAAAGAAGTCCTGCAACCCTTCCCGTACGCGGGCAACATCGCGGTCGGTGCCGAGCAGCTCAAAGCGGTAGAGCTCAGGCACCCCGCACTTTCGGGCTATCTGTGGCCCGGCGCAGCAATACGCCTCACCAAAATTGGTATTTCCAGAGGTGATGACGCCGCGCAGGAGCGCGCGATTTTCCGGAACGTTGAGGAATTGGCGCACCTGCACCGGAATCGCCGCCTTGATATTGCCGCCACCGTAGGTCGGGACGATGAGCACAAAGGGCTCGGTGACATAGAGCATTCCTTCGCGCTTCGGCCGCAATGGAATCCGCGCCGCTGGAAAGCCCAGCTTGTGGACGAATCGGCGGGTATTTTCACTGACCGAGGAAAAATATACAAGATTAGCGGCGGTCTTAGTACCGCACGCTAGCGTCGAGGCTGTAGTCATCTCGCTCCTTAGTGGCTGCGCCGAGGCGCACTTTCTGCTTCAACTACAGATCTAACGTACTTTTAACTACGTCGCAACTAACCACCATTGACATGCGTAAATACCCCACCTTTCAAAAAGAGAGGGGCAGGAAAGTTACATGCGCACCCACACGGCGCGGGCTGCGTGCGAGCTCAAAGAAAACGCCGCGGAATATTCGTTCTGGGCATTCTCGTTCTGGCTGCCCTCTACGCGCACTGCCATCCCGCCGGAATAAGGTTGGCTATCCCGTACGCTCACGACAGCGCCGATGGTCAGGTTACTCTCGCTAAAAAAGCGCAGCAGATCGGCATCTGCATCACTGATCCGATCGACTACGCCGGCCTCACCGGGCTCTAAATCGCTGAGTTTGCGCAGATCTCCTGGCTCGGACGCGGGGGTCGCGGCGTAGTCTGCGGGGTAGTCACCCGTGGCGCTAGGAATAGGGTCTCCATGCGGATCGCGGCGCGGAAACCCCAGTTCAGCGTCTATGCGCTCCAAAAAGAAGTCAGAGACGCAGTGCTCTAATTGCTCAGCCTCCGCGTGGACCTGGTCCCAGCGGTAATGCAGGGATTCCACCAGGAAGGTCTCGATGAGGCGGTGCCGCCGCACCATGGCAAGGGCAAAGGCACGCCCCTCGGTGCTCAGCCCGATGGCACCATAAGGCGTATGGGTGACGAGGCCCTTTTTCTCTAGCCGCCGCACCGCATCCGACGCGCTGGAGAGCCTAACGCCTATGTGCTGGGCGAGCATCTTCACCGTCACGGGCTCGTCGTGCCATTCGCCCAACTTAAACAGGGCCTTGAGGTAGTCCTGATTGGACGGCGAGAGGCCCGAGACGTCCACGCTCATTGGTTACTTAACCACCAGGTTCACCATCCGGCCGGGAACGTAGATCTTCTTCACCACGTTCTTGCCGGAGGTAAGGTCGGCCACCTTGGCATCGGCAAAAGCAGCCTCGAATACGGCGTCTTGGTCAGCATCGGCCGCGACGTTGATGCGGGACTTAACCTTGCCGTTGATCTGCACTGGCACCTGGATCTCATCATCTACCAGGTATTTCTCCTCAAAGGAGGGGAGTGGCTCGTAGGTGATGGTCTCATCGTGGCCAAAGCGCTGCCACAGTTCCTCTGCAATGTGCGGGGCGATGGGGGAGACCAGCTGGGCAATGGGCTCTACAGCCGCGCGCGGCGCTTCGGTGCGGTAGGTCTTGGTCAGGTAGTTGACGTACTCGATGAGCTTGGCCACGACCGTGTTCAGGCGCAGGTTCTCATAATCATCGCGCACGCCCGCGATGGTGCGGTGCAGCTGCTTCAGATCATCCTGGGTGAGCTCGGCATCGGTAGTTGCCAACTCACCGGTGTCCTCATTGATGGCTAGGCGCCACAAGCGCTGCAGGAAGCGCTGCGAACCGACGACGTCCTTGGTCGCCCACGGGCGGGAGGTATCCAGCGGGCCCATGGACATCTCGTACACGCGCAGGGTATCGGCGCCAAAGTCGCGGCAAATATCGTCCGGGGCCACGGCGTTTTTCAGGGACTTGCCCATCTTGCCGTACTCCTGGTTAACCTCTTCGCCGTTGTAGTAAAACTTGCCGTCCTTTTCCTCTACCTCCGTGGCAGGGACATACACGCCGCGGGAATCGGTATAGGCGTAGGCCTGAATGTAGCCCTGGTTGTACAGGCGGCGATACGGCTCCTGCGAGCTGACAAAGCCCAGGTCAAAGAGCACCTTGTGCCAGAAGCGGGCGTAGAGCAGGTGCAGCACGGCGTGCTCGACGCCGCCGACGTACAGATCCACACCACCCGGATCGTTCTCGCCGTGCTCATCTGGGCGCGGGCCGGTCCAGTAGCGCTCGTTTTCGATATCGCAGAATGCCTCACTATTGCGGGGATCGATATAGCGCAGCTGGTACCAGGAAGAACCCGCCCATTGGGGCATAACGTTGGTATCGCGGTAGTAGGTCTGCGGGCCATCGCCCAAGTCCAGCTCTACCTCTACCCAGTCGCGGACCTTGGCCAGCGGTGGCTGCGGCTCCGAGTCCTTGTCTTCTGGGTCGAAGGAGGCCGGCTTGTAGTCTTCCACCTCGGGCAGCTCAACCGGCAGCATCGACTCTGGCAGCGGATGAGCCATACCGTCCTTGTCGTAAACGATGGGGAAGGGCTCGCCCCAGTAGCGCTGGCGGGCGAAGAGCCAGTCGCGCAGCTTGTACTGAATCTTGCCGCGGCCGGAGCCGTCCTTTTCCAGCCATTCGATGGCCTCGGCGATGGCCTCCGCCTTATTCAGGCCATTGAGGTCCAAGCCCTTATCGTTGGCGGAGTTTACCAACGCGCCGTCCTCGGTCCAGGCTTCTTCCTCGATATTGCCGCCGGAGACGACCTCCGTAATCGGCAGGCCAAAGGCTTGGGCAAACTCATAGTCACGCGTATCGTGCGCGGGAACGGCCATGATGGCGCCGGTACCGTAACCGGTCAGTACGTAGTCCGCGATGAAGATCGGGATGCGCTTGCCGGAGACCGGGTTGGTGGCATAGGTGCCCAGGAATACGCCGGTCTTTTCCTTGTTTTCCTGGCGCTCCAGGTCCGACTTCGCTGCGATATCCGCGCGGTAGGACTCGACAGCTTCCTTCGGGTCATCGTTGCCGTAGGTCCAGCGCTCATCCACGTCATCGTCGTAAGGAATGGGGGACAAGAGGGCATCGACAAGCTCATGTTCCGGTGCCAAGACCACGTATTCCGCGCCAAAGAGCGTATCTGGGCGCGTGGTAAACACGTCGATGCCGTAGCCTTCCGCGGGGAAGGTTACCTCCGCACCGCGGGAGCGACCGATCCAGTTGCGCTGCATGGACTTGACCTTCTCCGGCCAATCCAACAGCTCCAGATCATCGAGCAGGCGATCCGAATACGCGGTAATGCGCATCATCCACTGGGACAGGTTCTTGCGGAATACCGGGAAGTTGCCGCGCTCAGACTTGCCCTCCGCGGTGACCTCCTCGTTGGCCAAGACGGTGCCCAAGCCCGGGCACCAGTTCACCGTGGAGTTGGACAGGTAGACCAGGCGGAACTCATCGACGGCCTGGGCCTTCTCCTGCGCGGACAAGTCCTCGTAGTAGCGCCCGTCCTTGGTGGTGCGCTTATTGGCCTCCAATTCCTTGATGAGCTCAGCAATGGGGCGGGCCTTTTGCTGCTCTTCATCGAACCAGGAGTTATAAATCTGCAGGAAGATCCACTGGGTCCACTTAAAGAACTCTGGATCCGTGGATTCCACCGAGCGGCGCGGATCGTGGCCCAAGCCCAGCATTCCCAGCTGGCGGCGCATATTGTCGATATTGGCCATCGTGGTGGTCCGCGGGTGCGTACCGGTCTGGATGGCGTACTGCTCGGCCGGCAAACCGAAGGCATCGTAGCCCATGGTGTGCAGCACGTTCTTGCCCAGCATGCGGTTATAGCGGGCATAAGTATCGGTGGCGATATAACCAAACGGGTGCCCCACGTGCAGGCCCGCACCGGAAGGGTAGGGGAACATGTCCTGCACGTTGAGCTTTTCCTTGGGCAGCTCGCCCGCACCCGTGGCTAGCGAACCGACCGGGTTGGGCGCGTTAAAGGTCTCGTGGTCCTTCCAATACTGCTGCCAAGTCTTTTCGATTTGGTTCGCCAGCTCAGGGGTGTAGCGGTACGACGTGGAATCGCTCGGTTTAATCATAAACACACAGTGTAATAGCCCCAGCCCGGCGCGGGGTAGGCAGAGGTGGGTTTTGCTTCACTAATCCGGCACCGGGCTGGCACTCTGGCGGTGACGAAGGGGGAGTGGGGCAAGGACTAAGGCCCGCCACGAGATGTTCCGGCGGTGTTTAGGAGCTATTAACGCCCAGTTCCTTTCATGGTTAAATCACGCTTTTATCTTCAATTCAAGGCTTTGCACCCAACCATGTTTGGGTCATTTCTCTCTTGCTCGCAAGGCCACCATCTCTTCATCTCTCACTTCCACAAAGGACAATTCATGCGTACCTCTCTCCGCATTGGCACCGCTGCCGTAGCCGCAACCGTGGCTACCGCTGGCGCAATTGCCCCAGCCACCGCCACCGAATCCCAGGGCCCAAAGAACATCATCTACATGATTGGTGATGGCATGGGCTACGGCCACGTGGCATTTAATAACCTCTACGAAACCGGCCAGTCCAAATACCTGGTCGATGGCGCATTTAGCGCCGAAGGCCCAGAAGAACTCGACGGCGCATCCGTGCAGCGCTTCGAGGACTTCAACCGCCTGTCCATGACCACCTACCCCAATGGCTCTTCCTACGACCCACAAAAGGCGTGGGCAACCCACGAGTACGTGGATAAGGGATACACCGATTCCTCTGCCGCCGGCACCGCCATGTCCACCGGTGTGAAGACCGATAACGGCAAGCTTGGCGTTAATGATTACGGCCACGAGCAGGAAAACACCTCCGAGCGCGCCAAGAAGGCCGGAAAGTCCGCCGGCGTGGTCTCCTCCGTGCCGTTTAGCCACGCCACCCCAGCTGCCTGGGCCGCGCACAATATCTCCCGCAATAACTACCAAGAGATTGCGGAGGAGATGTTCAACTCTGACCTCGATGTCATCATGGGCTCCGGCCACCCGTTCTATGACGATGACAACAAGAAGCAAGATGAGGCCAAGTACAAGTACCTGTCTGAAGAGGTCTTCAACAAGCTATCGTCCGGGGAGTCCGACTGGAACTACGCCGAAACCAAGGAGCAATTTGAGGCCTTGGCCCAAGGTGATGTCGCGGCGGGGGAGAAGTACTTCGGCCTGGCGCCTGTGGCCTCTACCTTGCAGCAGGCACGCTCCGGCGAGTCCACAGTGCCTTATGACACTCCGTTCAACGATGTCGTGGATCTTCCCACCATGACCACCGGCGCCCTCAATGCACTGGGCCAAAATGACGAGGGCTTCCACGTCATGATCGAAGGCGGTGCCATCGACTGGAGCGGCCACGGCAACGAATCCGCCCGCGATATCGAAGAGGTACAGGACTTCAATAAGTCCGTCGATGCCGCCATCGACTGGGTAGAAGAAAACTCCTCCTGGGATGAGACCCTGCTAGTCGTTACCGCTGACCACGAAACGGGATACCTCTCCGGTGCCAATGAGCGCTCTGAGGGCAAGTTCAACTCCATGAACGGTGGCGGCAGCAACACCCTGCCCTCTGGCCACCAGTGGTACTCCACGCAGCACACCAACCAGCTCGTCCCATTCTTCTTCAAGGGCGCTGGCTCTAAGGCCCTTCGCGCGAAGGCCACCCACACCGACCCCGTGCGCGGTGACTACATCGATAACACCACCTTGGCCAAGCTCACCCTGAATGAATGGTGGGTCAAGCACGATGACCAGGGCAGCAACGACAACGCCGACGCCGGTGACGGTGACGGCTCCTCCAAGAGCGGGCTCCTCGCCGGTATCGCGGGCGCCGGTATCGCGTCGCTGGCTATCGGGGCCATTGCCTTCTTGGCCCAGCAGCTGGGCATCATCACCATCAACCCGAATGCTTGGCGGAACTTCTTCCACTAATCCAGGCGATTAATCTCGCGCAAAGGCTTTCACTTCCACGGTGGTGAAAGCCTTCTTATTGCCTTCTGCCTGCAGAATCCACATCTTTTCAAAAATGATCTAGGCTGGTGTAAATGAGCCAGGAGAAGTTTCGTAGCCAGCTATCATCTTTTCTAGACGCGGCGGTATTTCAGGGGGTTCCGCATCTTCGCCTCTCGCCGGATACCGATACTTTAGAGCTTTACCTGCCAGCCGTGAGCGCGGCTTATGAACCAGAAGACCCCCAATGGACCGTGACCACACAGTTGCTGGACGGCACGGAGGTCACCCGCAAGTTTTATTACGTCGCCGGTGAAGAACCTGGCCTGTGGGTGTCCATGCCACAGCCCTTTACCCACCTTGCCGTTACGTTTGCGGAGCAGACGCTGGAGTTTGCGGGTATTGCCAATGGCGGCCTGCTACTTGATTCCACACACCGGCCCGTCGATAGCACGCAGCCCATCGCGCAGGGCGCATATACCTTCATCGCACCGACCGGCACGCAGCTAACCCCCGCCCCGGATAACCAGCCGCGCCCGCATGGCGCGTGGGAAGGCTGGTCCATCTTTGAGGTAGCGGCACAAGATTCCTTCTCCATTGCGGTACCGCGCCAGGACAAGGCCACCATCACCGTCGCGGAAGGCGCGGATTTCTCCTGGGATATGGCGGTCAAGTCCCTGCCCAACGCGCGCGGGCTGGACGGCGAGCTGGTGTACACGAAATCCCCACGCCTCTTGGTCAATACCCCACTGCACCTGCAGCTGACCTATGTCCCCATCGGTGGGGAAGAGGAGGAAATCTTAGAAGATGAGCTGCCGGAGGGAATCCATGAGGTTCTACCCGGTGACGTATTCGAAGACCCCTGGGTGGGCCGGTACCGCTTTAGCCTGTACAAGGGCGAGGAGCTTGTCGATGTCCTCTATCTCAACTTTGCCGAAACCCTCCACATGCGCTCCAAGAACGAGGGACCCCGCGGCACCAACTTCCGCTTCATTGATGCGCTGGGGAACCTCTCACCGTTTAGCTATGTGCTTGCCTCGTCCCCCGATAAGCCCATTCACATGGAAAAGGGCCAGCGCGTATTTGGGGAAGACGAATCGGTGCGCGAGGAGACCATCAGCAGCGAGGCCGGCTACGAGCTGACCTTTGAGGTCATCCCGGCGACCATCCGCACGCGCGTGAAGCGCACCGCGG
Organism: Corynebacterium sp. KPL2861; assembly: GCF_040225475.1. Lineage (NCBI taxonomy): Bacteria > Bacillati > Actinomycetota > Actinomycetes > Mycobacteriales > Corynebacteriaceae > Corynebacterium > Corynebacterium sp. KPL2861. Next base: position 43,004 of record NZ_JBEHFW010000005.1, read on the forward strand.
CCGAGCCCGTGGATTATATGGATAAGCAGGTCATCCTGGCGGATCAGCTGGATGCGGATGCACTGTTTACGGTGCACTCGCCGGAGCCACTGCCGCTGGCAAAATTCGTGGTCATTGATAAGAACCAGAAGATCCGGGATCTCGTTACCGCCAATGGTTCGACGGAGGCGACGACCACGCTCTCCGTCCCGAATCGCGCCCTCAAGGCCGCGCTGACCAAGAAGTCCTCGCTGGAGCTCTACCTCCTGTGGTCCACGCTGTCCTATGAGGAGTACCTGGAGGGCCTGCCGGATAAGGAGCGCGCGGCGCACCTCAAGCGCAGCATGGACCGTCGCGTGATGGAATACGAGGCAACCGCGGCAAGCGACCTGATCTATGCCGCCATCGCCACGGTGCGCAAGGCGCCACTGGTGGCGCGCGCCACCATCGAAGATGGCATCTTGATACCCGAGCAAACCCACGAAGAGGAAGTGGAGCTTTTGGCCTGGGCGTGGCCGCTCGGCAACCCCGCCAGCGAACCGCTGCCCTTGGAGCCGGTGGAGGAGGGCTTCGAGTTACCGGAGGAATTACACGAGGCTGGCGATCTCATCGTGGACTTCCGCGAGGATGAACCGGCCAGCGATCTCGCCGCCCCGCAGTACCCACCGGCAAGCTCGCTTATCATCTTCCACGACGGCGAGAGCGAGAATACCGCCGGCACGTGGGAGAACTATGCCGCCCTGCGCCGCCTCGCTCCCAAGGCCAAGGAGACCTTCGAGGGCGTTATCAAGAACATCGAAGCTGATCCGCGCGCCAGCCTTGATGCGCTCATGCAGGTCGACTTCGAACGCGGCCAGCGCATGCGCGCGTTGGTGCGCACGGGCCTGATTACCCGTTCCTTTAGCAGCGATGGGGAAGAGGCCGCGGAACCTTCTTCCGTGCTCGCCGCGCTTGCCGATGCCAACCAGGCCCACGTGGAACACTCCGGCTCCCCCTCGCTGTGGCGCACGGCCACCACGGGCGTAGACGATGTCACCCGCCCCATGCTGCTCATGAGCGCCACCGGCGAGGCCCCAACGCCTGCAACGGACAGCGCGCAGTTATGCGATGACGCCCACCGCATCGCCGCGCTGCGCGAGTGCTTCGATAACGACTTGGCACTGACCCGCCTGGGGACCATGTCCAACCTGCGCACTACCGCGCTGCAATTGCGCGTGACGCTGCAACAATTGGGCGTAGATAAGTCGGTATTGCACACACTGCTCGCCCTGGACGCCTTTGGGGATGGAAACACGGATCTTGGCGGCTCCGCCTGGATGCCGTTTATTTCCTATGTCTTTGCCATTGCCGCACGTGGGGTGGCCAATGGGAAGCTGACGGATGCGGCCGTGGCCTCCGCGCTAGATAATGCCCTCCCGCAGCTCGCGGAGGCGGTCTCGCTGGCTCCGGAGCTGTTTTACCGGGATATTCTCACTGCAGAGGCCCTTACCCGCGACTACAGTGACTGATATGCAGGTTATTTCCACCAACGTCGCCGTGCGCAGGCCGGATCCGAGCGGGAGGCATGAGTTTTCGGGCATCGACAAGCGCCCGCAAGACTTCATCGATATTTCCGCTCCCGGACCCAATTACGGCGATGGTTCCGGCGTGCGCGGCGATTCTATCGGCGATAGCGAGCACCACGGTGGAAGTGACAAGGCGGTCTATGCCTATGCCCGCGAGGAGCTGGATTATTGGGAGGATTCGCTGGGCCGCACGCTGGGTTCAGGGGCCTTTGGGGAAAACCTCACCACGCGCGGCATTGATCTCTCCGCGCTGCTTATCAATCAACGCCTCCACATCGGCACGGCTACGCTCGAGGTCTCCATTCCCCGCCAGCCATGCGCAACCTTTTCCGGCTGGGTGCAGGAAAAGGGCTGGCTCAAGCGGTGGACTGCGCGCGGTGATTGCGGCGTGTACTTCCGCGTCATCTCGCCCGGGCGCATTTCTGCCGGGGATGCCATAATCTGCGGCCCCGCCCCCGCGCACGATATCACCATGCGCATGGCGTTTGCGGCCAAGATGGGGGACCGGGCGCTGGCCCGGCGCGTGGTCGATGCCAAGTGCTTGCCGCCCCAGCACGCAAAAAAGCTCCGGGTATAAACCCGGAGCCAAAAATCTGTGCCGCTTTAGGCCGGCTGCGTGCCCTCTGTGGCGCTGATAACGGGCGCCTTCGCCTTGGGGTAGCGGCCGTGCACCATGTAGTAGTACACCGCCGCGACGACGATGAGGCCGGCGAGGATGAGGTACATCGTATCGAAGCCCGTGGCGCTCACGATGGGGCCAAGCCCGAAGGGGGCGAGGCCGATGCCGAAGTCCATCAAGAGGAACATCGTGGAGATGCCCGCGCCTATCTGAGCGGCCGATACAGAGCGCACCGAGATGGCCTGGCAGGCGGGGCTTAGCGTGCCGTATCCCATGCCCGTAAACGCACCCGCCACCACGAGCATGACGTCATTGCTGGGAAAGCCCATGATGATAAGGGCGATGACGAAGGAAACTAGGCCCAGGTACATGACCGAGTTATCGCCCTTGTGGTCCTGGATGCGGCCCAAGAAAAAGCGCATGATGAGCATGACTACGGCGTAGCCGATGAAAAAGAGGCCGGCGCCTGTGGCCAGGTCCTCTTCGCGCGCATAGGCGTTGAGATAGGTGACCACGCCGGAGTAGGCGATGCCCACCAAGAGCATGAAAAGGCCAATGGGCACCACGTTGGGGTGCACGGCATTGCTCAGCTTGAAAGCGGGCTTTTCCTCATCGAGCTCCGCCGGGTAGCGCAGCACGAGCGCCAGCACGAGGGAGACGATATTGGAACCCAGGGCGACCGCGAAGAGGGTGTTGTAGCCAATGTTATTGGCCAAGAACAAGCCCACTGCGGGGCCGAAGGCGGTGGCAAGTGTGGTGCCGAGGGCAAAGTAGCCGGTGCCCTCCGCGCGGCGCTGTTGGGGGATGACGGATTGCGCGACGGCCATGAGCGCCGTAGAGGTCAACGCATAGCCCGCGCCGTGAAACAGCCGCACGAGGATGAGGACAGCCACGTTATGGGCCACGAAATAGCCCACCGTCACGATGCTGACGAAGGCCAGCGAGGTCAGGGCGGCGCGCTTTTGCCCCACGCGGTCCACCAACCAGCCGGAGAAGATGCGCATGAATGTCGCACCCAAAACAAAGGCGCTGGAGGCAAAACCACTGACGGTATCGGAGGCCCCAAAGCTCTCGACGGCATACAGGGCCATGGTCGTCACCGTTAAGTAGAAGACTAGAAACTGACCAAAATTAGCCACCCACGCCAACAGAAACGTGGGTGTAATCAATGGCGGCTGAGCCGCTGAATTCGTTGTTGACAAGACTCACTCCAATTAAAAAATAAAAAATCTTCCCAACCGCGCACGGCCCCAGAAGGGCAGCGTGCGGGGAGAAGGAAAGCAATCACAATTATGCGGGGAGTGAGTATACGCCGCACGCACTTAAATGTTTAATCAAACACGGTTATAAGCGCGCTCTAAACAGTGATTGCGTTGCCGGCTTAAGGCCTAAGCGTTGGCATAAGGGTCGCGGATGCCCAGGTACTGCACGGAGGTGTATTCCTCGATACCTTCCGCGCCACCCTCGCGGCCCATTCCGGATTGCTTGACGCCACCGAATGGGGCAGCGGCGTTAGAGATAACGCCGGCGTTGAAGCCCATCAGGCCGAACTCTAGGCCATCGGCGATGCGCCACAGGCGGTCGGAATTCTCAGTAAAGACATAAGATGCCAAACCGTATTCGGTATCGTTTGCGATCTTGAGCGCCTCTTCCTCGGTGCTGAAGGTGATAATCGGGGCGACTGGACCGAAGATCTCTTCCTGGGCGACGCGCGTTTCACGTGAAACATTGGTAATCACCGTAGGCTCGTAAAAGTAGCCAGCGCCATCCCCGCGCTTACCGCCGGTGGCGATGGTAGCGCCCTTTTCTGCGGCATCGTCCACAAGTGCCGCAATGCTCTCCAAAGCCTTGGACTCGACGAGCGGTCCGCAGGTAACACCTTCGTCCATACCATTGCCCAAATTGAGCTTCTCGAATTCCGCAACGAGCTTCTCGGAGAACTCCTCGGCTACAGATTCGTGGACCAAGAAGCGGTTTGCTGCGGTGCAGGCCTCGCCAATATTGCGCATCTTGGCGCCCATCGCACCCTGGACCGCTTGGTCAATATCTGCGTCCTCAAAGACAATGAATGGGGCATTGCCTCCCAGTTCCATGGAGGTACGCAGTACGTTATCGGCCGCGCCCTTCAAAAGGGTTCGGCCCACTGGGGTAGAACCGGTAAAGGAAAGCTTGCGCAAGCGGTCATCGGCAAGCAATGGCTCCGAAATTGCAGATGCAGACTTACCGGCTACGACGTTGAGCACACCCTTTGGAAGCCCAGCATCGATCATGGTCTGCGCAAAGTACTGCGCGGTCAGGGGAGTCAGCTTGGCCGGCTTGAGCACCATCGTGCAACCCGCTGCCACCGCGGGAGCCACCTTGCGGGTAGCCATGGCCAACGGGAAGTTCCACGGGGTGATCAAAAGGCAGGGACCCACCGGCTTGCGGCGAGTGATCATCCGCAGCGTGCCTTCCGGAACGGTTGCGGCGCGACCGTAATCGCGCACCGTTTCTTCACTAAACCAACGCAGGAACTCGCCGCCATAAGTGACCTCACCCTTAGCTTCCGCGAAGGGCTTACCCATCTCTAGCGTCATCAGGGCTGCGAATTCATCCGCCCGCTCCTGTACTAGATCGAATGCTCGGCGCAGAATCTCCGCGCGCTCGCGCGGCGTGGTGCGCGCCCATTCATCCTGCACGGCACAGGCGGCGTCGAGGGCAGCAATCGCATCATCCGAGTTTGCGGAAGATAGCGTCGCCAGCGTCTCGCCCGTCGCTGGGTTTTCTACGTCAAAAGTCTCACCGGAGGTGGAATCGCGCCACTCACCACCAATAAGCAATTGGGTGGGAACCTTTGCAATTACCTCTTCGATATTAATACTCACTTATCGTCACCTTTCTTGAAGATATAGACCTGCACCACATTACCCTTAACGGACGCGAAGACCACCTATTAGATACCGATTGAATATTTTTCACTTGTTTCTTCCACGCTATAGAAATCTAGGCTAGGCTAGTGCCCATGAAGAAAATGACTACTCGTTGGTGGTGGCGCGCGTAACTCGCGGGCCTTTCTTCGCAACCCATTTTTAGGCTCGCATTCTGCGGGCCTTTCGGCGTTTTCAGTGCCTTTGCTCGCGGATACCTCGGGTCCCTCGCACTCTGTTCCTCAGTTACTCCTGAAAGGGCACTGCAATGACATACACCGCCACCCGCGATATTGCCTATTGCCGGGATGCCTCAGCGCTATTTCATAGCTTGGCGCGATCCAGCGATTCCTTATTATTGGAAAGCGCTGATATTGAAACCAAGAAAAACCTCACGTGCCTGGCCGTGCTTGATGCCGCGGCAAAAGTCACCTGCACCGGCCAGCGGGTTCGCGTCCTCGCGCTCAGCCCAGCGGGGGAGCAGCTCATCACCATGCTGCAAGCCCGCTTCGCTAACCGGATTGTTTCACGTGAAACCACGGAAATTGTTTTTGAGTTCTCACCCTCCAACGAGTCCGATGAACGGCAACGGCTCCTAGATGAATCGACGGCGGATATCCTCCGCGCGCTGCAGCGCGATGATTCCTATTCCTCGCCCCTATTGCCCTTCGTCGCCGGTGGGTTTGCCTATGACTATTTGGCCACTTTTGAAAACCTGCCTGAGGTAGGCGAGGGGCCCAATAAGTTTCCCGATTATGAATTCCTTGTCGCTCAAACTGTTCTCGCGGTGGATCACCTTACGCAGACCGCGCGGGTAGAGGGCTGGGATATCGACCGAGCCCGCTTGGAAGACACGCTCGATGCACTAGCTGCCACACCCATCGACGCGATAGGGGACCCAGCGCCTAGCCAGCCCGCGGGAACCTTGACTGCAACCGCGGATATTGATGATGCCGCGTTTTGCAATCAGGTAACGCGGCTCAAGGGCAATATTGATTCCGGCGATATTTACCAGGTCGTCCCCACCCGCACGTTCACGGTGGACTGCCCCGATGCCTTCGCGGCCTACCGCCAGCTCCGGGAGACCAATCCCTCGCCGTATATGTTCTATCTCCGGGGGGCGGATTACGAGCTCTTCGGTGCATCACCGGAATCCAATTTAAAGTTTGACCCAGAGACGCGGCAGGTGGAGCTCTATCCCATTGCCGGAACCAGGCCCCGCGGGCTCAACCCGGACGGCACCATCAACGATGAATTAGATATCCGCAACGAGCTAGAAATGCGCACGGATACCAAGGAACTAGCCGAGCACACCATGCTGGTGGATCTCGCGCGCAATGACCTCGCCCGCGTAGCAGAATCCGGCACGAGGCGGGTGGCAGACCTGCTCCAAGTAGATCGCTACTCGCGGGTCATGCACCTGGTCTCCCGCGTGACCGCCACCTTGCACAAAGACTTCGATGCCCTCGATGCTTACCGCGCCTGCATGAACATGGGAACGTTGACCGGCGCGCCCAAGCTGCGCGCCAGCGAGCTCATCCGCCAAGCCGAACACAAGCGCCGTGGCTCCTACGGCGGCGCAGTGGGATACCTGCGCGGCGACAGTGCCATGGATACCTGCATTGTCATTCGCTCCGCCTTCGTGCACCGCGGTACGGCTGCTGTTCAAGCCGGTGCCGGGGTGGTGCACGATTCCGTCCCGCAATCCGAAGCCGATGAAACCCTGCACAAGGCCTATGCCGTTCTCCACGCCATTGCCCTCGCGCACAACGCCACCCTGGAGGTACAGCGATGAATTCGCCGCACGTGGTTCTGCTCGATAACCACGATTCCTTTGTCTATAACCTCGTCGACGCCCTCGCCGGCTACCGCACCACCGTCTACCGCAACAGCGTGTCCGTCGCGGAGGTGCTCGCATCCGAGCCCGATATTATTGTCCTTTCCCCAGGCCCCGGTCACCCACGCGATGCTGGATGCATGATGGAGCTTATCGATGCCACCTTGGGCACCATCCCCATCCTCGGTGTCTGCCTGGGTTTCCAGGCGCTACTGGAATACCACGGTGGCGGGGTAGGGCCGTGCGGCCCCGTACACGGCAAGTCCATGCCTATGACGCTTACCGATGCCGGCACTGCCCACCCAGTCTTCGCCGGGCTAGCCACCGATGCCGATCCCGCCCAGCCCGGCGTCCCCGGTACCCAGGTCCCGGTGGCGCGGTATCACTCCTTGGGGTGCACGCAGGTGCCGGCCGGCATGCGGGTGCTCGCGGAGACGGAGGCGGATATCGGCACCATCGCCATGGCAGCCGAAACGGACGATGGCATGGCGCTGGGGGTGCAATTCCACCCCGAGTCGATCCTCTCGCCCCGTGGCCCAGACATTCTAGACCGTTGCATCTATCAACTATCCACTACTCCCACTATGGAGCTAAAGCACTAATGACGAACCAAAGCCCGCTAAAAACGCTGCAAGCTTTCTTAGATAATCCCGCGCCCACCGTGGAGGAAGCAACCGAGGTCTTCACTCCGGTTGCCGTCGGTGATTATGACGATATTCAGATCTCCGCGTTGCTTACACATATCCGCACCCGCGGCGAAACCCTCGCGGATATTACGGGTGCCGCCAAGGCATTCCTGAACGTTGGCCACCCATTTCCCATTACCGGTGAAGGCCTCATGGACTCCGCGGGAACGGGCGGCGACGGCGCGAATACCATTAATATCACGACGGCTGCCTCCTTGGTCGCCGCCGCTGGGGGAGTGAGGATGGTCAAGCACGGCAACCGGTCCGTCTCCTCCAAGTCCGGGTCCGCCGATGTGCTCGAGGCACTGAATATTCCGCTGGACCTTGACGTGGACCGCGCCGTCCGGCAGTTCGAAGCCTCCAACTTCACCTTCCTCTTTGCTCCGGCCTACAACCCGGCCGTGGCCCACGTGCAACCGGTGCGCAAGGCGCTCGGGGTCTCCACCATTTTCAATACCTTGGGACCCTTGCTCTCCCCGGGCCGCCCCGAGCTACAGATCATGGGCATCGCCAACCCCGCCCAGGGCCCCATGATCGCGGAAGTCTTCCGGGAGCTGGGGCGCAGGCGGGCGCTCGTCGTCCACGGCGCCGGTACCGATGAGATCGCTACCCACGGCACCACGCAGGTTTGGGAGCTAAAGGACGGCGAGATTTCACACTATGAGCTAACGCCGGAGGAGTTGGGCATCGCCAAGCATGAGCTCAGTGAGCTCGCCGGCGGCGACGGCCAAGATAATGCCGCGCACGTGCGCGCCATATTTAATGGCTCGGGTAAGCCGGCGCACTATGATGCGGTCGCGGCATCGGCTGGGGCAATGTTTTATCTGGGTGGCACCACGGCCTCGATTGCAGAGGGCGTCGCCCACGCCAAGGGGCTCATCGATAGCGGGGACGTGGACCGCTGGCTGCGCACCCACGAGGAAGCCGAATACTAAGAAGGCCACACGAGGGATAAGAAATGACAGAACAGAAACTGCCGACGGTGCTCGAGGGGATTGTGGCTCAGCGCCGCACTCACCTTGCCGGCATTCGCGAGCGCATCGCCCACGTAGATGTGGACAAGCTTGAGCCGTCTCGGCGTTCGCTTTTTGCGGCGCTCAATGGCACCAATCGCTTCATCATGGAGTGCAAGTCTGCATCGCCATCTCTCGGGATGATTCGCGAGGATTACCACCCCGGCGATATCGCGCGCGTCTATTCCCGCTACGCGGATGCCATTTCCGTGCTGTGTGAGCCGGAGCGGTTCGGCGGGGATTACGATCACCTCCAGACCGTAGCCCAGTCCACGCACCTGCCGGTTTTGTGCAAGGACTTCATCGTCGATCCAGTTCAGGTCTATGCCGCGCGCTACTACGGCGCGGATGCGATTTTGCTCATGATGTCCATCGTGGATGATGAAACCTTTGCACAGCTGAAGTCCTTGGCGGATAAATTAGGACTAGATGTACTGACTGAAGCCATCACCAAGGAGGAGGTGAACCGCGCGCTGTCCTTCGGGGTGGAGATCATCGGCATTAATAACCGCAACCTCCATGACTTGAGCATCGACCTCTCCCGCACCCAGCAACTCGCCGGGTACGTGCCTGACGATAAGGTCGTCGTCTCCGAATCCGGTATCCGCGATAACCACACCGTCCGGCGTTTGGGCGCCCACGCCAATGCCTTCCTCGTCGGCTCCCAACTCACCTCTCACGCGGACATCGACCGCGCCGCCCGGGATCTGCTCTTCGGCGCGAATAAGGTGTGCGGGCTCACCGCCTCCTCCACGGCCCAAGCCGCCCGTGCCGCCGGTGCCCGCTACGGAGGTCTCATCTTTGTCCCGGATTCCCCGCGCAATGTTTCACGTGAAACCGCCGAGAAAATCATCGCCGCCGAGCACGGCTTGGATTTCGTAGCAGTCAGCCGCAGCGACGACCCCGCAGAGTTGCGGGCCGTGGCGGCGACCCGCGGGCTATCCGGAATCCAGTTGCACGCCCCTTTCCAAGGCAGCGTGGAAGGGGAGCTATCACTGATCGAAAGCGCCCGCGCGGAACTCGCGAACGCCGACGCGGGGTTTGTCTGGCGGGCCATCGACATGACCAACCCTCAGTGGGTAGAGATGGCGCGACAACTTGCCGGACAGGTTGACCGCCTTGTGCTCGACTCGGGTAGGGGAGGGACCGGACGCAGCTTTGATTGGACAGAAATCCCGAACGATATCAAAGCCCATAGCCTCTTGGCCGGTGGCCTCAACCTCGACAACCTGGATGGCGCGCTCCAAGTGGGAACTGCAGGGCTCGACCTGAACTCAGGATTAGAAACGCGCCCCGGGAACAAAGACGCCGCCCTGATTTCTCAAGCCTTCCGCACCATCCGATTATTCAACCAACCTGACAAGAAAGATTAATTATGCCCGATTCACGTGAAACACTCCTTCCCGCATACTTCGGGGAATTCGGCGGCCAATACGTCCCGGAATCCCTCATCCCCGCATTGGATCAATTGGAGCAGGCTTTTGTCGATGCCCAGAATGATCCCAGCTTCCGCGAAGAGCTCGCCGGATTGCTGCGCGATTACCTAGGCCGCCCGACCCCCGTCACCGAAGTAAAGAAACTCGGCGGGAAGGCGCGGATCTTCCTAAAGCGCGAGGACCTCGTCCACGGCGGGGCGCATAAGACCAACCAAGTGCTCGGACAAGCCCTCCTGGCTAAGCGCATGGGCAAGAAGCGAATCATCGCCGAGACCGGCGCGGGACAGCACGGTACGGCAACGGCATTGGCATGTGCGCTGCTCGACCTCGAGTGCGTGGTCTACATGGGTGCTAAGGACGTCCAGCGCCAACAACCCAACGTCTTCCGCATGGAGCTCATGGGCGCAAAGGTCATCCCCGTTGATACCGGGTCCGGAACCCTGAAGGATGCCGTCAACGAGGCGCTGCGCGATTGGACCGCTACTTTCCATGAGTCGCATTACCTGCTCGGCACCGCGGCCGGCCCGCACCCATTTCCCACCATCGTGCGCGAATTCCACCGCGTCATTTCTACCGAAGCCAAGGCGCAGCTAATCGAGAAGACGGGCGGCCTACCCGATCTCGTTGTCGCCTGCGTGGGCGGCGGTTCCAACGCCATCGGCATGTTCGCAGACTTCATTGACGAAGACGCGGTGGAATTGGTCGGCGCCGAACCAGGCGGTGCTGGCCTCAATTCCGGCGAACACGGTGCCACCATCAACAACGGCACCGTGGGCATCCTCCACGGCGCGCGCAGTTACCTCATGCGCAATTCTGAGGGGCAGGTGGAAGAATCCTATTCCATTTCCGCCGGCTTGGATTACCCCGGCGTGGGGCCGCAGCACGCGCACCTCCACGCCACCGGTCGAGCGAAATACGTGGGAATTACAGACGCCGAGGCCCTAGAGGCCTTCCAACTCTTGTCCAAGAGGGAAGGCATCATTCCCGCCCTTGAATCCTCCCACGCCTTGGCCTACGCCCTGAAGCGCAAGGACGAGGACATCACCATCCTCGTATCACTTTCCGGCCGCGGCGATAAGGACATCGACCATGTCCGCCACACCTTGGAATCCCACCCCGAACTGCAACTCAAGGAGAACTAATCATGGGCAGCCGTTACGATAAGCTTTTTGCCGCGTTGCGTGAGAAGAATGAGGGAGCGTTTGTCCCTTTCATCATGCTAGGTGATCCGACGCCTGAGGCAAGCCTGGATATTATCCGCACCGCAGTCGCCGCCGGGGCGGACTCCTTGGAGCTCGGCGTCCCCTTCTCTGACCCAGTGGCGGATGGTCCCACCATCCAGGCTTCGCACATCCGCGCCCTTGATGGGGGAGCGACCCTTGATAGTGCCTTGGATCAGGTGCGGACGATTCGCACCGAGTTCCCCGATTTGCCCATCGGCATGTTGATCTACGGCAACGTCGCCTTCGCCCGCGGGGTGAAGCAATTCTATGCGGAGTTCGCGGACGCTGGAGCCGATAGCATTTTGCTTCCCGATGTCCCCGTGCGCGAAGGCGCCCCATTCATCGCCGCAGCAAAGGAAGCCGGTATCGACCCCATCTTCATCGCACCCGCGCGGGCTGCAGAACGCACGCTTGCTGGCGTCGCCCAGCATTCGCAGGGATATATTTACGCAATCTCACGCGATGGCGTGACGGGAACCGAGAAAGAATCTGAGACCACCGGCCTCGACGAGGTGGTCGCCAGCATTCAACGCTTCAATGGTGCACCGGTATTGCTCGGGTTCGGTATTTCTTCGCCGAGGCACGTCGCCGATGCCATCGCCGCAAATGCCGCGGGCGCCATTACCGGATCCGCGATCACCAAGATCATCGACCGGCATGTTTCACATGAAACCGGCGCCGTCGGGACGATCGATGACGCGGATGCGTTGCACGCAGAGCTGACCGATTTCATCTCGGCGATGAAGGAAGCGACCAAGGGATAGAGCCTACCGGACGGTAGCACCAAAAAGCCCCCTGGCTTCCTCCCATACTTGTTGGGTGGGGAAGCCAGGGGGCGCAAATGTTTCACGGGAAACTAGGCTACGGTCTCTGCCTCTTCGTCGTTCAGGGTATCGACCTTGTCGCGGGCGAACTTATCGACGACCATCGCAATGGCTCCATCGCCGGTGACGTTCGCTGCGGTGCCGACGGAGTCAATCGCAATATAGGCCGCGATCATCAGCGCCACCATTCCGTCATCGAAGCCCATCATATCCGCTAAGAGACCAACGGCCACCATAACGGCACCACCCGGCACGCCTGGTGCGGCGATCATCATGATTCCCAGCAGGAAGATAAAGCCAAGGCCGGTGCCAGTGCTGATATCCATATTCGCCATAAAGACGATGGCGAAGGCATAAAGCGTCAGCTTCATCATGGACCCGGACAGGTGAATTGTCGCGCACAGCGGGATCACAAAGCTCGCGACCGACTTCGAAATGCCGTTGCGCAAGCTGGATTCCAAAGACACCGGAATGGTCGCAGCAGAAGATGACGTACCCAATGCAGTGAAGTATGCCGGCAGCATATTCCGCAGAGCCTTAAAGGGATTCTTTCCTGCGATTGCACCGGCAACCACATACTGGAGCACGAGGTACACCAGCGTCATGACCACTGCCAGGATCAGTACCTTCGCAAAGGCAGAAAGGACGTCACCAATATTGCCATTCATACCCAGGCCAAGGAACATGCCGAAAATGTAGAACGGCAAGATGGGAATAACGAATCCCCAAATGACCTTAACCACCACATTTTCCAGTTCTTTGGTGACGGTGTAGAGCGTATCGGACTTTACCGTCGTCATGGCGACACCAATGCAGAAGGAAAGCAATAGCGCCGTCATCACCTCAAACGGTGGTGCCATCTCCACCTCGAAATAAGGGGAAAGCGAGCCCTCATCCACGTCGGAAACGTTGGTCACTAGGGTTTGGCCCGCCAGCATCGAAGGATAGAGCCACTGTGCCAGGCCGTAGGCAATCAACCCCGAGAGAATGGTGGAACCGTAGGCGATACCCGCCGTAACCCCCAACCATTTTCCTGCGCCCTTGCCAAGACCGGCGATCGCCGGGGCGACAAGGGCGAAAATCAGCACAGGAATGAAGAAGTTGAGGAAGTTACCAAATAGCCCGTTAAAGGTGGCAAAGGCTCGACCGAACCATTCGGGCGCAAAGAAGCTGACGACAATGCCAAGCACGATGGCGAGAACGATGCGGAAAAGGAGAGAGTCCGCTATTTTCTTGAGATTCATGCAATCACAATCAGGTTAGGTGTTCCCAGTCCGGGGACTCACTTGTGTGTGGTTCGACGGAAGGAGAGACAACGTGGTGCAGGTGCAAAATCGAGCGAATATCTATCGATCGATCCAAATTGAATTTTACCCGAGCCGCCTTATATTTAAGACACAAGCCCCGTAGCTTAATTTCCAATATCGCGTTGCAGGATTAAACTATGTATATGGTCGCAGTGGGAATCATATTTTTAATCCTTGCCGTTTTCCTTATCGCAGTGGGCGCACTCGCCGCCACCAAGCGGTTGCCCGGCAATAAATACATCGGCTTGCGCTTACAAGAGATCCGAAAATCACGTGAAGCGTGGGATAATGCGCACGCCATTGCAGGCCCCTTCTGGGCCCTAGGCGGAGTCTCGCTACTTTTCGGTGGGGTCGTAGCCTTTCGCGCGGAGGGCTGGATGTGGCTTATTCCAGTCACCACTTTCGTCATCGCGATCCTCGCGCTTTCCGTCGGTTCGAACCTTGGATCGCGCGCAGCATTTCTTTATGAGCAAGCGCATGCCGATGACGAGGGTTGTGGCGATAGCTGCAACTGTGGCTCCGGCGGCTGCGGTGGGGAAGAGACCTCCACTAACTCCGTCACCCAACCGGAGGTTGATCTGGGAGCCCTCCGCCAGGCCGCCCGGCACTCTGATAATTAAATACTTAGCTTTCGCGTTACTTTTCTCCCTCCCGTCCCTGTTTGGCAATCGCCACACTCAGAGACAGGCGAGGGAGATTTTTTATGACACAGTGACGTTATTACTCTAACAAGTAGTCACAGTCGTTTCGTCACAACTAAAATAAACTACCATTCGAGGATACCCTCTACATTGGGCGTTAGCTATAGTGGTTCCATTCCACTAAATACATTTCCTGTGGAAATTCATAGAGCTCGCATAAAGGTTCCGCACAGTGCTACTCAGCCGCTACACCTAGCGCACGCAAGCGTAGACAATGGGAGGCATGAAGAAAACAACAGCTCTCGCCGCAATCGCCGTTTCCACTTTTAGCATCGGTTCTTATGTCGCCGACTCCCACCGCATCGATCCGGAATCACAAGCCGTAGGAGGGGAGGGTCCGCACCCCATGGTTAATGACTTAGGGCTCGACTCCGGCACTTATGAACTCACACCCTCCGAGTCTGGTTCCATCGCCACCTGGAACGGCAACCTTTCCTAATGACATGTTTCACGTGAAACCTACACCCAATACTTCCACGTTATGATGACCAGACACGTGTTACTAACCGTCGCCGAAATCATGTTCCGGCCTTGAACCATTCAGGATAGAGTAGAGGCTATGACTATCTGTTCACGCCGCATGTTCTTGCTCGGATCCGCCACGACTTTCGCAGGTGCATACCTCGCGGCCTGTGGCTCAGAACCATCCGCGGAGATCGCGGCAACAGACATTCCCGTAGGCTCTGGGGTCATCGTCGATGGGGTTATCTTCACACAGCCGCAAGAGGGGGAGTTTAAGGCCTACTCCCAAACCTGCCCGCACCAACAAAACCCCATTACAGAAATCGACGGTATGACTGCTACCTGCACGGCGCATCATACGTCCTATAACCTGAAAGACGGTTCGGTCATTGAAGGACCTGGCCGCGACCCACTCAAAGAATTTGAGGTAAGCCAAGAGGGTACAAAGGTCACTACTGCGTAAATCCCCGCGGACGCTTCACCCTCTACGCCCATCGTTTCACGTGAAACCATGAGACTCAATGGGAGTACGCAGAAGAAAATTATCCGCACTACCTTTCGTGGAACCAAGCGAGACGGTTTACACTTTGGGTCATGCTGCACAGACTTAAAAAGCCGGATCCGCTCATCGTCCTCATCCTTACGGCCGTCGCAATCGCGATCATTGCACCGGCCCGCGGCACCTTCGCTGACGTCTTTGGCAGCCTGACGAATGTGGCGATCGCGCTGTTGTTTTTTCTCTACGGCGCGCGGCTATCCACCCAAGAAGCTCTAAATGGGCTTAAGCACTGGCGGCTTCACCTCACCATTCTCGCGTTCACCTTCGTCATTTATCCTCTCATTGGCTTGGCACTGCGGCCCCTCACTGGGTTCATTACGGACGATATGTACATGGGGATCCTATTCCTCACGCTGGTCCCGTCCACCGTGCAGTCCTCAGTGGCATTTACCTCCATTGCCAAGGGAAACGTATCCGGGGCCATTGTCTCCGCCTCAACCTCCAACTTGGCCGGCGTCTTCATCACGCCAGTCCTAGTCATGCTGCTCATGGGTACCGGTTCCGGCCTGCAAATCGATACCTCCGTCTTTGGGGAGATCTCCCTTTTGCTTCTCGCGCCATTTGTGTTCGGCCAACTAACTCGACGCTGGATAGCGGACTTCGCCCAGAGCAACGCTACAAAGGTGGTGGACCGCGGGTCCATTGCCATGGTGGTCTATTCGGCTTTTTCCAAGGGTGTGGTGGATGGAATCTGGTCCTCCATTTCTGCCTGGGAGATTGTCTTCCTCGTCGTTTTCGCCGCGGCATTCGTCATCTTCATGCTTTGGCTAACACAGTTCATCTCCGGAAAACTGGGTTTTTCTCGCGCCGATACCATTGCGATCCAATTCTGTGGCTCCAAGAAGTCCTTGGCCACCGGCCTTCCCATGGCCTCAGTCATGTTTGCCTCAGGACCGACATCGCTCGGTCTATTGATTCTCCCGCTGATGATTTACCACCAGGTGCAGCTAATGATCTGTTCTGTGTTGGCCTCCCGGTACGCGCAACGGGACGAAGAGCAACTACACTAGGTTCCCATGGCTAATTACCTTTATGTGCGCACCGAACTCTCCGTCCCGGGAGTGGGCTCCGCGGTCCACCTCGCAGAACTAGAAGAACACGATGCCCAGCGCTGCCGCATGCACCGCATGATCGCTTTGGATCCTGCGGACTCCGTCGTCGGGGTAGCGACCCCAAATAGTTCCACGGGAAACGTGGACAAGCCGCAAGAAGTGGTTCCGCACCCCGATACCTACGGTGAGTTCCCGGATATTAGCGCCCAGTACATGGACCAAGAACAATTTGAAGCGCTGTGGACGGAGGCTACCACCAAGTTTGGGCTTTAGCTAAGCGCGGGCTAGAGCACCAAGTTCACTAGGATCATATAGAACGCGGTCCCGCAGAAGATGGATAATCCGGAATCCCGCTTCCACCTGTGCAGCCCAGCGGTGACCAACACACCCAGCAAGACTGGCCATAGGCCGCCGGTGCCATCCGCCTGTCCGGCAACGGCATAGACCACCAGGATCGTCATTACGCCCACGGGCATCATCAAGCCCAGCAGCGAAAAGAACTCGCTATCTTTCATCCACTTCTTTGCGGAGAAGGGAAGCTCCCGCAATAAAACGGTCACGATGCCAACGGGGATAAGGACCGCGGCAATCGCGCCTAAGCTGACTCCCGCCGGCATTTAGTCATCCTCCTTCACGGTCGTGGAGGCAAGCGGCTGCAGCCGCCAGGTGAGCGCGTTATCTACGCGAGGCGATAGATAGCGAATGATGAGCAACAGGAAATAGGCGCTCAGGGAGAGCATCAGCAGCTGCCCCGGGGTAATGAAAGCGGCGAGAATACCCAAGGCTGCAGCGGATAGCGGGAGGAACAGATCCTGATTATTGCGGAAGGAGTCCATCGCCAAGACGACGAAGAGGGCAACAAGCGCGAATTCCATTCCCTCGACGGAGGAGGGGATTACCTGGCCGGCGAGTGCACCAACGAGTCCGCCGCCCACCCACAGCATTTGGCAAAAGATTTGGATGCTCAGGATGCGGGTGCCGCTCAGCCGCTCCTCGCGCGGCAGTGCCGAGACGATGGCATACGTTTCATCCGTGAGGGCATAGGTGGAATAGGCCTTGCCCACGGGGGACTTAATCCGCTTGCGGGGAAACGTTAGCCCATAAAAGATATGGCGGAAATTCACCATAAAACCGGTAAGCAGCGAGGAAAGCGCGGAAACTCCGCCGGTAACCATGGAAATGGCGAGAAACTCCATAGAACCGGCGTAGATGACGATGGAAAATATGGGCGTCCACCACCAGCTAAAGCCGGATTGGACCATCAGGAGGCCAAAAGCCAAGCCCAATGGAATTAGCCCGAGAGCCGCCGCCCACGTGTCTTTAATGCCCTTGTGGATTTCCTCGCGCATACGGGTTAGTGTAACCGATCACTTTCCGCCGCCTAGGAATTAATTATCATCCACATTCACGGGATAGGTGGAATACAACGGCAAGGGCATAGGCTGGCGTTTCATGACATCGGCCCATAGATCGGCCGGGCCTGGGGCCACCACGTCCTGCGCTAGGGCGGGTGCTACGAACCATTCGCCGGCTTCGATTTCTTCCTCCAGTTGCCCGGGACCCCACTCGGCGTAACCGGCAAACATGCGCGTCCCGGTGACCAGCGGCTCGATATCTTCCGGGTTGGAGCGCAGATCCACGTGCGCTAGGCGCGGTGCGAGGCGGCTGAGTTGTTCTTCTTTATCTGGATCCACACCTTGCTTGGTCTGCGCCAAGCCCACGACGGATTGCTGGTTGAGCGGACCGCCGATATACAGCGCCTGCGGTTTAGCAACGACGGGCATCCATTCTGGAAGCACGTTAAAAATGGCCACTTCTGAGCGCTTAGTGAGGTCCACGCCAAAGGTCATCATGTCATTGTGCTCAACCAGCAGGATGACAGAACGGGCGAATTCTGGGGACAGCATCCCCGGTGCGGACACGAGTAATTGCCCAGGGGCGGGTTCGTTGCGCTCGAGGGCATTAAATAATCTATCGGCAAACATCACTGTTTAGACTCCCACCACTGACGCAACTTCGCAATAGCCTCTTCCCGCTCGAGGGGGCCGTACTCCAAGCGCATTTCCTTCAAGTAGGACCAAGCCTGACCCACTTCGGGCCCAGGGGAGAGGCCCAGGATTTCCATGATCTCGTTACCATCGAGGTCCGGGCGCACCCGCGCGAGGTCTTCCTTGCGGCCAATCTCCGCGATTCGCTCCTCCAATTGGTCATAGGTGCGCTGCAAGCGGCGCGCCTTCTTGGCATTGCGGGTAGTGCAATCGGCGCGCACCAGCTTGTGCAGGCGGGGAAGGAGGTCACCCGCGTCGTTCACATAGCGCCGCACGGCAGAATCGGTCCATTGATTTTCCCCAAAGCCATGGAAACGCATGTGCAGGTACACCAACTGGCCAATATCTTCCGTCGTGGCCTTGGGGTATTTCAGCTTCCGCAGCCGCTTCCGCGTGAGCTTGGCGCCCACCACCTCGTGGTGGTGGAAAGAAACCTTACCGTCGGTGTTATCGAAGGTATCGGGCTTGCCGATGTCATGCAGCAATGCGGCCCACCGCAATACCAAGTCGGGACCGTCCTCTTCTTGATCCATCGCCTGGCGCAGCACCTTCAACGAATGCGCGTAGACGTCCTTATGCTGCGCGTGCTCGTCCGTGGTCATGCGCAGGGCAGGGATCTCCGGGAAGATATAGTCCGCAATCCCGGTATTGACCAGTAGGTCGATGCCATCCCACGGCGCCTTGCCGCAGATGAGCTTATCCAGCTCCACTTGAACGCGCTCTACCGTAATCCGCTGGATCTCTGCCGCCATATCGCGCATGGCAGCAACCACGCGGTCTGCCACGTGAAACTCTAATTGGGACGCAAAGCGCGCGGCGCGCAGCATCCGCAGTGGATCATCGTGGAAGGAGATTTCCGGTTTATCGGGGGTGTCGAGCACCTTGTTGGCCACATCGTGGAGGCCGCCGAGGGGATCGTGGAACTCAAAGGTGGCATCGGCAAGCAGCTCAATAGCCATGGCATTGACCTTGAAGTCGCGCCGCACCAAATCGCCTTCCAGGCTATCGCCGTAGATGACCTCGGGGTTGCGGGACTGCCCATCATAGGAATCAGAGCGGAAGGTGGTGATTTCTATCTGTTGGCCCTTGTACACGGCGGATACGGTGCCATAGGCAATGCCGGTATCCCATACCGTTTCGGCCCACTCATCCAGGATTTCCTTGACCACCTCTGGGCGCGCTGGGGTGGTGAAGTCCAGATCATTGCCCAAGCGGCCGAGGAGGGCATCGCGCACCGAGCCGCCCACGAGGTAGAGGGCATGTCCGCGCGCGCTGAATTTCTCCACCAGCCCGCTCAATAAGCCACTGAGCGAGTTCACGGTAGACTCCGCGCGCGCAAGAACGCCGATTAACTGAGTGTCCTGAAAATTCACGGGTGAGAGTCTACTACGATTGGCAGGGATGACTAACCAAGAACAAGGCTCCGCGCAAGGCCCCTCCAAAGGAGGCGGCCGTAGCCGTAACCGGCGCCGGCGCCGGCGGCGGCCGGATAACCGCACGCGCCGCAACACCCAGCAGCGCAGGCAGCAACGCGGCGGCAATAATCACGGCACCTCCACCGTCATGGAGACCCGCGATGAGACATCTGCGGGCGGGCTCGTAATCTCCGGGCTGGCCGAGTGCGTCGACGGCAACGGTAAGGCGGACCTGTCCCGCGTCTACGTAGCGCTGATTGGGCGCTTAGACCGCCGCGGGCGTTTATTGTGGTCCATGCCCAAGGGGCACGTGGAAAATGACGAGGCCAAGGAGGTCACCGCAGAGCGCGAGGTATGGGAAGAAACCGGTATTTCTGGCGAGGTTTTCGCTGACCTCGGCGTGATCGATTATTGGTTCGTTTCTGATGGCGTCCGCATTCACAAGACGGTGCACCACCATCTGCTGCGCTTTGTGGACGGCATCATGAACGATGAGGATCCAGAGGTTACCGAGGTGTCCTGGGTTCCCGTTTCTGAACTCATCGAGCACTTGGCGTACGCGGACGAACGTAAGCTCGCGCGCATCGCGCACGATCTCCTCCCGGATCTCGCACGAAAGGAAGCCGACGCAGGGAAAGCGACCCCACGCTAATGCACAAGCGCCTCAGATCACTCGCCGCGGCTGGCGGTTGCGCGGTACTTGCCGGTTGGGGATTGTTCTTACCAAGCGCGGCGGCCCAAATGGACTCTGTCCCGGACGAGCAGAAGGATATCCAAGCCTGGTTGGGCGCGCGCGGGCCGGAGCGCGCCGATCTGGATCTTATCGATGCCCAGCCCTTTACCGTAGGCACTGACCTGCAGCTTCGCTTCCGCGTGCATAACCCCACCGATCAGCCCTTGGAAGATCTGCAGGTAACTAGCCGCCGCGGCGATAGCGTGGCCGATGCGGCAGAAGCGCGTACGGAAATGGCCACCGGCGATTTTCCTTATTATGGCTCGGGTATGACGACAGCACCGCTGCAGCCAGGGGAAACCCGGGAGATAAGCTTCACCGTGCCCAGTGGCTTAGATGCCGAGCGTACCTTGGCAATCAATGAACCCGGCGCCTATCCGCTGTTATTTACCCTGACCGGCACTCTCGAGGGCGATGCGGTCAGCTTGGCAGAGGAACGCTTTGTGGCCCAGTTCTCTGGAGACGGGCCGACAGATGCCGGACATACCGCGGCAGCGGAAGAAGCGGCACCAGAAGAAGAACACGACGAAGCCGAAGAACCCC
Organism: Corynebacterium sp. KPL2861; assembly: GCF_040225475.1. NCBI lineage: Bacteria > Bacillati > Actinomycetota > Actinomycetes > Mycobacteriales > Corynebacteriaceae > Corynebacterium > Corynebacterium sp. KPL2861. The sequence continues at coordinate 63,912 of NZ_JBEHFW010000005.1, forward strand.
AATCGCACGATCTCACGGTGGTCTATCCCATCAGCGCGAACTTAAACATCGTCCCCGGCGGGCTCGGGGGAGAAGAGCTCATCTTGTCCTCCGATGAGTTAGGGCACGAGCTGCACGAAGGCGGCCGCCTCGATAAGTTGGTTTCTACCTACGAGGATCATGACCTGCAGGGGGCCGGCTGTGTGGCCATCGACCCCGCGCTGCTCGATACCGTCAACCGCATGTCGCAAGGCTATACGGTCAATTCCACCCGCCCCGCCCAAGGCGATCGCCCCAAGCGCCTGCGCGATTCCTGGTCGCGGGGCAGTGACGATGACAAGGGGGAGCCAGGCGATGCGAAAAATGATGCCGAGCGGTGGCTGGAGCGCCTGCGCGAGTTGGATTGCTTCATCGCCATGCCCTGGGCCAATGCGAATGCCTCTGCGGTAGCAAGGGCTAATAATCCCGCCCTTGTCTTTGAGGGTTTGCAGCGCGGCAACCAAACCATCGAACGCGTCCTGGGCAAGGCCCCGGCCAGCAATATCTTGGCGGTAGGTTCCGGCTATATTGACCAAAAATTGCCGGTTCCATCCCTGGTTGCGGATAACTCGAACTGGTCCGGCGAGGCCGCGACTTTCGATTCCTCCCTTGGCGCCCTGCTATCCCAAACCGGCTCCAAGCCGCAGACGGTGGGCTATTCCAACCCGGAGCTGCGCTATGACTACGCCAAAGATTCTGCTCTGTCTCGCGCCATCACGGGCGAGGCGGCCCTCAGCCTCGCGGGCGGGGAAGATACCGTGGCCAAGCTTCCCAACTACTTAGACCCAAGCGCGGCCGAACATGCACTCGCCGCCGCGGAAGACTTGCTCGACTCCGGCCACTCCCGTCCCCGCGGGATCAGCGCGGTGGAATTGCAGCAGGGCGATCCGAACGCTCCCACCGGCAGCCCCTTTATCGATCCGGCGGTCTTTTCGGAACCCGAATTGGCCCGCGTTGAGCAACAGGCGCGCTATACCGATGAGCTGATGAATATCGTGGTCGATGACCCTGATATCACCATGACGCGCTCTGAATTCGTGCTGCCGCTGCGCCGCGATCTCCTCAATTCCTTATCGCTTAATAATCGCGATAGCTTGGCCACCCACGCGGCAGCGCGCCAGTCCTTTTCCCGCACTATGGAGATGCACTCTAATACGCTGCGGGATTTGCGCGATTCCGTTTCCCTCATCCCGCCGGGCAATGTTTATACCCGCGTATCTGAGTCATCGCCGCTGCTCATCGTGGCCGAAAATGGCCTGCCATTGCCGGTGGAGGCAAAGCTGCAATACGATGCCCCCGATGGCGCGCGGCTCAACACGCCCAAAAGCGTCCGTATTCCCGCTAAGGGCTCTATTACTGTATCCATGACCGCTGATATGCCGAAGGACGCGGATCGCACAGATATTGGGCTGTGGCTGGCCACACCTAAAGATCAGACCATTTCGCAGCCCATCACTATCTCCGTGCAGACACGTGCCGGTATCGTAACCTTATACGCTGCCGGCATAGCCGGCGCTCTCGCGCTGGTTTTGGCTACGCTCTTTCGGCTTGGCCGTCACCGACGCAAAAATCACAAGGCTGAAAAGTAAAAGTTGAAGTTGTATCCTCTATGACCGAAAAAGATGGCCGTCAGGCCCACCACGCGGAGAAGGCACCTGCGGGCGCGGTAGACCCCACGGATACCGCCCCAAATGCGGAAGAGAACCGTGTCCCGGTTACCGCCGGCGCGCGCAGCCGCATCGTGCGCGCCTCTCCACCCGCACCGGTACCGGAAAAGCGGCCCAAGCCCTCAGTGCAGAACACTACTGTTCCCCCTGAGGAAGATAAATCCGCGCTGACTGGCCGCAATGCGGAGATCGAGGCCTCTAATCAGGACGTGATCCGCGCGACGGGGACGATGGCCATTGCCACGCTGCTCTCACGCATCACCGGCTTCCTGCGGCAGATGCTGATCGGCGCCACCCTGGGTGCCACGGTGGGTACGGCCTTCAGTAGCGCCAACCAGATTCCCAACCTGGTCACCGAAATCGTGCTGGGCGCGGTGCTGACCTCACTGGTGGTTCCGGTCTTGGTGCGCGCGGAGAAGGAAGACTCGGACCGCGGCGAAACCTTCGTCCGAAGACTTTTTACCCTGGCGTTTTCGATCCTGGGCATCGTCACCATCCTCTCCGTTATCTTCGCGCCATTATTAACGAGGATGATGCTGCCTGAAGATTCCAAGGCCAATGCCGTGCAGGCAACATCATTGGCCTTCTTGCTCTTGCCGCAGATCCTGTTCTACGGCCTTTTTGCCCTCTTCCAGGCGGTCTTAAATACCAAGAATATCTTCGGCCCTGGCGCCTGGGCGCCGGTGGTCAATAACATCATTTCCATCAGCGTCCTCCTGGCGTATCGATTTTTGCCAGGTCGCCTCGACCCACACGAGCCTACGCCGGTGGCGGATCCACACATCATGCTGCTGGGTCTGGGCACCACCACTGCAGTGATCGTGCAGTGCTTGATCCTTGTGCCGTACCTGAAGAAGGCCGGCATCAACCTGCGCCCGAAGTGGGGCCTCGATGCCCGCATCAAGCAATTCGGCGGCATGGCGCTGGCCATTATTACCTATGTGGCCATCTCCCAGCTGGGTTACGTGGTCACCTCCCGCGTGGCCGCGTATGCCGATGCCGGTGCGCCGCTGGTGTACCAGAACGCGTGGCTGATGCTGCAGGTGCCCTATGGCGTTATCGGCGTGACCTTGTTGACCGCCATCATGCCGCGGCTTTCGCGCAATGCCGCCGATGGCGATGTCGATGCCGTCGTGCGTGACCTTACCTTGGGTACCAAGCTGACCTTCATCGCGCTAATCCCCATCGTCATTTTCATGACAGGCTTCGGCGTGCCCATCGCCCGCGCGTTGTTCCAATACGGCGCCTATGGCGCAGATAGCGCGGAGCAGCTCGGCCTCACCATCAGTTTTTCCGCCTTTACTTTGATCCCCTATGCGCTGGTGCTGCTGCACCTGCGCGTTTTCTACGCCAGGGAAGAGGCGTGGACGCCCACCTTCATCATTGCCGGCATCACGCTGACCAAGGTTGTGCTGACCTTGCTGGCGCCGCTGATGACGAGCAACCCGGACCGAGTGGTCATCCTCCTCGGTACCGCCAACGGCTTCGGTTTTGTCTCCGGTGCGGTCATCGGCGGCTTCCTGCTCAAGCGCAAGCTGGGCAGCCTGGGCGGCAAGGCCGTAACCCAGACGGTCCTCTGGTCCGCCGGCGCCGGCGCGGTGGGTCTGGTTGCCTCGTGGGCGCTGTACTGGATCGCGCAGTTGGTCTTGCCGGAGCAACTGCCTTCGATCGTCTCGCTGGTCAAGGTCGTCGTGCTGGGCATCGTCTTTGTGATTATCACCGGGATCGTCCTGTCCAAGTCCTCCCTGCCCGAGGTGCAGAACCTGGCACGCGCCCTCCAGCGCATCCCGGGAATGTCCCGGTTCATCACGGTGGACAGTTCCAAGGCCATCGAGGTCGAGGAACCAGACCTGCAGGAAATCCAGCCGGTCTATACGCAGGATTCCTTCAATGCCACCTTGGTGCCGCCACCAATGTCCGCCGGTATCGTCCGCGGCCCGCGCTTGGTCCCCGGCGCCCCTGTCTCGGACGGTCGCTTCCGCCTCCTGCAGGATCACGGCGCTGTATCCGGCGCTCGGTTCTGGCAGGCCCGCGAGCAATCCACCGGCCGCCTCGTGGCGCTGACGTTCGTCGATACCAATACCCAGGCGCCCATCGCGCCATCGACGCCTACGGTCTCTGCCCGCCGCTCCGCCGAAATCTCCCGCAATACGCGGCGTTTGGCCGAGCTCAACCTGGAGACCATGGCGGATAATATCGAGATTTTGTCCTACCGCACCGGCTGCCTGGTGGTGGCGGATTGGTTTGAGGGTACCTCCCTCAAGCAGGTGGCAGAGGCAGATAACCTCGACCCCAATTCCGTCGCCCGCGCTACAGCGCCGCTGTTTGCCGATGCCGCCACGGCCCACGACGCCGGCCTGATCCTCGGCGTCGAGCACCGCGACCGCTTCCGCGTATCCACCTCCGGCATCGTCAAGGTTGCCTTCCCCGCTGTGCTGGATGGGACGTCTGCGGAAAGCGACCGCGAGGCCCTCAGCTCCGCGCTGAGCATGCTGGTTGAATCCACCGAACCATCGCCAAAGAAGCTGCGCGATATTTCCGATGACGCCAACCTCACCGCCGATGAGGCCGCAGAACGCCTCGAAGCAGCACGACTGGCCTTTGATGCCGCGGATGCAGAGACCCGCGAAGAAAAGCTGGAAGAGCTGCAGGAAGCAGAGGGGTTGACCTCGGCGGGCATCGCCAAGCGCCTGCGCGAATTCGCCCCAGAAGAGCAGGAAGAAAAGACGGAGGCCCTCCCCGTGGTCGTTGAAGATGAACCCTCGCAGGAAGAGGATCCGAAGCAAGAACCCGGCTTTGGCGGCCGCGGTTACTCGGGCTCCGGCGTCGTGGTCATCGGCATTTTCGCCACCATCTTTGTCGTGGGCATGGCAGCGCTCACGACGTGGATCATGTCCCTGCTCAGCGATGTGGAAAAGACCGGTTCCGTTACCGAAACCGTGCAGGGCTCCACGGTGATCCCGGATACCCCGCCGGTGCACCTCAAGGAATCGTCCGCTATCACGGTGCCAGACGGCGAGGATAATGAGCAGCTTACCGATGGCAAGACGATCACCACCTGGTCCACGAAGGAAACCGGTTCAGGCGCCTTACTCACCCTGGATAACCCGGCCCATCTTTCCGTCATGACCGTGACCCACACCAGGTCCAATGGCGCGCACTATGAAATCTATGGCGTCAACAAAGACGATTTCGATCCGGAGCACCCACAGCTGAGCTCTCTTCCCAAATTGGCGGAGGGCAAGTTCAAGCACGCAAACGAAGACTTGGAGCTGAAAGAAACGCCGCAGCAATTCGATGCCGCGCTCATAGTCATCACAGAACTGCCTAAGTCAAAAGAGGTTACACTGGGGGAGGTCCAGCTTGTAGGCCATCCTTAAGACCGAGGTCAACGAGTTGGAAAAAGAAATTTTACTTCAAGGCTTGACTAAATTGCCCAGTCAGGTATCGTGGTTGGTGTTACATCAACAACAACGTTAGGAGAATCAATTATGTCCCTCGCAGCAGGTACCTACACCATCGACAAAGAGCACACCGTCATCGGCTTCGTTACCAAGCACGCCATGGTCACCAAGGTGCGCGGCAACTTCGGTGAATTCGAAGGCACCATCAACGTCGCCGAGAACATCGCCGACTCCACCGCAGAGGCCACCATCAAGGCTGACTCCATCTCCACCGGTAACGAGGACCGCGATGGCCACGTAAAGAACGAAGACTTCTTCAACGTGGAGGAGTACCCAGAGCTTTCCTTTACCACCACCAACGTCAACGTAGACGAGGACGGCAACGGCACCGTCACCGGTGACCTCACCATCAAGGGCACCACCAAGTCCGTCGACCTCAAGGTTGAAGAGGTCGCTACCGCTGAGGACCCGTTCGGCAACTTCCGCCTGGGCTTCGAGGCACAGACCAAGATCAACCGCAAAGACTTCGGCATCGACTTCAACGCTCCGCTCAAGACCGGCGGCGTCCTCGTTTCTGAAGACATCAAGATCGAGCTCGAGGTTTCTGCCATCAAGCAGTAATCGCACTTCTTTGAAAACCTTGGGCTCTCACTGCCCCTGGTTACCAACAACTAAAGCCCGCGCCGCGTACCCACTCGGCCGCGGGCTTTAGTCGTATTCCCCAGGCAAATCTTTCAGGTTTGGTGCCTTGTCTGGGCAATTACTCGGCCAGCACAAAACAACTCCACAACAACTTCAAACAACTTGAATTTATACCTTGAGCTGCAGGTATGAAGAAGCGACCGAATTATATTAGTTGAGAGTTGTGTATAGTTATTTCAAACAACTTCTGGGTTCCGCGAAGCCCCCAAGTATTCGCGAGTTAGCACCCCCGCCGGAAGTAGCAGTTTGCCCAAAATATCGAAGTTAGGCTGGGTTTTTAAAGAAATTCCTAGGTCCCTCGTTTACGACCCTGGAATCGCCGCGCGATTTTAAGGTAAACAACTTCAAACAACTTGCTACTCTTCTGACCAGCACATCTGTTGTAATCGAATAATTAAGCTTCGAGGAGTTGTGCACAAGTTGTTTGAAACAACTTGTGCTAGCATTCATTTATGTCTGAGGCAGAATTGCAGGCCGTTTACGCAGCTCTCAAAGCTATCGAGGAAGGTGCTACCGCCGATAGCCAAGAGAGTCAGGTTTTGGACTTCAAAGAAGATCCCGCAACACATCCACAGAATCGAAACCCAGATGCTTCACTTACTGAATTCCTCATTGATGAAACCATATGCTTTTCCAACGCGAACGACGGGGTTTGCCATATCGTCTTGGGCGTTTCAGATAAAAGGGCAGGTGCCGCAGCTTTTACCGGAACCTCACGCAGCATCGAATGGATTGAGCAGAAAATATTTAATGGTACTCAACCTGGAATCAGAGTAGAAGGAACTGAACTTAACTATTGCGGTCAGCGGCTTATTTGTCTGCGAATTCCCAAGGGGTTGACACTTTACCAACGCCCGAAAGGGCAGGCCAGCATTCGCAGAGGCACCTCGTGCGTGCCACTTTCTGAAGAAGAGCGGCGCTCCATCGCCTTTCAGCGCGCAAATCCGGACTTTTCTGCAGCTGAGTCCCGATATTCTTTCGAAGATTTGGATGCTACAGCCATCGATCAAGCGCGCCGGCTCCTCAAAAAAGCACGATCGGCTTCAGGTTCCTTAGATCGAGTACCCCACACGACCAATGAACTACTTTCCGAGCTCGGTCTTCTCACCCGCGATGGTCAGTTAACCTACGCCGCAGAAATCCTGTTCATTACTCCAGCCAACAGTCGAACTACCATCAGACACTTGGCCCGTGAGGTACCTGGAGGAGATCCCCAGGCCACGGAAATATCTGCACCTTTGATCACCGCCTACCTGAGGCTAAAAGAGCTCGTAGCAACCGCAGCACGAACAGAAGTTGCACGCGTGACCTTCCCAAATGGGCAAGAGATTTCTATCCCAGCCTTTCCTGAGACCGCAGTGGACGAGGTCATTTCTAACGCTCTCGCACACAGGGATTGGGATGCTAGTAGTGCAGTAGTCATTGACCAATCACCGACAGCGCTTACTGTGTGGTCACCAGGACCGTTGCCAGTGGGAGTCACAGAAAAGCGAATCTTAACTACTCAATCGATTCCCCGCAATCCGCGACTCATGGCTGCCTTAAGAATGCTGGACCTTGCAGAGGAATCTTCACGGGGTTTCGACCGCATGTGGGCAGCGATGTTAGCTAGTGGACGCCATACCCCGGCTTTGCATACAGCGGAGAATTTTGTCGAAGTAAGCCTATCTTCTGGTGAGGTAGACAAGGACTTTGTCTATGCGTTAGCTAAATTAAACGACCATTACCCGGACAAGGCGTTCGAAAGTATCAATGGGTTACTTATCGCACGCCAACTCATGGATCACAAGATTTTGCTCAACCGATCCACAGCCGCTCTAATGCAGGTCACCGAGCAAGAAGCCCAAGATATTCTCCAGTGGTATTCGTCTATTGGATACCTGGAAAGGCTTCGGAACGCCGGGGAATGGATCCTGTCTGGTGACGCGAGGAAACTCATGGGATTGAATAAACAAGGAGCAATTTCATCGGCCTCAGTGCAAGATTGGATTTTGGCACAGCTTGAAGCAGGCGAAGTACTCTCCGCACGGGAGACGGCCGAGGAACTAGGTGTCGACAGAAAGATGATAACTGATATCCTGCGCCATTTGAAAAAAATGGGACAAGCCACGATCGATCCATCGGGCCCACAAAGAGGCAGTAATTCTCGGTGGATTGTCGCCGGTTGAAATGCTCGTCGCAGATTCAGGAGCACATCTTCCTGAGCCCAGCTTCTGCGGTAACTATAGTTTCTAACTATGACGACACAACGCGATAAAACCCAGCACGAGCTACTCCAAGAGCGCGCCGCAGCAGTAGACCTGCGGGCATACCACCTGCACCTGGACGTATCTCAGGTGAAGGAAAGCCCCACGTTTGGCGCGACGAGCCGCATCGAGCTCACCACCACCGAGCCCGAGCTTTTCCTGGACTACCTGGGAGAATCGGTAGAGCAGGTAACGGTTAACGGTCAGGCGCAGGACGTCGACTTTGATGGCAGCATTATCCACCTCCACGGGCTACCGGTGGGGGAGGAGCTGACGATTGAGGTCAGCGGCATCTCGCGCTACTCGCGCACGGGCCAGGGTTTGCACCGCATGCACGACCAGGCCGATGACGCGACCTATCTGTACTCGCACCTCGAGCCTTCCGATGCCCGCCGCATCTTCCCCTGCTTTGAGCGCCCGACCTCAAGGCGTCGTTCCACGTCGCCATGACCGCGCCAAAGGACTGGCAGATCCTCTCCAATCAGCCAGAGGCAGAGCGCGAGGAACACGGGGACAATGCTACGGTCCGTTTTGCGCCCACTCCGCCGCTTTCTACATACCTCACCTCTTTTGCCGCGGGGCCATATAAGTATCAGGAACGCACATGGACCTCGCCGGATGGCGAGCACTCCGCGCAGCTGCGCGCCTTTGCCCGCGCCTCCATGTTTGAATACTTGGACGAGGAAATCCTAGAGCTTACCGCGCAGGGCATGGATTATTTCCACGAGAACTTCGGCTTTGCTTACCCTTGGGGCAAGTACGATTCCATCTTCGTGCCCGAATATAACCTCGGTGCGATGGAGAACCCTGGCCTGGTGACCTTTACGGAAAGCTATATCTTCCGCTCTAAGGCCACGCGCAGCCAGAAGGCCGCTCGCGCAAATACCATTTTGCACGAGATGTCCCACATGTGGTTCGGTGATCTTGTCACCCCGCAGTGGTGGGACGATCTCTGGCTCAAGGAGTCCTTTGCCGAGTTCATGGGCGCCGATGCCTCCGTACACGCCACCTCCTACGAAGAGGCGTGGGTCAACTTTGCTGGCCAGCGCAAGAACTGGGCCTACCTGCAGGATCAGCTTCCCACCACGCACCCCATCAAGGCCGATATCCCAGACGTCGATGCCGCTCGCCAGAATTTCGATGGCATTACCTATGCCAAGGGCGCGGCCGTGCTCAAACAGCTCGTGCACTACGTGGGCCGCGATAATTTTTACGCGGGCGCGCGGGATTACTTCCAGGAGCATGCGTTCGCCGCTGCCACCTTCGATGACCTGCTCACGGCCCTGAAAAAGCACACTGACCGCGACCTCGATTCCTGGTCAAAGGCGTGGCTGCGCACCTGGGGGCCGGATACCCTCACCCCGGAGCTGCACACGGAGGGCGAGAAGATCACCGAGCTCGCGGTGAGCGCCGAGGCCGAGGATACGACCCGGCCACACCGCCTGAGCGTGGCGCTTTTTGATGCCTCCTTGCACAAGTACCGCGAGTTCGACATCGACCTTCCCGCCGGTGGTCACCGCACCATCGTGGATGAGGCGGCGGGGGAGAAGGCCCCGGCATTGCTGCTGCTTAACGATGCCGACCACACCTACACCAAGGTCCGCTTCGACGATGCTTCGCTTACCACCATCCGCGATCACCTGTCCGAGGTCCAGGATGGGCTCAGCCGCGCGGTCATCTGGACCTCGCTGTGGAACCTCACCAGGGACGGGGAGTGGAATGCGGAGGAGTACGTGGAGGTCGTCGCCAAGCACGCGCCCGCAGAGACCAATGCCACGCTGCTGACCACCGCCTACGGCAATGCGCACTTTGCCATCCAGCACTATGTGGCCGAAGCCCGCCGCGAGCAGGTGCGCGCCGAATTCGCCGATGCACTGTGGGAACAGCTCAGCGCCGCAGATCCAGGCTTCGATGCGCAGCTTATCCTGGCCCGCAGCGCCATTGCCGCACTGGCCGCAACGCCGGAGCCCTCCGGTACCGACCGCCTGCGTGACCTGCTCGCCGGCACGGTGGAGGGCCTGCGCCTCGATCCGCAGATCCGCTGGTCCATCCTGCGCGCCCTTGCCGCCCGCGATGCCGTCGCACTGGATGAGCTGGAAGCAGAAAAGCAGCGCGATAATACGCTGACCGGCGCCGCCGAGTACTTGGGCGCTAGCCACGCCTTCCCCACGCCGGAGACCAAGCGGGCAGCCTTCGATAGCGCGCTGACGCCAGGGGAATATTCAAATGCGGAAGTCGATGCGTTGCTGGCCGGCTTCAACGCCCCGCGCTCGGCAAAGCTGCAAGAAGAATTCGCCGAAGAGTTCTTCCGCCGCATCGAAGACATCTGGGATAACCACCCCATCGAGATCGCCAACCGGCTGATCCGCGGCTTCTACCCGGAATCTTCCATGGCGGAGTCCGCCACCACGGATCTCCTGCACAAGGATCTGCCGGGTGCGCTGCGCCGCGTGCTCCTAGAGTGCCGCGATCACCTGCGCCGCACCCTGCGCGTGCGCGCCCAGCAGTAGGCGGTCAATAGACTGTACCGCCGCCGGCTCGCGCCGGATCTCCCCTCGGGTCACAATGGGTTTAACACTTGTTGATCCGGGGGGAATCTACAGATGCCATTAAGTCCTGACCACAGCGACGAAGAATTAGTTGATGCTTTTATCGAGGGGGATAATAAGGCCTTTTCCGCCATCGTGGAACGCCACCGCAAGCGGCTGACCACCGTGGCGCGGCGTTATACAAGGAATGAATACGATGCGCAGGATGTCGTACAAGAAGCCTTCCTGCGCGCTAGCTGCAATCTCCATAGCTACCGGCGGGAATCTGCCTTAAGCACGTGGCTGCACCGCCTGGTTAAAAACACCGGCTACGACTATTTAAATCACCGCGCTAATAGGGAAAACGCCTCGCTCGATAGCGATGATTTTGCCGATGATCGCAATCCACTGCTGGTGCACAACCCATCTGAAAACCTAGCTGAACAGCTCGTCGTCCGCGAGGCCATGGAGCTTTTAAGGCAGGACCAGCGCGAAGCACTCATGCTTACCGATGTCGCCGGCTTCCGCGTCAACGAAGTCGCCACCGCGCAGGGCGTAAAGCCCGGCACCGTTAAATCTCGCCGGGCACGCGCGCGGGAGGTACTGCGCGAAGCCATCGGTTAACTACATCTCGATATCGCATCATTCTTGCATCAATTTCGCAGCCGCTAGCCTTTGCAATATGAACGTTTCGCAATCTGGCGGGTAGACTCTTGACGTTACGCAAAATGACACTGTGATTTTAGGGAGTTAGCAATGACCGTCCACGATGTTGCCATCGTAGGTTCCGGACCTGCCGGTTATACCGCCGCGCTTTATGCCGCTCGTGCTGAACTCAGCCCCATTGTATTCGAGGGCTTTGAATACGGTGGCGAATTAATGAACACCACCGAGGTGGAGAACTACCCGGGCTTCCAAAAGGGCATCATGGGCCCAGAGCTCATGGAAGAAATGCGCGCACAGTCAATCCGCTTTGGTGCGGATCTGCGCATGGAAGTCGTCGACTCCGTTGAATTGGAGGGCGATATTAAAAAGCTCCACGTGGGCGATGAGGTATTTGAAGCCCGCACGGTAATCCTTGCCACCGGCGCCGCACCGCGCCACCTAGGCATTCCCGGTGAGGAAGAGCTCTCCGGCCGCGGTGTTTCTACCTGCGCTACGTGCGATGGCTTCTTCTTTAAGGGCCACAATATCGCCGTCATCGGCGGCGGCGATTCCGCTATGGAGGAAGCTACCTTCCTGACCAAGTTCGCGGAGTCTGTCACCATTGTCAACCGCTCCGAAAACTTCCGCGCCTCCAAGATCATGTTGGACCGCGCCCAGGAAAACGAGCAGATTAAGTGGGAAACCAATAAGGTTGTCGAGCGCGTGCTTGAAGATGACGGCAAGGTCGGCGGCCTAGAGCTCAAGGACGTTGAGACTGGAGAAACCTCCACCTTGGACGTGACCGCCATGTTCGTTGCCATTGGCCACGATCCGCGTTCGTCCTTCCTCAACGGCCAGGTAAAGCTCAATGATAATGGTTACGTTGAGGTTGACCAGCCTTCTACTAAGACCACCCTGCCAGGCGTTTTCGCTTGCGGTGACTTGGTAGATGATCATTATCAACAGGCCATCACCGCTGCAGGTTCTGGCTGCCGCGCTGCCATGGATGCGGAACAATTCTTGGCTGCAAACCGTTAGATCCAGTATGAGCAACGTCAAAAAGGTAACCACTGAATCATTCCGTTCTGATGTCATCGAGGCGGATAAACCCGTCGTCGTAGACTTCTGGGCGGAATGGTGTGGGCCATGCAAGAAGCTGTCTCCGATCTTGGAAGAGGTCGCAGATGAGCTCGACGGTGAAGTCACCATCGCCCAGGTCAACGTCGATGAAGAACGAAACCTTGGTGCCATGTTCCAAATCATGTCCATTCCAAATGTATTGATTTTCAACAATGGCGAAAAGGTCGACGAGTTCGTGGGCCTGCGTTCTAAAGACGACATCGTGGCGCAAGTGAAAAAGCAGCTATAGCTGTTACTCTTGTTACTAAAGTTACCGAGTAGGAAATCTGCCATGCGGCCTAAAGTCCTAGGCCGTGGAAGGGGTGAAAGGCGTGAATCGCGTTCTTCGGGTTGGTGATTCAAGTGTGCGCGTAGCTGAAGCTCGCGCCACCTTGGCTCGCCTTGGCCTCTTATCAGATTTCACGGGCGAACTCTCTGCCTGGAAAAAGCAGAAGTACTCCGAGACTGATAAGACCTTTGATGCCGATCTCGCTGAAGTGCTCAAGGCATTCCAGCAATCGCGCGGCATCCTCCCAACGGGAGAGATCGACGATCTGACCCTGCGCGAATTGCGCCAAGCCTCTTATACCCTGGGCAGCCGCGTCTTGAGCTATGAACCCACCAATCCATTGGTGGGCGATGACATTTCGCAATTGCAGCAACAACTGCAAGAGCTCGGTTTCTATCAAGATCGCGTCGATGGTCATTTTGGCCGCAATACCCACGCCGCCTTAACCGAATACCAGCACAATTGCGGGCTGCAGGAAGACGGCGTGTGTGGACCGGCTACCATTCGCGCGCTCAGCTTGCTCGGCCGCCGCATCACCGGCGGTTCCGCGCACAATATTTTGGAGCGCGAGCGCGTGCGCAATGCGGGTCCAAAGTTGGCGGGCAAGCGCGTGGTCATTGACCCTGCACTAAGTGGCCGGGACTCTGGTTTCACGGTTAAGGGCCGTTTTGGTGATATTTCTGAGCAAGAAATCCTTTGGGATCTCACCCAACGCATCGAAGGCCGCATGATCGCGGCCGGCATGGAAACCATTATTTCGCGCCCCCGCACCGACGATGCGGACGTGCAATCCCGTGCCGAGCTGGCCAATGCCTTCGATGCCGATATGGTCATCTCTTTGGCGTGCGATTCTTATCCCAATGAGAAGGCCCACGGCGTAGCCACGTTCTACTTTGGTTCCGAATCCGGAAACTCCTCACTCATTGGTGAAACCCTTTCCGGCTTCATCCAACGTGAAATCGTGGCCCGCACCGATCTACAGGACTGTTCTAACCACGGCCGCACCTGGGATCTTTTGCGCCTGACGCAGATGCCGGTTGTTCAGATCTTTTTGGGCTACCTCACTAATCCTGAGGACGTCAAAATCCTGACCAACCCGAAGCGCCGTGACGATATTGCAGAAGCAATCGTTATCGCCGTCAAGCGCATGTACCTCATGGAGCAAGACACCGCCATTACCGGTACCTACAAATTCTCCGAGCTTCTCCAAGCGGAGCAGGCTTAACCTGCACAGGCTGGAGCGCGCCGAGCGGACTTAATCACTGGCCGCCGCGCACGATTAACTGCGTTATCTTGTACCAATAGAATTCATTCGATTAGTATCAGTCCAAGCTATTGATATCTACCAATTGAATGGATTCCTATAATGGGCAGCTCAACCTCCGCCCCTATTTCTAGAAAAGAAACGCGCCGCGTAGTAGCTGCCACCACAATCGGAACTGCGATTGAATGGTACGACTACTTTCTCTATGCTGCCGTCGCCGGCTTGGTATTTAACCAAGTGATGTTCGGCCCCTTAGAAGGTGGGGTAGCCAGCATCGTTTCCTTCGCCTCCGTGGGCCTATCCTTCCTTTTTCGCCCCCTTGGCGCTTTCCTGGCCGGACATTTTGGTGACCGCCTTGGTCGCCGCCTTGTCCTCATGGTCACCCTTTTTGCCATGGGTGGGGCCACCACGCTAATCGGCCTTCTGCCTACCTACGATACGGCGGGAGTATGGGCTCCGATCCTGTTGATTTTTCTCCGCATCATCCAAGGCATCTCTGCCGGGGGAGAGTGGGGGTCAGCGGTACTACTTGCAGTTGAGCATGCTCCCAACGATAAGCGCGGCCTCTTCGGTGCTGGACCACAGATCGGAGTCCCCATCGGCCTGCTGATGTCCTCTGGCGTGCTGTCCATCATGAATATGATCGCGCCAGGGGATGCCTTCCTTGAATGGGGTTGGCGCGTGCCGTTCTTGCTTTCCTTTGTCCTCGTCATCATCGGTTACGCCATCCGCATCGGCGTGGATGAATCACCGGTCTTTCAGGAGATCTCAGATAATAAGAAACGCGAGGCGGCAAACCCCATTGGGATCCTTTTCAAGCGGTACTTCCCGCTTGTCCTCATCGCAGCCCTAGTCTTTGCCGGCAATGGCACCGTGGGCTATATGACCACCGGTGGCTATATCCAAAATTACGCCACCAACCCCGAGGGCCCGGTCTCGCTCGCGCGTGGCGATGTCCTCAATGCCGTCACCCTATCCGCCTTCACGTGGCTTATCTTTACCCTTTTCGCCGGCTGGTTATCGGATTATATCGGGCGCCGCGCGACGTATCTCATCGGATTTGTCATTCAAGCAATCGGCGCAGCGGCCCTTTTCCCGCTGGTAAATACGGCGTCCCTAGGATTGCTGTATGCCGCCCTCATTTTCCTGACGGTAGGCCTCGGCTTAACCTACGGTGCGCAATCTGCCATGTATACCGAGCTTTTCCCAGCATCCATTCGCGCTTCGGGCGTATCGATTACCTATGCCATCGGTTCCGTTCTCGGCGGTGCCTTCGCCCCGATGATCGCGGCTGCGTTGGTAGAAGCAACGGGCACGACCTTTGCGGTATCCGTATATCTTGTCTCCGCAAGCATCGTCGGATTTATTGCAGCCCTGCTCCTGCGCGAGCGCAAGGGCATTCCGCTTGGCGCCGAACACGAGGAAGAACAAGCCAAGGGCCACTTCATCTTTTCTAAAAAATAGTGCCCTCGCTCTAAAGAGGAGGGCACTAACTTTGGGAATTCGGCAGGCACCTGGGGAACCTGCCACAGGAGCAGGTTATTTATCCCGCTCCATCAGCGCCATGATGCGCTCGAAATCCTCCTGGTCGCCGAATTCTACGACCATCTTGCCCTTGCGCTTACCCATGGTCACGGTGACCTTAGTATCGAAACGATCTGAGAGGCGCTCGGCCGAGTCGGTGAAAAATTGCGGCTGTGGTACCTGGGACTTCTTCTTATTCTCCGCGGGTTTCCCGTCGCGCTTATAAAGCGTCACGGCTTCCTCGGTGGCGCGCACGGACAAGCCCTCTGAAATAACCCGGTCCGCGATGTAGTCCATCGCTTCCTTATCGTCCAGGCCCAAGATAGCGCGGGCGTGACCGGCCGAAAGCGTTCCTGCGGCGACTCGCTTCTGCACGTCCACCGGCAACCGCAGCAGGCGGAGCATATTGGTCACCTGTGGGCGCGAGCGGCCAATGCGGTCCGCTAATTCGTTCTGGGTGACCCCGAACTCTTCCAAGAGCTGCTGATAAGCGTGTGCCTCTTCCAAAGGGTTGAGTTGGACGCGGTGGATGTTTTCCAGCAGGGCATCGCGCAGCAGGTTGTCGTCTTTGGTGTCGCGCACGATGGCAGGGATGGTGGCCAAGCCAGCCTTGGAGGAGGCTCGCCAACGACGCTCACCCATGATGAGCTCGAATCCGCCCTCCTCGGAGGGGCGGACCACGACCGGCTGTAGGAGGCCGAACTCGCGGATGGAGTGAACCAGCTCGCTGAGCTCATCTTCGTCAAAAACGGTGCGCGGCTGCTTGGGGTTGGGGACGATTTCCCCCACGGAAATCTCGCGGTAAGTCGCACCGATTGCTGCCGGTGTAGCTTGCCGCTTCTTGGAGGCCTTGGAGCTGGAACCCTGTTGAATGGTGGGAGCGCCCTTTACGCGCTTCTCGCCGCGCGCCTTGCGCTCACTATTTCCCGTAGAATTTCCCAGGATAATATCTGCGGCGGAATCACCCAGCCGTGGTTTGCGGGTGGGTGCGTCGGGGCCGGACGGGATGAGAGCGGCTAGGCCTTTGCCTAGGCCACCTTGCTTTTGTTCTGCCATGAAATCCTATCCTTCCAATTCCGCATAAATTTCGGGGCTCACGCCAATCGCTCCCGTGGTGGGATGCGGGCGATAATCACCGCGCCTATTGAGCTCGCGAGCCGCGGCGAGGTACGCCCGTGCGCCGGTGGACGAAGGGGCGTAATCAATCACCGTGGTCCCGTAACCAGGCGCCTCTGAGACGCGCACTGAACGCGGGATGACGTTGCCCATGACAACGGCGCCAAATTGCTCGCGGACGTTATCGGCCACATCTTCGGCCAAACGTGTACGTGCATCATACATGGTAAGGAGCACCGCAGAGATATGCAGATCTTCATTGAGGTGCTCACGAATCATCGTAATATTGCCCAATAACTGGCCCACGCCCTCCAGTGCGTAGTACTCACACTGGATAGGAATGATGACTTCCTCCGCGCACGTCATGGCATTGATCGTCAACAAACCCAAAGAAGGCGGGCAATCAATAAAGACGTATTCAAAGCCGTGTTCTTCTAGGAACCCGTTATGGAGGGCATCGTAAAGCCGAAACTCGCGGCGCACGAGAGATACCATCTCAATTTCCGCGCCGGCAAGATCGATAGTCGCGGGGATGCAAAAAAGGTTGGAATTATGCGGGGAAGCCTGCATGGCCTTTTCCGCAGTGCAATCGCCCAAGAGCAATTCATAGCTGGAATCGGTTCCTGAGCTATGTTCCGCGCCCATGGCGGTCGATGCGTTTCCCTGGGGGTCAAGGTCAATGACCAATACCTTCTTGCCTTCAGTAGCAAGGGCTGCGGCCAAGTTGGCGGCGGAGGTGGTTTTACCTACGCCGCCCTTCTGGTTAGCAATGGTGATAAGGCGCGGATTAGTCATGCCGTCTACTTTAGTTCACGCGCGGGACACGGATAATCGTGGTTCCGTGAACGGTCGTGACCTCGGCCTTTCCGCCGCCGGCCTTCTTAATATCCGCGGCATCGCGCTCCAGCTCTTCGTGTACTGAAGAACCTTTCAGCGCGATCATTTCCCCGCCTTTGCGCACCAAGGGAAGAGACCACTTTGCCAGTTTTCCCAGGGGAGCTACCGCACGGGAGGTCACGACGTCCGCGCCGGCCACTGCCTTTTTAATGGGGCCTTCTTCGGCGCGCCCGCGCAGCACGGTGACGTTATCTAATCCCAGCTTTTCGGTCACCTCATTGAGGTAGTTATAGCGCTTCAAAAGCGGCTCAATGAGCGTGATGTGCAGGTCTGGGCGAGCGATGGCCAGCGGGATGCCGGGCAATCCGGCACCAGAGCCGACATCGATAACCGTGGCGCCTTCCGGAATGACTTGTTCAATAACTGCGCAGTTTAAGATGTGGCGCTCCCATAGGCGCGGTACCTCGCGCGGGCCGATAAAACCACGAGTGGACCCGTCTGTAGCGAGCGAATCGTGGTATTCCTGCGCGAGCGGCAGGCGAGAGCCAAATACTGCAGACGGGTCCATCTCGGACACTATGAGAATCTCCTCAGTAGCTGTTTAGTTGTCGTTCTTCCGCTGTTTCTTCGTGCGGTTGTCTTTCTTGCGAGCGCCAGGCTTTGGAGCGGTAGTGCGCTTGGCCTCAATCTTAGCGGCCTCTTCCTCTTCTTCTTCGCGGTCCATCTTGCCGTAGATGATGCGGGTCTGGAAGAAGGTCCACACGGTGTTGGACAGCATGTAGAACAGCAAACCGATGGGCCAGATGAAGCCGGAAAAGATCAGCATTGCGGGCATGACCCACAGCATCATCTTGGACATCATTGCCATCTGCTGCTGCATCATTTCCGCATTCTGACCCTGCGGGGCGGAAGTCTTGCCCTGGGCGCGGCGCTTTTCTTGGCGGTTCAGGCTCATGCGCGCGTTAAAGTGCATCAGCACCACAATGACGGCAATCATCGGCACAATGATGAACGCCGCCTGGGTGGTAGTGGTAACGCCTTCCACCAGGGGCGAGTTCAGGCGGAGGTTAGTAACCAGCGGAACGCCAAAGATCTTGGCATCCAAGAACTGCTGGACGAGCTCCGGTTTAAAGATGTAGTTCGCGGTATTGGCGTTGGCCTCAATGGACATCGGTTCGCCGCTGGGGTGTCCAATGCCGCCGGCTACAGCAACCGTGCGGTCGAACGAGCGCAGCACGTGGAAAAGACCAATGAACATTGGAATCTGCACCAAGACCGGAAGGCAGCCGGCCATCGGGCGAACGCCAGATTCCTTATAAACCTTCTGCATTTCCTGCGCGGCTCGAGCCTGATCGTTGCCGTACTTCGCGCGGATTTCCTGCACCTTGGGCTGGATTTCCTGCATCTTGCGTGAAGATCGAATCTGGCTCACGGTGGGCTTGACCATGAGCGCCTTCAGCGTCCAGGTCAGCAGCACGATGGCCAAAATCCACGTAATGCCCCATGCGGGATCCATTACGAGGGATAGCAGCCAGTGCCAGAACCATAAAACGGCCGAAATTGGCCAGTAAATGAAATTAAGCACGAGTGTTTAATCCTCAGTTGTTGTTGGTGACCGGTACCGGGACTGGATCGAATCCGCCCGGATGCCAGGGCCCACATTTGCACACCCTAGCCATTGCCATCGCCGTACCTTTAAACGCGCCATGTCTGGACAACGCCTCTAAAGCATAAGCACTGCATGTCGGTTCGAACCGACAGGTTGATACCATCTTAAGGCCCGAGACATGTTTTTGGTAGAAACGAACCGCTTTAACCAACGGTGCGGCCAGTCCGGAGGCTGCAGGAATTTCTTCCCCACGGGTATTTAAATATCCCATTGCTTGCGCAGCGCCTTAGTAATATCTTTTTCTAATTGCTCACTGGTGGCGGTCGCGCTTGCAGGTAGCGCACGAATCACAACATCCACGCCCGCTGGGAGCTTGGGGATGAGCGTCATGCACACATGGCGAAGCCGCCGGGAGGTGCGGTGGCGTACCACTGCATTCCCGACGGCTTTAGAAACAATGAGGCCGAATCGCGGCCCGGTGGCCGCGATCTCGGCCGGATTGCCCATGGTGCCAGTGGAATTCGCACTCATGGTGTCGCGCGCATGCACGACGACGGTGCGAGTGCCCTGCCGGCGACTGCCCTTCATCGTCCGCCGAAATTGCGGCGGCGATGTGAGCTTGTGGTGGGCTGGCAGCATGACTTATGCGGACAGCTTTGCGCGGCCCTTCTTGCGGCGAGCGGCCACAATTGCACGACCGGAGCGGGTGCTCATGCGAGTACGGAAACCGTGCTTACGTGCACGGCGACGGTTGTTCGGCTGGAACGTGCGCTTACCCTTTGCCACGTCAATTCTCCTTGAAGTTGTACGTGGACATACTGCCGCCGCAAAACGGCAGCACATCCACTGATGAATGGATTCCATGAACCTGACGCGTCACTGT
The DNA here is from genome assembly GCF_040225475.1 of Corynebacterium sp. KPL2861. NCBI lineage: Bacteria > Bacillati > Actinomycetota > Actinomycetes > Mycobacteriales > Corynebacteriaceae > Corynebacterium > Corynebacterium sp. KPL2861. The sequence continues at coordinate 83,763 of NZ_JBEHFW010000005.1, forward strand.
TATCTAAACGCTCGGCGAGCTCTGGTAAGCCCTGCCAATGCGAAGTGACGCTGTCCTGTTCACGCGCAACTCTCTGTTGCAATAGACCATGCCAGATTACGTGATTTAAACCGCTGGAAACAAATCGACACTCGGGTACACCCGAAATTACATAAGTGTTTTTTCCTGCAGCTAGAAGGCCAGTTTTGGCGCTCATCCTGCGGCTAATCCAGCGCGTCGCGATGGTCCATAGCCGCTTGCATTTTAAGTATAAATCTTCCGTTAGACACACCCGCCTTCGCGGCGGTAGAACTAAGTAATCGAATTCCACAGCTAGCAAACCGTTGTGGATAACTCTAAATAACCACTTGAGAGTTTTAGTATTTCCGCAGTACAACGCTATAAAGTGGTCTATCACAAGTTATCCACAGCCATGCACTAAGCTGTGAATAACTATTTCTTCCACACCTGTGGATAACTCTGTGGAGATCGAGGTGACTCGATAAAAACCACTGTGAAAACCGCGGTGGAATCCACCGTGGAATTTGTTATTTACTGTCCACCCGTCCCCGAGAGAATTATTGAAGGTAGCCCGTTGTGACTGAACCACAAGCGAACCTAGAAGCTGTCTGGCGCGCGATCGTCGATGATCTGCTCGCGCAATCCGAGCAGCCCAACTCTGAGGTCCCGAGCTTTTCGCATACGCAACGCCTCTACCTGCAGTTGGTTCGCCCGATCATGATGGTGGAAGGCTACACGCTGGTCGCAGCGGAAAATGTCAACGCCAAAGAAGTTGTAGAAAATGAGCTCGGCGGATACATCTCCAAGGCCCTTACCCGCCACCTTGGCCGCCCGTGTTCCTTCGCCGTCACCTTGGCTACCCCGCAGGAGCCGCAACCCCCGGCTAACCCGTCGAATTCGCAACCGGCACCGGGAGGGGCATCGCCAAGCGGGCAGGCTCCTTCTTCCCAGCCCGACCCGCAGGCACAGCACATGCCGCCGGCACAGACTGATACTTCTTCCGCGCAAAATTACGTCTCCCGCCCCCAACAAACGGATGCGGCGGCAGCCCGCGGAAACAACAACCCCACCGCAGGTCAGGCCCCGCCTAATTGGCGCTCCAGCCATGCCCCGGCAAGCCTGGATGAATTGGCGGAGCACTACACCAGCCAGCAGGACTATAACCGCCAGCAACCAGAGTTCGGCGGATCTGCGAATGCCGCGCGCATTCCGCGAGAGGCCCCAGCGCACGATCCCAACCGGGAGACCTCGCTAAACCCGAAGCACACTTTTGAAAGCTTCGTCATCGGCTCTTCGAATCGTTTTGCCAATGGCGCGGCGGTGGCGGTGGCGGAAAATCCCGCCCGCGCCTACAACCCGCTCTTTATCTGGGGTGGTTCTGGTCTAGGAAAAACGCACCTTTTGCATGCCGCGGGCAACTACGCACAGGTGCTGCACCCAGGGCTGCGCGTGAAATACGTGTCCTCGGAAGAATTTACGAATGACTATATTAATTCCTTGCGCGATGACCGCCAGGAATCCTTCAAGCGGCGCTACCGCAACCTCGATATTTTGATGGTGGATGACATCCAGTTCTTAGAGGGCAAGGAATCCACGCAGGAGGAGTTCTTCCACACCTTCAATGCGCTACACCAGGCCAATAAACAAATCATTTTGTCCTCGGACCGCCCGCCAAAACAGCTCACCACGCTGGAGGATCGCCTGCGCACCCGCTTTGAGGGCGGGTTGATTACGGATATTCAACCGCCCGATCTGGAAACCCGCATTGCCATTTTGATGAAGAAGGCCGCCGCCGATGGCACTGAGGTGGATCGCTCCGTCCTGGAGCTCATCGCTTCGCGCTTCGAGTCTTCCATTCGCGAGCTTGAGGGCGCGCTCATTCGCGTATCCGCCTACTCGTCCCTGGTCAATGAGCCGATCAACGTGGAAATGGCAGAAATTGCGTTGCGCGATCTCGCGCCGGATTCTGCTGACCGGCAAATTACGGCAGCCTCCATCATGGAGGTCACCGCGGAATACTTCGATATTGATGTGGAAACCCTGCGCGGTGCCGGCAAGAAGCGCGCGGTGGCCCATGCCCGCCAGTTGGCGATGTACCTCTGCCGCGAATTGACTGAGCTATCGCTGCCCAAGATTGGCGAGCAATTCGGCGGCAAGGACCACACCACGGTGATCTATGCCGATCGCAAGATCCGCAAAGAGATGACGGAAAAGCGCAATACCTACGACGAGATCCAGTCCCTGACCCAGCGCATCAAGAATCGCGGTCGCGCCTAGATCAAACGAACCACCCAGTGGCGCCTTCCTTAAATAACAGGAAGGCGCCATTTTTGTAAGCAGGCGGTGCGCTTGCCGATGCCCTCCACCTTCCACCGCCGCCTACCAGCGCCTATGTCCCTGCAAAGACCGCATAAACAGCTATCCACAGAGTTATCCACACCTGTGTAATTTCATGGATGTAATTTGTAGATTTTGCTCACAGTTTTAAATTCCACAGGCCCTATCCAGCACAGACGCCCCTGTGATCAGTGCTGTGTGCAGATCCGTGGAAAACTAGTACAGGCTGTGGATAAAACGATGACCCGCCAATTTATCCACACTACGGGCCAGTTGATCACAGCAAGATCACAAGAATTGGCACACCCCGGATCGCTGCGCTGAACTTGTCATTTACCCCGTTGATCACAGATCCCACAGCGCTTATTACTACTACTAAATTATTTCTCTGATCTTGTAAGTAGAAAGGGGATGTGTGGAATTGTGCCCGGGGCCGAGCACGCGGCGCTGGCTCGGACGGGCGGAGGGAAAATTACAAGGTTCACCGGATGCGGTAAGTTGGAAGCCAGCTTTTGAAAGTTACACATTCCTACCCCGCCAAAGAGGAGCTCTTCGCACCATGGATGAAGCCGTGTCATTTCGCGTTGCCAAAGATGACCTTGCCAACGCCGTAGCGTGGGTTGCCCGCAGCCTGCCTTCCAAGGTCACCCAGCCAGTGCTGCGCGCGATGCTTATCACCGCTGATGACAACGGCTTAGAGTTCACCGGCTTTGATTACGAGGTTTCTACCAAGGTGCGCATCGCCGGCATGGTGGATGAGCCCGGCCAGATCGCCGTTGCCGGTAAGTTGCTTTCCGATATCGTGGCTACCTTGCCCAATAAGGAAGTTGAGATCTCTCAGGTAGATTCCAAGGCTTTGGTTACTTGTGGGTCCTCCCGCTTCGAGCTACCGCTCATCCCGCTCGATGATTACCCGCAATTGCCAGTCCTGCCTGAGGTCACCGGCACGATCCAACCGCAGCTCTTCGCAGAGGCCATCCAGCAGGTGGCATCCGCAGCCGGCAAGGATGACACCTTGCCCATGCTTACTGGCGTGCACATGGATATCCACGGCAAAGATATTGAGATGACGGCTACGGACCGCTTCCGCTTGGCCATGCGCACCCTGGAGTGGGAGCCGGCCGCTGAGGATGTAGAAGCAAAGCTCCTGGTCCCGGCAAAGACCTTGCAAGATACCGGCCGCAGCCTGGATCCGCATTTGAATATTCCCATCGAGATCGCGGTGGGTTCCGGCGATAATATCGGCGCCGATGGCCTATTTGGCCTGCACGCGGATAACCGAGAAACCACTACGCGCATGCTGGATGCGGATTTCCCAAACGTCCAGCCCTTGCTACCGAAGTCGCACACGAATATTGCCTCGGTTGAGGTGGCGCCGCTGCAAGAGGCCATTCGCCGCGTGTCCCTGCTGACGGACCGCAATGCGCAGATCCGCATGGAATTTGCCGATGGCCAGGTCACCCTGTCCGCCGGCGCCGATGCTGGTAATGCCACCGAGACGCTGCCGTGCGCGTTCCATGGCCGCGATGAATTCCTCATCGCCTTCAACCCGGGCTATTTGAAGGACGGCCTAGCGGTCATCAACACCGATCGCGTGGTCTTCGGGTTTACGGAGCCTTCCCGCCCCGCCATCATGATCCCGGAGCCAGAGGAACTGCCGGAAGCGGATGAGGATGGCAATTTCCCCACGCCGCAGACCAACTTCACCTACCTCTTAATGCCGGTTCGCCTGCCAGGTTAATGTTTATACGGGATCTCGATGTTCGGGATTTTCGCTCATGGCCCGAACTAAAGCTTGAGCTGGGCCCAGGGATTACTCTGTTTGTGGGCCGCAATGGCTTTGGCAAGACCAATATCGTGGAAGCCGTGGGCTATACCGCCCACCTGTCTTCCCACCGCGTCTCCCATGATTCGCCGCTGGTGCGCCAGGGCGCGCAGAGCGCGCGGGTGTCCCTTACTGCCGTGAACCAGGGGCGCGAATTAACCACCCACCTGCTGATAAAACCCCACGCCGCCAACCAGGCGCAGATTAACCGCACGAGGCTGCGCAGCCCGCGCGAGTTGCTCGGCGTGGTGAAAACGGTGCTGTTTTCCCCTGAGGATTTGGCCTTGGTGCGCGGTGAGCCCGCGGGGCGCCGCGCGTATCTCGATAGCATCATCGCCTCGCGCACCCCGCGCCTAGCTGGGGTTAAGGCGGATTATGACAAGGTATTAAAGCAGCGCAATGCGTTGTTGAAGTCGGCATCGGTAAGCTTGCGGCGCGGCTATGGCGATAGCGATGGCGCCTCGGCGCTATCGACGCTGGATACGTGGGATGCCCAGCTCGCGCGCTTAGGCGCACAGGTCATTGCGGCGCGCTTGGCGCTTGTCGATGCCCTCTTGGACCACATTCCCGCCGCCTATGCCGGCCTCGCACCGGAGTCGCGGCCTGCGCACGTGGAGTATAAATCCACCATTGATACCTCTGACCGCGAGGTGCTGGAGGCGGTCATGCTGACCGAGCTGGCTAATGCGCGGCAGCGCGAGATCGAGCGCGGAATCTCTTTGGTGGGCCCGCACCGCGATGACCTCGTGCTCCACCTGGGGGATCAGCCAGCCAAGGGTTTTGCCAGCCACGGCGAAACCTGGTCTTATGCCATCGCCCTGCGCTTGGCTGAGTTTGAGCTACTGCGCGAGGAGGGGGGATCCGATCCGGTCCTCATCTTGGATGATGTCTTTGCCGAGCTCGATGCCAAGCGCCGCACTCAGCTGGTTCACCTGGCCGCCACGGCAGAACAGGTGCTAATTACCGCCGCGGTGGATGAGGACTTACCGGATAACCTGGAGCCCATCGTGCGTTACCGGGTAGGAGTGGAAGATACGGACCAGGGGCGCATTTCCACCCTGCACACGGAAGAAACCGCGGGAGAGGATAGCGAGGAAGAGGCATGAGTGAGGAAGAAGGGGAAACCGGCACGCAGCGCACGGATCCCGTCACCCAATACTTCCGCTTGGTGCGCTCTACCTCGAAGAACCCGCCGAAGCTTACGCGCCCGGTGCCGAAGATGCCGGTGCCCTCCTTGGAGGATGCCCAACAGCAGAACTATCGCGGCTACCAGGTAGGCAGGCCTACCGGCGCCGATGGCAGGAGGCCGCGGCGAAAGATCGACGTGCCGAGCCTGGGCGCACAGATTAAAAAGGAGATTTCCCACCGCGGCTGGGAGCATGAATTAGCGCACGGCTGGGTGATGGGAAATTGGGAAAACCTGGTGGGCGAGCGCATCGCCGCCCATACGCAGCCGCAAAAAATCAAGGACAAGATCGTCTACATTTCCTGCGATAACTCCACCTGGGCCACGGAATTGCGCTACCTGCAGCGGGAAATCCTGCGCAAAATTGCGGACCGGCTCGGCCCCGATGTCATCGCTGAACTGCGGATTCATGGCCCGCGGCAGCAGCGCAATTACGAGGGGCGGCAGTGGGTGAAACCGCAGGGATCGCAAGATACCTACGGCTGATAAGTGGCTGATAGGCGCAGGTTAGCTCTGCCCTTTAAAAGATAAATAACCACAGAGCGCGCCACATAGCTACCTCTGGCCGGTGTGGGGTGTCATTCAGTAGGGGGTATGCGTGTAGAATAGTGAAAGTCTTAGAATTAGCTATAGCCAAAAGGAGAGCACGAATCCGTGGCTGAAGAACACGCATATGATGCTGGATCAATTACGATCCTGGAAGGTCTAGAGGCCGTCCGCAAGCGCCCCGGTATGTACATCGGTTCTACCGGATCGCGCGGTTTGCACCACCTTATCTGGGAGATCGTCGATAACTCCGTCGATGAGGCCATGGCAGGCTTCGCGGACAAGGTCACCGTCAAGCTTTTGGAAGACGGCGGCGTCGAGGTCATCGATAATGGCCGCGGTATCCCGGTGGAGATGCACGCCTCCGGTGCGCCGACCGTCCAGGTGGTCATGACGCAGCTGCACGCCGGCGGTAAATTCGACTCCGATTCCTATGCCGTTTCCGGCGGTTTGCACGGCGTCGGCATTTCCGTGGTCAACGCCTTGTCCACCCGCGTGGAGGCGGAGATCAAGCGTGAGGGCAAGCACTGGTACCAAAACTTCCAGAACGCCATCCCGGATGACCTTGTAGAAGGCGGCAACGCCCGCGGTACCGGTACCAAGATTCGCTTCTGGGCGGATCCGGAGATCTTTGAAACCACCGAGTTCGACTACGACACCATTGCGCGCCGCCTGCAGGAGATGGCCTTCCTGAACAAGGGCCTGACCATCGAGCTTATTGATGAACGCGTGACCGAAGAGCAGATCGAGCTCGAGGAAATCGCGGATGCGGAATCCGGTGAGGCGAGCGCGGATGAGACCTCCTTTGATGATGTCCCCGATGCCGGCGATACCTTCAACGAGGAATCCGACTCCAAGAACGTCACCAAGGCCGATAAGAAGCGCCGCAAGAAGATCACCTTCCACTACCCGGAGGGCCTGACGGACTACGTAAAATTCCTCAATAAGTCCAAAAACGCTATTCACCCCACCATCGTGTCCTTCGAGGCAAAGGCCGAGGACCACGAGGTCGAGGTGGCCTTGCAGTGGAATCAGGGCTATAAGCAGTCCGTGCACACCTTTGCCAATACCATCAATACCCACGAGGGCGGCACGCACGAAGAGGGCTTCCGCGCAGCTTTGACCTCCTTGATGAACCGCTATGCCAAGGAGCACAAGCTCATTAAGGACAAGGACGGCAACCTTTCCGGCGATGACTGCCGCGAAGGCTTGGCCGCCGTCATTTCGGTCAAGGTGGGCGACCCGCAGTTCGAGGGCCAGACAAAGACCAAGCTGGGCAACTCCGAGATCAAGGGCTTTGTGCAGCGCTCGGTCAACGAGTACGTCAACGACTGGTTTGATGCCAACCCGGCAGAGGCAAAGGCCATTATCAATAAGGCCGTCTCCTCGGCGCATGCCCGCATGGCAGCGCGCAAGGCGCGCGAGATGGTGCGCCGCAAGTCCGCTACCGATCTGGGCGGATTGCCCGGCAAGCTCGCGGATTGCCGCTCTAAGGATCCGCGGAGTTCGGAGCTTTATATCGTGGAGGGTGACTCTGCGGGCGGTTCCGCGAAGGCCGGCCGTGACTCCATGTTCCAGGCCATCTTGCCCCTGCGCGGCAAGATCCTGAACGTGGAAAAGGCCCGCATGGATAAGGTCCTAAAGAACGCCGAGGTCCAGGCCATCATCACCGCGTTGGGTACCGGTATCCACGAGGAATTCGATATCAAGAAGCTGCGGTACGACAAGATCGTGCTGATGGCGGATGCCGATGTGGACGGCCAGCACATCGCCACGCTGCTGTTGACTCTGCTCTTCCGCTTTATGCCGCAGCTGGTTGAGGATGGCCACGTGTACCTAGCTAACCCGCCGCTCTACAAGCTGAAGTGGTCCAAGGGTACGCCTGGTTACGCCTTCTCTGATGACGAGCGCGATAAGCTGCTGGCGGAAGGCCTGGAGCAAAACCGCAAGATCAACAAGGATGACGGCATCCAGCGCTACAAGGGCTTGGGCGAGATGAACGCCTCCGAGCTCTGGGAGACCACCCTGGATCCCTCCACGCGCCTGTTGCGCCGCGTGGACCTGGAAGACGCACAGCGCGCCGATGAGTTGTTCTCCATCCTCATGGGTGATGACGTGGCCGCCCGCCGCTCCTTCATTACCCGCCGCGCGAAGGATGTCCGCTTCCTGGATATCTAAATCGCTGGCCTAGCCCTGTGTGTGCAGTGGCTAGAGCAATAGAGCCCACCGTGAATAATTCCACGGTGGGCTCTAGCTATGGGGTGAGGAAATTTAGCTGCGGGAAGAGTGCTGATCAGCAAACCCAAAGCTCAAGGACACCAGACAGACGGCGATGATGACGCCGAAGCCGGTCATGATGGATACGGGCCAATCTCCGGAGGTGCTTTGGAGCATGGCAAAGACGATGGCGGTAATGACGGCCAGGCCAATGGCGGTGCCGATGCGCTGGCCGGTTTGCAGGACCGCGCCGGAGGAACCGGCGTAGTTGTCTGGTACCTGCGCCAAGGTCAGGGTTTGGTTAGGCGAGACCACGGCACCCTGGCCAAGCCCGATAAATGCCAAGGAGAGGATGAGCCACCATTCGCTTATTCCCCAGTGCGTGGTGCCCCAGACGAGTGCCACCGTGGCGATGAGGCCAAAGATCGTGGTCAGCATGCCGATGATGACCACCATGCGCCCGTAGCGCGAAATCTTGCGGCCCGCGATGGTAGCGGTAATGGAGTTGAGAAGCGCGGATGGAATGCCCACCGAGCCGGCCGCCAGGGCGGAGTAGCCCAGGCCATTTTGGAAGTACAACGCAACGAGCACCCAGATGCTGGTAATGCCCATAAACCACAACGTGGCGATGATGGTGCCATTGCGGAAGCTCGAGGTGGCAAAGATATTGAGATCCACCATCGGCGGGTGGCCGGTGGCCTTGTGGTGGCGCTCCCACAGCACCCACACGCCAATAAGCACGGCACCCGCCAGAAGCAGCCACCACACGGCAGGGGAACCAGTGGAGTCCATGAAGGGAAAGAGGATGCACCAGACCGCGGCACCAAGGATGAGCGCGCCGATGGGATCCAGGGTGGCCAGCGCCTTGAAGATGCCCAGCTTATTGCCCGCGGCATCGCGGACGCGTGAAAACAGCGGGCGTGGGAACCACATGAGGCCCAAGATGATGGCCAGCAGGCCGATCGGGGCATTGACCAGCATGGTCAGCCGCCATCCGTGGTCAGGGCCGCCGATCTTGATGAGGAAGCCGCCTAAGACCGGGCCGATGGCCACGGCGATTCCCACGGTGGCACCAAAGTATCCAAAGGCGCGGCCGCGCTCTTCCCCGCGGAAGTATTGCTGAATCATTCCCACGCCTTGGGGGTTCAGCAACCCTGCGCCAACGCCCTGGACAAAGCGCGCGATATTCAGAGAATGCGCATTCGGCGCGAAACCCGCCACGGCGGCGCTAATGGTGTAGACGGCGATGCCGAGCAGGAAGATGCCCCCGCGCCCCACGAGATCGCCGGCGCGCCCTGCGGCGACGAGGATCACGCCGAAGGTAAGCGCATAACCAGACAGCACCCATTGCACATCCGAATCCGTGGCACCAAGCCCAGACTGAATCGACGGCAGCGCCACGTTCACGATGGACACGCTAATTAGTGACATGAACACCGTGACCAGCACAATAATAAGAACCCGCCAGCGGGCGGGGTCTTGGCCGGCGGGGTAGTCGGTGCGGTTTGCTTCTGATGTCGACGATTTATGATGCGGGGAATAAGTCACTTCCACACTTATACTCCGCAGGCCAGATAACCTTCAACCGCAGGAAAACCGGTGGAAATTATTTATTTACATGTGCTTTTGTACTACGCGGCCGAATGCAGGAACTTCTGGGTTTAAGATTTTGGTGGCCTTGCCGTGCAGGGAATTATAGGGCTTGCGCAGTGCGGCGGAGTTTACCTTTTCCACGTGCTTATCTGCGATATTCATAATCTCATCGCTGACCTCTTCCTGGTGCGGTTCAAGGAAGGCGCCGAAATCCTCCTTCCCGCTTTCCACAAAGTCCTGCCACCGTTGATCCAGGGCATCGAGGACATCCGGCAGGATCCGCTCCAGCGCCTTGGGGACGACATTGGCATCGGCCTTTTTGGCGGCGGCCAATCCGCCTTTAATGGCCATGCCGGAAATGCCGGATTGGGAGGCGGCGACTTTTTCAACGAGATCCCCGCACTCGGCGATGAACTCGGTGCGGGTGGATCCATGCATCAAGGTCGAAAGGTGAGACATGGTGCCATACTTTACGCGAATTTAGTGGCCATATAGACGCGGGCGCAGTACTGCGCGAAGGTCTGGTTTCCAGCATTTAACGCTGGCACCTTTTCTAAAACCTCCGCCATGGCTTGAGCTGCCTGCTGCTCATCGCCGTGAATGGCTATGCCCTCCAAGCGCGCGGTGCTGGCAGCCGCGGCGGCCACCAAGGCGGAGTAATTGATGATGCGGAGCTTAAAGCGGGCACAAAACTCTTGGGCCACTAGGTACAGCTGTTCGGGGCTCATGACTGGGTCTTCCGCGCCCTGCGGATTTCTGCTTCTAGGTCCGCGCGGCCGGGGAGGAGATCGCGGGCGGTGGCTTGCACGTGGGCATCGGCAAGCGTGCGCGAGGCCGCCGCCACGATGGCACGCACCACCGCCTCGTGCTTGGAGGTCCCTTGCGCGGAGGCCAAGAGGGTAAGGGCGTGATCTTGTTCTGCGGTGAGCCGCAATGTCATTGCCATGCCTCAGTGATACCACAGTGATACCACCGGTGCGGCAAATAAGGCCGATAAAGCCCGGAGAAGGTAGAATTTGGCCTTATGAGTGACAATAACGACGATCTTTTTGATCGGATTTTTCCCATTGACATTAATGAGGAGATGGAGTCGAGCTATATCGACTACGCCATGTCCGTCATTGTGGGCCGCGCGCTGCCTGAGGTGCGCGATGGCCTAAAGCCGGTGCACCGCCGCATTCTCTACGCTATGTTCGATTCGGGTTACCGCCCCGAGCGCGGCTACGTGAAGTCCGCCCGCCCGGTCTCTGACACCATGGGTCAATTCCACCCGCACGGTGACTCGGCCATCTATGACACCTTGGTGCGCTTGGCGCAGTCCTGGAATATGCGCTACCCGCTTGTCGATGGCCAGGGTAACTTCGGTTCCCGCGGTAACGACGGCCCCGCCGCAATGCGTTATACCGAGTGCAAGCTCACCCCGTTGGCCATGGAAATGGTCCGCGATATTCGCGAAAATACCGTGGACTTCTCGCCCAACTACGATGGCAAGACCAGCGAGCCGGACGTCCTGCCGTCCCGCGTGCCTAACCTTTTGATGAATGGTTCCGGCGGAATTGCCGTGGGCATGGCCACCAATATCCCGCCGCATAACCTCAATGAGTTGGCCTCGGCCATCTACTGGCTGCTGGAGAACCCAGACGCAGACGAGGATGCGGCGCTCGCGGCCTGCATGGAACGCGTGAAGGGCCCGGATTTCCCCACCGCCGGCCTCATCGTGGGCGATCAGGGCATCAAGGATGCATATACCACCGGCCGCGGTTCCATCCGCATGCGCGGTGTGACCTCCATCGAGGAATCCGGTTCCCGGCAGACCATCGTCATCACGGAGCTGCCGTTCCAGGTCAACCCCGATAACCTCATCTCCAATATCGCGGAGTCCGTAGCCAACGGCAAGATCGCCGGTATTTCCAAGATCGAAGATGAGTCCTCTGACCGCGTGGGCATGCGCATTGTTGTGACGCTGAAGCGCGATGCTGTCGCCCGCGTGGTGCTCAATAACCTGTACAAGCACTCCCAGCTGCAGACCTCCTTCGGCGCTAATATGCTTTCCATCGTCGATGGCGTGCCGCGCACCCTGCGCCTGGATCAGATGCTGAGCAATTATGTTGCGCACCAGATTGAGGTCATCGTTCGCCGCACCCAGTACCGCCTGGATGAAGCCGAAAAGCGCGCGCACATCTTGCGCGGCTTGGTCAAGGCGCTGGATATGTTGGATGAGGTCATCGCCCTGATCCGCCGTTCGCCCACCGTTGATGAGGCGCGCGAGGGCTTGAAGGAGCTTCTCGATGTCGACGATATCCAGGCCGATGCCATCCTGGCGATGCAGCTGCGCCGCCTGGCTGCCCTGGAGCGCCAAAAGATCGTCGATGAATTGGCAGAAATCGAAGAAGAGATCGCAGACCTCAAGCACATCCTCGCCCACGAGGAGCGCCAGCGCCAGATCGTCCACGATGAGCTGGAGGCGATCGTCGAAAAGTACGGCGACGAGCGCCGCACCGAGATCCTGCCTGCCTCCGGCGAGGTCACCGATGAAGACCTCATTGCCCGCGAAAACGTCGTGGTTACCATTACCGCCACCGGTTATGCCAAGCGCACCAAGGTCGATACCTATAAGTCACAAAAGCGCGGCGGCAAGGGCGTGCGCGGTGCGGAGCTCAAGCAAGATGACATTGTGAAGAACTTTTTCGTCTGCTCCACGCACGACTGGATCCTGTTCTTTACCAACTTTGGCCGCGTCTACCGCCTGAAGGCCTACGAGCTACCAGAGAGCGGCCGCGCCGCCCGCGGTCAGCACGTGGCCAACCTGCTGGAATTCCAGCCGGAGGAAAAGATCGCCCAGGTCATTCAGATCCAGTCCTACGAGGATGCGCCATACCTGGTTCTGGCCACCCAGCAGGGCCGCGTGAAGAAGTCGCGCCTGACCGATTACGAGTCCGCTCGTTCCGCAGGGCTTATCGCCATCAACCTCAATGAGGGCGATGCGCTCATCGGTGCCCAGCTCGTTTCTGAGGGCGATGACATCCTGCTGACCTCTGAGCAGGGCCAAGCAATCCGCTTTACTGCCGATGACGACCAGCTACGCCCCATGGGACGTGCTACTGCCGGTGTGAAGGGCATGCGCTTCCGCGGCGATGACCAGCTGCTGGCGATGTCCGTCGTTCACGATGGCGAGTTCCTGCTCGTTGCTACCTCCGGTGGCTACGGTAAGCGCACCGCCATTGAGGAATACACCCCGCAGGGCCGCGGTGGCTTGGGCGTGATGACCTTCAAGTACACCCCGAAGCGCGGCAAGCTCATTGGCGCCATTTCCATTGACAAAGACGATGAAATCTTCGCCATTACCTCCGCCGGTGGGGTCATTCGCACCGAAGTAAACCAGATTCGTCCTTCCTCGCGCGCCACGATGGGCGTGCGCTTGGTTGACCTTGCCGATGATGTCGAATTGCTTGCCATCGACCGCAATGTTGAAGAAGATGGTGAGGAAGACGCGCAGGCTGTGGCCAAGGGCGAAAAGACCGTCGATGAGGTGCAGCAAGAGCACCACAAGACTAGCGATGCCTCCAAGGACGAGGAGTAGGACATGGAACGACGAGATGTAACCATCCACCACATTTCGCCCATCTCGGCGTTTCGCGTTGGTCTGGCCCTGTCACTCGTCGGACTCATCGCGTGGTTATTGGCCGTGTGCCTGCTGTACATAGGCCTGCACCAGGTGGGTATATGGGAGTCAGTCAATAGCCTCGTTGGTGGCGTAGGCGGCGGCTTTGAGGTCACCTTTGGCGTGGTGATCGCAGCCAGTGCGCTGATTGGCGTTATTTTCGCCGTCTTGTTCACCTTGCTCGCACCGCTGATGGCCGTAATCTATAACGCCATCGTGGATGTCCTCGGGGGGCTAAAGGTTAGCTTGGATGATATTTAGCCCACTGTGAGTAGGAGACAATGCCGGCAGCAAACGTTGCCGGCATTTTCTGGTTTTAAGCGCGAAGTAGGGTACTCATTAGGCCAACGAAGAGTGCCTTTGAAAACCTCTTTGAGCTGCCGATTTGTGTTCTTTCCGGGGTAGTATGTAAAGTTACATCTCGTTCCGCTAAAGGGCCTATAGCTCAGTCGGTTAGAGCGCATCGCTGATAACGATGAGGTCGCTGGTTCGATTCCAGCTAGGCCCACCACGGAACAATGGGGCATTAGCTCAATTGGTAGAGCATCTGCTTTGCAAGCAGAAGGTCAGGAGTTCGATTCTCCTATGCTCCACAGTATTAGTCCGGCTTCCTTAAGGGAGCCGGACTTTTTCGTGTGTCCAGGTCGGTGCCATTAGGTAGGGAGCCTTTCTGGGTTAAGTAGCAAAATGTGTGTCTGGTGGGCGTGTCGTCGGTTGGGCGCCTTTTGTCATTTCATGGGTCCTTTTCTGATTCCTATGGAGTGTGAGTATTCGGTTGGGATAGCGTTGTCGTAGAAGGCTGGTCGGCCTGTTTCCGGGTCGGCTGTGTTGTGGTCTTCTGGGGTAAGGCCTTGGACTTTGGCGAGTTGGTCTTGCCCGAAATTGCACTGCCTGGCGATCTCTAATGGGTCGTCAGGCAGTTGTGTTTGTGAATACAGGTACCATTCCAGCATTTTGCGTTGTCGTTCTCCTGTTCTTCCACGGTGAGCATCAGCGATGCGTTTGAGCGGGGCGTTAACTCCGCCTTCGAGGCTGTTTGTCGTTGCTACCCAACGCTGTGGCATAAGAGCATGTGGTGGTGGCTTAAGGTAGGTAAATAGATGTTGTTTCTGCGAAAGGTTTCGCAGTGATTTATAGGCTTGGCGAACGCGTAAATGGGTCCATTCCCACTTACGGTTGGACCTGCGGCGGTGTGTAGGGGTCAGGGTTTTCTCGGAAAGGAAGTGTTTATAGACCTGGCCGAAGTCATGCAGGTTCTTCGTCCATTCCCGTGCTTGGTCTAGGGTGCTGATTTTGGTTAATTGCAGTGCTAGGCCATAGATGGCTTTGCCGGCATCGGTGCGTGGGCGGCTGGTGGTGTATCGGCGGATTACGCGTTGGGCATGGACTAGGCAGCGCTGGATTGGTGTGTGTGGCCAGCATGTTGCGATGGCTGATTGGGCGCCGAGTCCGCTATCAAGTACGACGCATAACGGTGGCGCTATGTTTTTAAGTAATTGAATATAGGCGTCGGTGGATTCCTTTTTAGCCCAGTGCCAGGCAATGACGTGGTCATGGCTTGCTGCGACAAGCAGGCAGCCTGCCGCGGTGTAGGTGCCGTCGATGAAGATTTGGTCGTAGATTCGGTGAGGGTCCGGGGTATTAGGGATATCGATAAGCCAAAAGGGTTCAAACCGGCGGTTGAGAGTCCACCGGCTTATTCCTTGTTGCTGGGCAAGCTGGGGCAATGACGTTGTAGATACCGCGTAGCGGTAGAAGGCGCGGAAGTCCCGGGACTGGGTATGGTCAGTTCGTTGGCGCGTTAGGGAGCTTCCGCAGTTGGGGTCTTTGCATCGCCATCTGGTTTTCCCTTTGGATGTTGTGCCATTTTTCTTCATCTGCCCTGCACAAATAGGGCATCGTGGTCGGTTAGTAGTCACCGGAAAATTCAACCAGCTCACCACATACCACATGCAGGTGCCATTCCGGTGGATTGAACAAAAAGCAGGGCCGAATAAGCCCCAGAAGCTTATTCAGCTCCTATTTAAACAAGCTAACCAGCGCTTACGCTGAAACCGAGACACACTTCCTGCTACTTAACCCGCCTTTCTCGGCAGCTCCACTTCGCCTCTCATGCGAAAATGGCTCCTTTCGTTCCTGTAAATATACCTCCCCGGGGTATATGGTGGGGAGAGTAACCATCACTGTGTTCCACCGACGCTAGGATTCCTCTCGGTGCAGGGAGGAGAAGAAAGGAATTTTATGAGTACTTCCCACCAACACGGTGAGCATTCCGGTGCTCACCAGGCCGCGGAAGCGGACCATACGCAACACGCAGATCATGGCGGCCACGAAGGGCACTCTCACGGTGACCACCACGGTCACGAGCACGGGCATGGCCACGGTCACGGTCATGGCGATCACGCGGCGATGTTCCGCAGCCGCTTCTGGTGGTCGCTGCTGCTATCGGTACCGGTCGTCATCTTCAGCCCTATGGTCGCAGACTTGCTCGGCTACGGCGTACCCGAATTCAATGGTTCATCCTGGATTCCCCCGGTGCTTGGCACCATCATCTTCATTTATGGCGGCACGCCGTTCCTGCAAGGCGGCTGGTCGGAACTGAAATCCCGCCAGCCCGGGATGATGCTGCTTATCGCCATGGCTATTACCGTGGCGTTCGTCGCCTCATGGGTCACCACCTTGGGGATTGGAGGATTCGACCTAGATTTCTGGTGGGAGCTGGCCCTCCTGGTCGTCATTATGCTGCTGGGCCACTGGTTGGAGATGCGCGCCCTCGGCGCGGCCTCCTCCGCTTTGGACGCCTTAGCAGAACTGTTGCCTGACGAAGCCGAGAAGATCATCGATGGGCAGACCCACACCGTGCCAGTCTCTGAGCTGGCGGTGGATGACATAGTACTGGTCCGCGCTGGAGCGCGGGCGCCTGCCGATGGCACCATTGTTAAAGGCTCAGCCGAATTCGATGAATCCATGATCACCGGTGAATCCCGCCCAGTCTTCCGCGATAAAGGTGAGCGCGTGGTCGCCGGTACGGTGGCCACCGATAACACCGTCCGCGTCCAGGTAGAAGCCATCGGAGGAGATACGGCCCTGGGCGGTATCCAAAGCATGGTCGCCGAGGCGCAGGAATCCTCCTCCCGCGCCCAAGCCCTGGCCGATCGCGCCGCAGCGTTGCTCTTCTGGTTCGCGCTGAGCGCAGCCATCATTACCGCGGTGGTCTGGGCCATTATCGGAAGCCCAAGCGACGCCGTGGTGCGCACCGTTACCGTGCTCGTCATCGCTTGCCCCCACGCCCTTGGTTTGGCTATCCCACTGGTCATTGCGATCTCTACCGAGCAGGCCGCACAGTCTGGGGTACTCATCAAGGAACGTATGGCGTTGGAGCGCATGCGCACCATCGACGCCGTTCTCTTCGATAAGACCGGTACCCTGACCGAAGGCGCTCATGCCGTTACCGGTGTCGCAACCGTTGAGGACATCAGCGAGGGGCAGCTGCTAGCAGTGGCCGCCGCGGCCGAGGCCGATAGTGAACACCCGTTGGCCCGCGCCATCGTCAAGGCAGCCGAAGACCACGCGGAAGCATCCCAGGAGCAGCTGCACAGCACCGATTTCAGTGCGGCCGCCGGCCGGGGAATCAAGGCCACCGTCGATGGGGCAGAGGTCCTCGTCGGTGGGCCGAATATGCTGCGCGAGCTAGAGCTTGCCACCCCTGGGGTGTTCGATGCGCAGGTTGAAGAGTGGTCCCAGCGCGGCGCAGGTGTTCTGCACGTCGTGCGCGATGGTCAGATCATTGGCGCTCTCGCGGTCGAAGACAAGATTCGTCCCGAATCCCGCGCGGCCGTACAGGCCCTCCAAGAGCAGGGCGTCAAGGTTGCGATGATCACTGGCGATGCCACGCAGGTCGCTGAGGCCGTTGGCGAAGAACTGGGTATTGACGAGGTCTTTGCCGAAGTCCTGCCGCAGGACAAGGACTCCAAGGTCACCGAATTACAAGAGCGCGGCCTGGCCGTGGCCATGGTTGGCGATGGCGTCAACGACGCCCCAGCCTTGGCCCGCGCGGAAGTCGGCATCGCCATTGGCGCCGGCACCGATGTCGCCATGGAATCCGCCGAGGTGGTGCTCGCCAGCGATGACCCACGGTCGGTGCTTTCGATGATCACCTTGTCGCGCGCTAGCTACCGCAAGATGATCCAAAACCTTATTTGGGCATCTGGCTACAACATCATTGCCGTGCCCTTGGCGGCAGGCGTACTCGCACCCATCGGTGTCGTGCTCTCCCCGGCGGCCGGTGCGGTATTGATGTCGCTATCGACCATCGTGGTGGCATTCAACGCGCAGTTGCTCCGCCGGATTGAATTGGACCCAGCACGTTTGGCACCCACCAGCCACTAGGCGGATCAGTCCAGGCTCGGATAACCGGGATGGGACTCCGGCTATTTGGGGATTATTTTAGAATTGAAGTCCAGTTGCTAAAATAATCCTCATGACCGAGCGGGACGACTTTTGGCTGGAAGAGGATGAACTAGCAGCATTCATGTCCCTGATGAGCGTGAATGTCCGGCTCACCAATATTCTGGACGCGCAGCTGCGCGATGATGCCAAGCTAAGCTTCTTTGAATATACGGTGCTCTCACGGCTATCAGAGGCCGATAACCATGAGATGCGCATGCGGGATCTTGCGATTACCGCAAATGGCTCCCTGTCCCGCCTGAGCCAGGTCGTCACCCGCCTGGAGCGCCAGGGCTGGGTCGTGCGGCGTCCTTGCCCCAATGATGGGCGGACGACGATGGCGCACCTTACCGATAGCGGCTGGGACAAGGTAGTAGAAACCGCCCCAGGCCACGCCAAGCAGGCCCGCCGATCCGTTATCGATAATCTGACCCGCGCCCAGATTCATCAGATGACCCAAATTAATGAGCGCATCATCAAAGCCATCGAAGCCGATGAGCGCTACGGCGGCCGCTATTAATTATTTTTTGGGATAGCCGCGGCGGCCGGAAACGGTCTTATCAAAGGGAATCCAAAACCTGAGGGCTGCTTCCTGGTTTTTGGAGATACCAATGCGCGGGCCGCGCACCCATTCCGGTGCAGACTCGCGCTCAGAAAGCTGCACTGGCAGGTGGTTATCCTCCAGCGTTGCTCCCAGAGCTTTTCCGAGGTTCCCGGGGCCGCGGGCTAGGTTATGAAAATCGCTGGTGCCGCGTCGTGCAAAGGCGGTATCGATCCCGGATAGCACCTCACCGCCGCGCAGTAGGCACCCTTGGCCCACGCCTTCGGGCGCGCACACGATATTGACATTGCGGTGGATACCGTAAGAGGCATACACATACAGTCGGCCGGGTGGGCCGAACATGGCGGCATTGCGCGGGGTTTTCCCACGAAAGGTATGGGCGGCGGCATCGTCCGTGCCCAAGTAGGCCTCGACTTCCGTGAGGCGAATGCTCACCCCAGCGTGCGTGATGACGCAGCCAAGGAGCTGCGGAGCGACGACATCAGCTGTGTGGGAGAAATCAATCATTAACGGGAGTAGTAGCGCTTTCCGTCTACCGGGGTGCGCAGCAACTCATCGAGGCTGACCGGCTCCAAGCCCTTGGCGCGCAGGCCATCGATAATGCACTCGGCCGCATTGACGGTGGTCGGATGAATATCGTGCATCAAGACGATGGAGCCTGGGTTAGCATCCTGAACGGCGGCGTTGCAGACGTGCTGCGAGTCGCGGATCTTCCAGTCCAAGGTATCCACGTTCCATAGGGCCTGCGACAAGCCCTTATCCCTGGCTACCTGGTCAACCGTCTCATTGGTGGCACCGTAGGGCGGGCGCAGCCATTTCGGATTTTGTCCGGTGGCATTGCGGATCGCCGCATTGCCGGCGTCGATTTCTTGGGCAATATCGCCGTAAGCTAGCTGGTTGAGCTGGCGATGGGTCTTGGTGTGATTGCCAATGGTGTGACCTTCTGCCTGCATGCGCTGGAGCGCTTGGGGGTACTGGTAGGCGTGATCCGCTAACACCATGAAGCTGGCGTGGGCGTTTTTCGCCTTAAAGGTATCCAAGAGCTGGTTGGTATAAGGGCTTGGGCCATCGTCAAAGGTAAGAGCCACGCAATTCGGACAGTCGACGCCGTTGCCCTGGGGCTGCGGGGCTGGTTGTGGTGCGGCCCCGGCCTGGGGATCTGGTGCGGGTGCGGCCTCGTTCTGCGGCTCGTCTTGTGGCGCTACCGTGGAGACAAGGTCCTGTGCTTGCGCGCGGGTGCTGTCGATACGGCTTTGAATATCGGTCTGAATCTCAGAAACCGCGGATTGGATATTAGGTTCTGAAGACCCGGCTGCTTTAGGGGTGCCTTCGAGGAATTGCGCATTGGCGCAGGCGGGAAGGGCAGCGGTGGCGAGCACGGTGAGCGCGGAGGTAAGAAGTCGACGCATACTTTTCCTAGGAACGAGGACAGATGGGCACGATTAGCCAGCCTACTCCACTGCGAAGGGAATTATGGATTAAACGCGTGTGATAAATGTGATAGAAGTAAATCACTGTGCCGCGGTGTCTTCGGCATTTTTGGAATGAGCGGCTGCAGTAGTAAAGTACAAGCCACTGGGGCATTAGCTCAATTGGTAGAGCATCTGCTTTGCAAGCAGAAGGTCAGGAGTTCGATTCTCCTATGCTCCACAGGAAAAGTCCGGATTCTGGTCAAAGAATCTGGACTTTAGTCATGCATAGGGTTATAAAAAGCGCTTGACCATGATGTAATGCTCGGCGTACACACCCACATGCTCGAAGCCCAAGCGTTCATAAAGCCCCTGAGCACGCGGATTATCGGGGTGGACGGCCAGGGAAATGCCGGGCGCTTTGAGGGTCTGGGCGAGGGAAATGGCGGCATCGATAAGCGCGGTGGCAATGCCCTGCCCCGCAAAGCGGCTTTCTACCGCGATGGCAAATTCTGGGATGGCCGGTTCGACGAATCCGTAACCGTGATTGTCCTCGGTGCCCCAATTGAGCCACACACCGCCGGCGGGCACGAGGTCCTCCCAAGCGATGAAACCTCCTTGGTTGGGCTCCCAATTTTCCACGTAAAAGGAAAAATCATCGGCAAAACCGGAAGAAAGCTCGCCTCGTTCATCACCGAACGTATCGGTCAGGAAGTTGAGGCGAGCTATATAAGTGCGATCGGATTCTTGTGTCGCGCGAATTTCCATAATCCCCAGGATATATGAAGAATCCGCAGGGCTAGTTAAGCCAAGTGATAGTTATGCACGTCCGCGCCGTTGAATTCGCGCATTTCACCGGATTCGTCAACGGAGCGGAAGGTAGCGCCGTTATCGATGGCAAAGCGGAGGTTATCCACGCGCGGGGAGGGATCATCGGTTACTGGGCCTGCGGGGAAATAGTACGTTGAACCGTCTTTGAGCTTGACGGTGAGAGACTCAAAGCTCATTGTTTATCTCCTTGTAGAAAGCCTTAATGGGTGAATTCAAGCAGGAGATTTTTGATTAGGCAAAGCAATGAGATCTAGGCAACGCCTACTGCACCCCCACGGCGGGGGTGAGAAAGGAACTACTGCTCGTCAGACTGCAGGCGGTGCTTGCCCTCACTCTGGTGGTCATCGGTGATGCGGCTGGTATCCGCTTCCTCTGCAGCGGCCTCTTCTTCCTCGCGGTGCTTGGCCAGCTGCTCATCGATGGAACCCAAAAGTTCCTCGTCGCGCACGGCACCCTCTTCGGCAAGATCCGAATCGGATTCGGGCTTAGCTTCGCTGGTGGAGGTGTATACCAAGGTGGATTCTGGGGCGGTGTTCTGGGTGCCGCCACGGTAGTCATCCACGCGCGGTGGAGTCTGGGAAGGCTTGTCATTGGAGCGCAGCCAGTAATAAATCGCGCCGGTTGCCGCGGTAAGCAGGGCAACGATTCCTGCAACGGTCCAGAACTTCGAAGACTTCTTGTCCTTCTTGGTCTGCTTCTTTGCCGCCTTGGTGGCCTTCTTCTTAGTTTGCTTGCGGGCCTTCTTTGCCTTCTTGGTGGCTTCTTTTTTGGCCTCATCGAAACGCTCGACGGCGTCTTCGCGGTAGTTATTGAATTCCTCTAGGGCGCGCTCGAGGCGGGAGTGCGCGGCCTGGGTGACGGCGCCGGCCTGCTTGCGGGCCTCATCAAAGGTGCTGTTGTCTTCCTTTTGCATCTGTTGGGCAGCCTCTTCGAGGGCGGTATAAGTTTCGCGGGATTTTTCTTGCCGGTAATCGCGCAATTGCTTCCACACATTGGAACCGGTCTTGAACGCCATTTTCACTGCGGTGGGGTTCATTGATGCAGGTGCTCCTTAGATGAGATTTATTTGTCCTTTTCATCCAGCATAGTGGCCAACTTGACACCCCACCACTGTTTTGGCGGGGGATTCAGGGGTGGAATCAACCATAAAATAGACCGCTTGGTTCAGAATGGAGTATTAATATTCACGCCGATTTTGGCTAACCGCGCTGTTTATGGGCCTGCAAAGGTAATACCATTAGCGTCGCGCTACCCCGCAAACTGAACAGCTTGGTACGTTTTCCTCCAGACAGCAATTGAGATCGGGAAAAGGAGGTGACTATGAGCCCGCGATTTTCGGCGTCAGCACCATTGGATTCCATGAGTGAAGAAGAGCTAATGGTGCCGGAGCGTTTGGCGCTATCTTTCGAGGTAATTCCGCCGCGCCACGACGCCGATGAAGCCAAGATCGACCGTTTGCTGCAAACCTTGGAAAGTTACCACCCGGATTATATTGCGGTGACAAGTTCCAAACGGTCCGGTTGGCTCGAAGGGACTACGGCCTTTATCGAGCGGATTTCGCGCACCACCTCGATGCGCCCGCTTGCGCACCTGGCTTGCACGGCTGGTTCGCGCACGGAACTTATCGGCTGGACTAACCGATTGGTCGATGCCGGTGTCCGCGGCCTGCTGGCCCTACGCGGGGACCTGCCAGAGGAAGGCTTGCCGGAGCACTATCCGCAGCATGCCGATGAATTGATAAGCCTCATCCGGCAATTGGAAAAGCAACAAGCCGCGCGGTTCGCCGCTGGCCGCCTGGCCGTCGGAGTCGCGTGCTATCCCAGCGGGCACGTTGAATCTAAAAACGAAGATGAAGATTTTGACGTCTTGCTCAAAAAGCAACGCCTCGGCGCGGACTTCGCCATTACCCAGCTATTCTTCGATGCCCAGGATTACCTGCGCTTTACCAAAAAGGCCCAACTGGCCGGGGTGCATATTCCCCTTATTCCGGGAATCATGCCCATGACCAGCCTGCGCCGGGTGGAGCGAATGGGAGAGCTGTCCGGGCTCGCCGTACCCGAAAGGGTGCGGTCGGCGCTCGCGGCAGCGACAACCCCAGAAGAAGAATACGAAACCGGCATGGAACTGACCGCCGAACTAGCCCGCGACATCGTGGCTGGCGGGGCGAGCGGGCTCCATATATATACCCACAACAACCCCGACAATACTCACGACCTACTAACCCGAATCGGAGTAGACAATGACCAACGCTAATTTCCCCAAGGCGACAATTGAGGGCTATCCCCGCATTGGCGCCAACCGCGAGTTGAAGCGCGCGCTCGAGTCCTACTGGGCCGGCCGCATCGATGCGGAGACCTTCGAATCCGCCGCGCACTCGCTGCGCCTCGATACCTACAACCGCCTGCGCGACCTCGGCCTGACCGAGGATTACGCCATCCCGGCGGACGTCGCTTACTACGACCAGGTGCTCGAAACCGCACTGACCGTCGGTGCCGTTGCCGGTGAAACCCTGGATGATGAGTTCACCCTGGCCCGCGGTAATAAGGACACCGCGCCGCTGGAGATGACCAAGTGGTTCGACACCAACTACCACTACATTGTGCCGGAAATTGCCGATGACCACGCTTTTAATGCGCACCCACAGCGCATTATCAAGCTGGTAGAAGAAGCCCGCGAAGCAGGCCACACCGTGCGCCCGTACCTCGTTGGCCCGGTTACCCTGTTGGCCCTGTCCAAGCAGGCCGAGGGTGCAGCCAAGGCCCCGCTCGAGCGCCTAGATGATGCCGTTGCCGCCTACCAGGAGGTCCTCGCGGAGCTGCACAAGGCCGGCGTGGAGTGGATTCAGTTGGCAGAACCTGCCCTCGTTGCAGACCTGACCAACGCCAGCGATGAGGACTTGGCTGCATATACCAAGCAGGCATACTCCGCCATCCTGGGTGCAGAAGAGCGCCCACAGGTCTACCTGACCACCCCGTACGGCTCTGCCCGCAAGGGCCTCGATGTCATCGCAGAGCTCAAGCCAGAGGCCGTTCAGGTTGACCTTTCTGTCGGCACCCTGGCCCTGGATGAGGGCTACCTCGAGCGCGTGAAGAACCTGAACACCCACGTCGTTGCCGGCCTTGTCGATGGCCGCAATGTTTGGGCCGCCAACCTGCGCGACCTGCGCTCCAAGTACGAGGACCTGGCCGGCAGCATCGATGAACTGTCCGTATCCACCTCCGTGTCCTTGCAGCACGTGCCGCACTCCGTCGAGGCAGAATCCAAGCTGCCTGCCGATGTCGCCCCGTGGTTCTCCTTCGCCAATGAAAAGGTCAAGGAAGTCGTCGCCCTAGTACAGGGCCCGGAGGCAGCCGAAGAGGCCTACAGCGTCAGCGACCGCGCCGTGCGCACCCGCGCCGAGTCCGAGCGCATCAACAACGCCGCCGTGCAAGAGCGCATCTCTCAGCTGCCGGAAGGCGAGGTCAAGCGCGAGCCGGCCTTCAACGAGCGCAAGGAAGCACAGAAGGAGCTCGGCCTGTCTGAGCTTCCGACCACCACCATCGGTTCCTTCCCGCAGACCAAGGAAATCCGCCAGGCGCGTGCCGCGCACCGCAAGGGCGAGCTTTCTGATGCTGACTACAACTCCGCCCTCAAGGACGAGGTTAAGTCCGTCATCGAACTGCAGGAGCGCCTCGGCCTGGACGTCCTGGTTCACGGCGAACCGGAGCGCAATGACATGGTGCAGTACTTCGCGGAGCTGCTCGATGGCTTCGTTACCACCGAAAACGGCTGGGTACAGTCCTACGGTTCCCGTTGCACCCGTCCGCCAATCGTTGTGGGTGACATCTCCCGCCCGGCTGCTATGACCACCGAGTGGTCGAAGTTTGCACAGTCGCTTTCGGAAAAGCACGTCAAGGGCATGCTGACCGGCCCGGTCACCATCCTGGCATGGTCCTTCGTCCGCGATGACGTGCACCAGTCCGTATCCGCGGACCAGCTGGGCGTGGCACTGGCAGACGAGGTTCGTGACCTGGAGGAAGCCGGCATTGACATCATCCAGATCGATGAGCCAGCCCTGCGCGAGCTGCTGCCGCTGCGCGAGCAGGACCGCAAGGCCTACCTGGACTGGGCAGTGCGTTCCTTCCGCCTGGTAGCCCTCGAGGCCAAGCCCACCACCCAGATCCACACCCACCTGTGCTACTCGGAGTTCGGCCAGATCATCGACGCCGTCGCCGGCCTGGACGCAGACGTCACCTCCATCGAGGCTGCACGCTCCCGCATGGAACTGCTGGAGGATATCGATGAGACCTTCCACTCTGAGATTGGACCTGGTATCTACGATATCCACTCCCCGCGCGTGCCTTCCGTGGAGGAAATGGCAGAGCTTATCCGCGCCGCACTCAAGAACGTGCCGCTGGATCGCCTGTGGGTTAACCCGGACTGCGGCCTGAAGACCCGCGGTTACGAGGAGACCGAAACCTCCCTGCGCAACATGGTGGAAGCCCGCGATGTGGTGCGCAACGCCCTCTAAATAGAATCTGCGAAATTCTAGGTTCTTAAAGGAAACGCTATGCAGCCGGTCTGCATAGCGTTTTCGTGATCTTGTACCCACCCGCGACGCTATGGCCGGATCCGGATTACCGTGGGCGCTATGAAGCACTCAGCATTTCGCAATAGCCAAGAATCCTTCCTGTCTGATTCCCTGGCCGGGTTCATCGCCCAGCATCCCGATGCCACCTGGCACGACGCGGGCTTCATCGGGCGCAGCACCCCGCTGCGCACGGCCGATGATAAACCGGCTGTCGCGGTCATCTCCGGTGGCGGATCCGGCCACGAGCCCATGCACGCCGGCTTCATTGGGCAAGGCATGCTCGCTGCCGCCTGCCCGGGCCTGCTGTTTACCTCCCCGAATGCGGTTCAGGTCAGCGAAGCCACGCAGTGGGCCGATCAGGGTAGGGGAGTGTTGCACATTGTGAAGAATTACACCGGCGATGTCATGAACTTCACCGTGGCGCGCAATGCTGCAGAGGCCGTAGATACTCGTTCCGTCTTGGTTGCCGATGATATTGCTACCGAAGGCACCGGCGAGGGCCCTGGCCGGCGCGGTACGGGTGCCACGATCCTGGTGGAAAAGGCGGCCGGTGCCGCGGCGTACCGCGGCGATGACTTGGATAAGGTCACCGAGCTTGCGAAACGGACCGCCGATCAATCCCGCAGCATGTCCGTGGCACTGGGATCCGGCTTTTTGCCCACCACTGGGCGCGATACCTTTGATTTGGACGACGGGCACATGGAAGTCGGTGTGGGCATCCACGGCGAGCCTGGCACGCACACGGAGAAGGTTGATAATGCCCATGCCATCGTGGCCACCGTGCTGGAAAAGCTGGGTGCTGCCCTCGACATCAGCAGCGGCGACGAGGTGGTGTGCCTAGTCAATGGCTTGGGCGGCACCACGCCTTTGGAGCTGAGCCTGGTCTTTGGCGAGGCTTCCGCGCAGCTAGCGGAGAAGGGAATTACGGTAGTGCGCTCCATGGTGGGCAACTTCGTCACCGCGGTCAATATGCACGGCGTATCCATCACGCTGCTCAAGGCGGACGATGAGCTGCTCGAGCTTATCGATGCCCCAACCCAAGCCCCCGCCTGGCCGCATACCTTGGGCGGTACAAAGCAGGTGGAATCGGCGCGGATTACCTTTGAAGATGAACTGCCCACCGAAGGCGAAGAGAACCAGTGGTTGAGTGACTTCGTTGACCGGGTGCAATCTTCCATCGAGGAGCTGACCGAGCTCGACCGCAAGGCCGGCGATGGAGACTTCGGTACCAATATGGAGGCGGCGCTGGAAAGCATTAAACTGCCGCTGCGCGGTGCGGATGATGAGATTTTCACCGGCCTGGCCAAGCGCTTCCTCGTTCTTGCGGGCGGAACCTCGGGCGCGGTCTTCGGCAGCTTCTTCAATGACATGGCCCGCGCGGAGACCTTAGCGGAAGGTTTGAGCAGCGCGGCGGAGTTCATTCAAGAACTGGGCGGCGCGCAGCGCGGTGATTGCACCATGCTCGATGCGCTCATTCCGGCCGCGGAGAAGGCGCAAGAAATCGGTGCGGAGCGCCCAGACGAGCAAACGCTCCAGACCCTGTACGAGGCCGCTCGCGAGGGCGTGGAGGAAACCGGAAAGATCGCCGCCAAGAAGGGGCGCGCGTCCTATCTGGGCGATCGCAGCAAGGGAGTCATTGATCCCGGTGCTCTCGTGGTTAGCTGGCTATTTGGGGGACAAGCCCTGTCAGCTGAGTAGGGGAGAACGATAGCGCGATCGCTGAGAGCGTTATGTCTTGCACAGCGGAGAGGAAGTAAATTCTTTACAATGGCTGGCATGACTCAGAAGACCGCAACTGCAACGATGCATACCAACTACGGCGATATTGTTATCGATCTCTTCGGTAACCACGCACCGGTAACCGTTGAAAACTTCATCGGTTTGGCCAAGGGCGAAAAGGACTACTCCACCCAGAACGCAAAGGGCGAGCAGTCCGGCCCGTTCTACGATGGCGCCATCTTCCACCGCATCATCGATAACTTCATGATCCAGGGCGGCGACCCCACCGGCACCGGCCGCGGTGGCCCGGGCTACCAGTTCCAGGACGAGTTCCACCCAGAGCTGCAGTTCGACCGCCCATTCCTGCTGGCCATGGCCAATGCTGGCCCAGGCACCAACGGTTCCCAGTTCTTCATCACCGTGGCGCCGACCCCGCACCTGAACAACCACCACACCATCTTCGGTGAGGTCACTGACCCTGCTTCGCAGGAAGTTGTTTCCAAGATTGGCAAGGTCGATACCGACCGCATGGATCGTCCGCACGAGGACGTTGTCATCGAGTCCATCGATATCGCCTAAGCGTTTTCTCGCTCCGCGCCCGGCACCACACCCTTCCCGTGGTGCCGGGTTCGTTTAGTTTTATCCGATTGCCAGTAAAGGATCAGTTTCCACGCCATGGTGAAAAACTATCTGCGAACCGCCCCCGTTACCTCGACCATCGCCGCGATCTGCATCATCGCGTGGTCAATTACCGCGGTACAAGCTCGCACATTGGGCGAGACCTTCTTTCTCTCCACGCTGAGCCAAGACTGGGCCTTGTGGGGGCCGCAGTACGCCGATGCGCCGCTCACGGCGCTGTCCTCGGAATTCATGCACTTGGACGGCGGGCACCTCGCGGTCAATATGGTGATGCTGCTGCTTATCGGTAGGGAAGTAGAGCGCGCCCTCGATACCGGGCTATACATTGCCGCGTACCTGGTTTCTTGTTTGGGCGCTTCCGCCATGGTGCTGTGGTTCGATTTTGGCACTCCCACGGTAGGGGCCTCCGGGGCGATCTTTGCGCTGATGGGCATGCTGGTGGGCGCCTTCCGGCAACGCGGGATGGATCTGCGCGCGCCCATCGTCCTCTTATTGGTCAATGTGGGCTATACCTTCGTCGCAGAGGGTGTCTCCCTGTGGGGGCATCTTGGTGGCTTGTGCACCGGCATCATCTTGAGCTTGTTCCTCTTCCATCGAAACAATTCCGTGCGCTGGGCGGGTGTCGCTCTCACCGCTGCGGTCATCATTGTGTTATTAGCCCTGCGAGCTGGGGTTTGGGGATAACTGTGGAATTTGATCACCGGAATGGGTGTGCGAAAGAAATCCACAATAGTTATCCACATTGTGGATAACCACATTCTTGTAATTTACCGAACGCTTTTCCGGAGTTTTCCCTGATCACACAGGTTATAGCGGTATCGGCGGCCGAAAAATCACCTGTGGAAGCCCGTGAAAACACTTATCCACAGGGTGGGGATAAGTCTGTGAAATAAATATTCCACAGGTTTCTTCCACAGCCTGTGGATAACTTTGTACCCATCGTGTGGGCGAATAGGTAGATTGGGGCCACTGACCTGCACAAGGAGGATTGTGGATAAACAACCGCACGCTGTGATCGTCGGCGCAGGGCCCAATGGGCTCACCGCCGCGGCCCGCCTCGCCACGGCCGGTTGGCACGTGGATGTGTATGAGAGCGCCAGCCACCCGGGTGGGGCAGCGGCATCGTCGACGGAGATCTTTCCGGGCACCATCGTTGATCTTGGCGCGGCCGGTCACCCCTTCGGCATCGCGAGCCCGGCCTTCCGCGCACTCGATCTGGAATCCCACGGCCTGCGCTGGCGCCATGCGCGCTATCCCATGGCCCATCCACTGGAGGGCGCGCCGGTGGGCATTCTCCACAATTCCCTAGAGGAGACCGCCGCGGGGCTCGGCACCGATGCCCGGGCGTGGACCCACCTGCACGGCCACGTGGTGCGCAATATCGACGCACACGTGAATAACGCGCTCACCCCGCTGGTGCGCTGGCCCGAGCACCCGGTGCGCTTGGCGCAATTCGGCGCGCCGGGCGTGCTTCCGGCGAGCGCGCTCGCGCGGGCGGCATTTACTTCCCCGCAGGCCCGCGCCTTATTCGCCGGTAGCGCGGTGCACGCCATTACCTCGCCTACCAGGTCTTTTACCTCCGCTTTCGGCCTGCTCTTTGGCGCGCTCGGCATGACCCGCGGCTGGCCGGTGGTAGAAGGCGGCACGCAGGCGCTTGCCGATGCCCTCGTCTCCCTCCTCCGCTCCCACAACGCCCGCATCTACACCGGCGCCGACATCACGGATGTGCGCAGCCTGCCCCGCGCGGATGCCCTTATCCTCAATCTCACCCCGCGCCAGATCCTTAGGCTGGGCGGGCTCGACCTTCCTGCACGGACTCGACGAAACCTGCGGCGGTGGCGCTATGGCAGCGCGGTGTACAAGGTGGATTTTCACTTAAGCGAACCCGTGCCGTGGGCCGATCCCCGCGTGGGCCAAGCCGGCACCGTCCACGTGGGCGGCAGCGTGGAGGAGATCAGTGGGGCGGAAAGGGACATCGGCAAGCGCCGCATGCCCGTAAATCCCCTGGTCATGGTGTGTCAGCAATATGTGGCTGACCCGTCGCGCGGCCTGGCGCTGTGGACCTATGCCCACGTGCCGCACGGCTACCAGGAGCGCTACCCGGGTGAGGTTAGTGAACTTATTGCCCAGCAGATAGAGCGTTTCGCACCCGGTTTTCGCGATACCATCCTGGCCACCCGCGCGACGAGCCCAGCTGACCTGGAACGCTGGAACCCCAACCTGGTGGGCGGCGATATCGCCGGTGGCGCGATGACCGGGCTGCAGACCGTGCTGCGCCCGCGCCTCTCCGCGCACCCGCACCGGCTCGCGCCGGGAATATTCATGGCTTCGGGGTCCACCGCGCCCGGGGCCGGCGTCCATGGCATGCCCGGCTGGTGGGCCGCGGGGGATGTGGCTACCCCTTAATAGGAGCCCGGCGTTCACAGTAGAGGAATACCGCACCGATCATCCACAGCGTTACTGCGGCTAGATATCCAGGGGTGGTCGTGGTCTGCGGCTCGATACTATTGCCGGGAATGAGGCCGGTGACTAATGGCTCCAGTACGAAACCGAGCACGGCAACGTAATCTAGCCAGCCCAACCTGTGGGAAAATGCCCCCGCCGCGCCGAAAAGTGGCCCGGCGATAAGGGCAAAGAGGAACCACGCGGCATTGGAGGAAAAGGCCGTCTGCCAGTCGTAGATGCCAAAGGCGAAAAGCAGCCCGTAGTGCACCGCCAACATGAGCAGGAGTATGCCGGCTCCTGCGAAAAAGGCCGTGGTCCACCGGTGGGAGCACGCCTTGCCCATGAGGTAAGCAAATAGCGCCCACACCATGCCAGAGCCCAGCACTGGGCCAAGGTAATTGCGTAAGGACAGGCGCGCGGGTGCGGTGCCTTCGATCAGGGCGGGATCAGAAAACGCGATATGGACGACGGCATAGGCCACCGAGACGGCTAAGCCGGCCAAGAGAACGTACTGGGACCGGTGCCGCGGCGGTGCGGGTGAACGACTGGTCATGGTGTGCTCCTTGAGATGAGGATCCCGCCATGTCCGAGGCGAGTACTTGTGAAGGACATGAAACGGTTATTATTTCAATAATAATAATTGCATGCGCGATATCGCGGAAGAGCACTCTTAGTGGTCATTTAGACAGTAGATCGCACCCAATTTATCCCTGCGCTTTTGCAGGGTAGCTGCTTGATGACAAGACCGGAGGGCCCAGTTGAGCAGACTGATTATCAAGGCAATGAGCGTGGATATGTCTCAAAATGCACAGGTAGGGCTAGTTATGAAGCAACAACCACAGTGCTAAGGGCTACGTAACTTAAAGGAGATACGTGGTCAGTTTTCATCTCTATTCTTCCGTAGGTTATTCATTGGTCGGGCGCATAAAGATATCCATCATCGAGAAGATGGGATCTGACGAGGCAAAGATCCGGTCTGTTATATCACGCGGCGACCAGCTATCAGGGAAATCCTTGAACTCATTTGTGACAGTTCCGAGGGCCAAATCGGGACTATTTTTAACAGCAGTGAGGATGGTGAAAACCTCGTCAGGGGTGGCGTGGAAAGAGTTTATGTCATTAGCGCCGGTGGCATCAGCAATGCTGGCCCAATCATTTACTTCCGCAATGTCGCTTAAAATATTAGAAACAATAGTTTCTGGTTTTAAATCCATATTTACGTTCTCCTGACGTGACGCGGTGGTTGGCGTAGGTAGCGCGCTTGCTAGAGAGAAGCCGAGGGTAGAGGTGGCATCGGCAAGCGATACTTCCTAAAGATCAATGTAGTCCAGTGGCTGGTGCGGGTCTATGCCTAAACGAAGTTGAGCATCACAGTCGATAGTCCTCGAAAATCTCACATAAAAAATTGAAAGTGACCCCATTGACAACGGCTTATGGTACCAATAGGTTATAACATAGTGCTGCGCTGGGATATCGGCGCGTTTATGGGATGGTGCCTGCCCACACAACAGAAAAGTGAACGAAATATGCAGACACAGACGAAGGGCCGCGTAGAGGGCCTGTACATCGACGAGAACGTCGAGCTGCGCGCTGGTGCGCTGAACTTTGGCGGGCGCATTGAAGACATCTCGTTTGGTGATGTCCCCGCAGCGCACGCGGCCTGGCAATCCGGTGACCCGGATGTGCTGCTGTGGGTCCCAGGGTTTGTGGACCTGCACAATCACGGCGGCAATGGGGGAAGCTTTCCCAATGGTGATTATGACCAGTGCCGCGCCGCCGCGCGATTTCATCGCGCCCACGGCACCACCACGCTGATAGCCAGCATGGTTTCTGGAACGCAAGCGGAGCTGTGCGCGCGTGCGGAGTTGCTTGCCGCGCTGGCAGATGAGGGGGATATCGCCGGCATCCACATGGAAGGCCCGTTTATCGCCGCGGCCAAATGTGGCGCGCAGGATCCATCGCGCATCGTGCCAGGGAACCCAGACTTTTTCCGCGAGGTGATCGATGCCGCCCGCGGTCACCTGCGGTCCATTACCTTCGCCCCAGAAACCCAGGCCGCGGCGGAGCTCCTTGAGGTCTGCGCCGAGCACGATATTATCGCCAGCCTGGGCCATACCGAAGCCGATTATGAGACCACGTTGCGAGTCATGGCGCAGGCGAAAGACTTGGGCGTCACCGTGACCGGCACCCACCTTTTTAACGCCATGCCGCCCATCCACCACCGTGCACCCGGCACGGTGGCCGCGCTACTCACCGGCTCGAAAGCGGGCGATGCGGGGGTAGAGCTTATTGCCGATGGCGTGCATCTTGCCGATGGCACCGTGGATATGGCCTATAACCGCCGCTCCTTTGCGGTCACCGATGCTATGGCCGCCGCCGGCATGGCCGATGGCTCCTATGAGCTGGGCTCCCTGCCCGTTACCGTGACCGATGGCGTGGCGCGGGTGGACAGCGGCGCCATCGCCGGTGGAACCTCCACCTTGGCGCAGCAGTTTGCGCGTTTTGCCGCGCGCCACGGCGCAGAGGAAGCGGTTCGGTTTACCTCCACCACGGCCGCAGACGTGTTGGGGGATAAGGACGTGGGCCGCCTGGCTCCCGGTAAGCGCGCCAACCTCGTGGGCCTGAATGCTCGATTCGAACCTGTGCGAGTCATCGCTGATGGTATCGACATCGCCGCCGCGACAGATACTGATTTACGTTAGGAAAGCACTGCATGGACATCCTCATTCGTTCCACACCAGCAGAGGTGGCTATTGCCGCCGCCGATATCTTCGTCCGCTATGCCAACGCCGGGGCCACCTTGGGTCTGGCCACGGGTTCTACTCCGGTCGCGATGTATCAAGAACTCACCGCCCGCTGCGAGCGCGGGGAGGTGAGTTTCGCTCGCAGTCGCGCCTTCCTCCTAGATGAATACGTGGGGCTAGATCGCTCCCATGAGCAATCGTATTACTCCACCATCCGGCGCATATTTACCAGCCACGTCGATTTCATTGATGAGTTAGTACAGAGCCCGGAGGGCGATGCCGCGGATCCGAACCGCGCCGCAGCAGCCTATGACCAGGCTATTCGCCATGCCGGCGGCATCGACATCCAGCTGCTTGGCATCGGTGGCGATGGGCACATCGGCTTTAATGAGCCCTCTAGCTCCTTGCAATCGCGCACCCGCCTGGAAACGCTGCACCCACGGACCGTGCAGGATAATGCCCGCTTTTTCGAGAACACGGATAGCGTTCCTCGCTACGCGCTGACCCAGGGGCTCGGCACGATCAGCGAGGCCCGCCACCTATTGCTGCTGGCCACCGGGACCGAAAAGTCCACCGCGGTCCGCAACATGGTGGAGGGTCCGCTATCCGCGCACTGCCCGGCCTCAATCCTCCAGCTGCACCCGCGGGCCACGGTGATTCTCGATGAAGATGCGGCCTCCCAACTGGAGGATCTCGAGTACTACCGCTTCGTGGATGAGCACCGTCCGCACTAAATCCCTCTTTACTTCTTTACGCCTTTGAAAGGACTCCTGCCGTGAAACTTAATATTATGGGGCCGCTGCAGCGGCTCGGAAAGGCGCTGATGGGCGCCGTGGCAGTGCTGCCTGTCGCGGCGATCCTCGGTGGCGTTGGCTACTGGATAGCCAGCGTTGCTGGCCAGGATAACGTGGTCGCGCAGCTACTCGTCAGCTCCGGTGGCGCCGTTCTGGATAACCTTGGCTGGATCTTCGCCGTCGCCATCGCCTTTGGCTTGGCCAAGGACTCCAATGGTGCCTCCGCGCTGTCCGGGTTCCTCGCCTATGCCACCTTCATGAAGCTCTTGGGCCCCGATGCCGTTGCCGGTTACCGCGGCATCGAAGATCCCGCGGCGCTTACTGGCGATGACGCCGTGGAATGGGCTGCCGAGGGCTGGAATGCCGTCGGTGACGGCAACGTTCTTTTCGGCATTCTCGCCGGCGTCATGGCCGCGATGGTCTATAACCGCTTCCACGGCACCAAGCTGCCGGACTTCCTGGCCTTCTTCTCCGGCCGCCGCCTCGTTCCCATCCTCACCGCGCTTTTCGCCATCGTGGTCTCCGCCATCCTCTACTTTGTATGGCCCTTCATCTACCACGCGCTCTTCAATTTCGGTACCTCCATCCAGGGCCTTGGCGCCGCGGGTGCGGGCATCTACGGTGTGGCCAACCGCCTGCTCATCCCGACGGGCCTGCACCACGCGCTGAACTCCGTCTTCTGGTTTGATGTCATTGGCATCAATGACATCGGTGAATTCCAATCCGGCCAATCCACCATCGACGCGGCCGCCGCGGCCACCTCCGCCGCAGAGTGCCCCGGCATCTGGGAGAACGGACAGTGCACCGTGGATGGCGTCGTTGGACGCTACCAGGCAGGATTCTTCCCGGTCATGATGTTTGGCCTGCCAGGTGCCGCCCTGGCTATGTACCTGCGCGCGGATAAGGGCCGGCGCAAGGTCATCGGCTCCCTCATGGCCGCCGGCGCCCTGGCTTCCTTCTTCACTGGCGTGACCGAGCCGCTGGAATTCTCCTTCATGTTCGTCGCCCCGCTGCTCTACGTGGTGCACGCGCTGCTGACCGGCCTCTCCGTCTTTATCGCCGCCGCGATGGAATGGACCGCGGGCTTCGGCTTCTCCGCAGGTTTCGTGGATATGCTGCTGTCCTCGCAAAACCCGCTGGCCAATAAGTGGTACATGCTGCTTCTCATGGGCGTTATTTTCTTCGCCCTCTACTTCGTCATCTTCTACTACCTCATCGGCTGGTTTAACCTGAAGACCCCAGGCCGCGGCGATGACGAGGGCGCTCCTGAAGAAGACGATTCCGCCACGGGCGATGATAAGACTGCGGCTTCCGCCGCCCGCATCATCGAGGGGCTCGGCGGCAAGGACAATATCGATTCCCTGGATTACTGCACCACCCGCCTGCGCGTGGGCGTGAAGGATCGCGCGCTTGTCGATGACCCCACTATCAAGCGCGCCGGCATATCCGGCGTCATCCACCCCTCCGAAAAGAACGTGCAGGTCATCGTGGGGCCTTCCGTGCAGTTCATGTTTGATGAGGTCAACCACCAGCTGCGCACCGGCTCCGCATCGGTAGCTACGGCCACCGCGAAGCCCAGCGAAGACTCTCGCCCTGCAGAGAAGATCGGCACCGATGTCGAGCTTCACGCCCCATTCGAGGGAACCGTCGTGCCGCTTTCTGAGGTTCCCGATGAGTCCTTTGCCCAGGGCATGGTGGGTGAAGGCTTTGCCGTTATTCCTACCGTGATCGATGCCTTCGATGTCTGCGCCCCTGTCGATGGCACCATCACCATGGTCTTTAAGACCGGCCATGCCTTCGGCATGCGGACCGAAGAGGGCCTCGACCTGCTCATCCACATCGGCATCGATACCGTGGAACTGAAAGGCGAGGGCTTTACCAAGCTCGCGGCTAAGGGCGACGTCGTCCGCGCCGGGGCCCCCATCATCGCTGTGGAGTCAGAGAAGCTGCGCGAACGCGGCATCAACCTGATTACCCCGGTGGTCTGCCCCACGGGAAAGCAGATCGCTGGAGTGGATATCGAACACGAGGGCCGCGCTGACCAGAGCGTTGCCGTCGCCCGCGTGCGGCCGGCCTAGAAGTTCGTCTGGGTTATCTGCAGCACGCGGTTGAGATAGATTTCGTTGCGCTTTGCGTACGAACTTTGCGAGTGTGTCATTGAAGTGTTCCAGATTTTCCCATCTACTCAAACGGAACAAAACCTGGAACACTTCAGCTCGACCGCCGCCCTCGCAAAACCCTAGGCGTTCAAACGCCAGACGGGAAAATGGCCGACCTGATAAACGCAACCGAAACATAAAAAGTGTTTCCATGACCACTAGAATTTGCCCTAAGGCCTCAGCACGAGAAACCCCTCGCGGTCACCTTGCGGTGGCGGCGAGGGCAACTTTCTGGCTGCGGACTAGGCCTAACGCCAGCCCATGGTCATGAGCAAACCAACAAGGGCGAGGCCGAAGCCAATCCCGTAGTTCCAACCGCCGAGCTCCGCCATGAAGGGGATGGATTCACCGGCGAGGTAATTGACCACGAGCCACAGCAGGCCGAGGACCATCAGGCCAAGCATGATGGCCACGTACCACTTCGGGGTGCCTTCGGAGTTGATTTTGACCGGGGTGCGGTTCGCCCCGGCAGAGCTCGATACCTGGGTGGCAG
This sequence comes from Corynebacterium sp. KPL2861, assembly GCF_040225475.1. Classification (NCBI taxonomy): domain Bacteria; kingdom Bacillati; phylum Actinomycetota; class Actinomycetes; order Mycobacteriales; family Corynebacteriaceae; genus Corynebacterium; species Corynebacterium sp. KPL2861. The sequence continues at coordinate 119,939 of NZ_JBEHFW010000005.1, forward strand.
AGCTCTGGGTGATCTTTGACTTTGGCATAAGAGACCTTCTCTAGATTTCAGTTCTTATCTCAGTGCTTACTGATGAATTACGATACCAGCAGCTATGGCTGCGGCAGTAGCGCCGAGGCTTCGAATTTCCAGATGCGAACCTCCACGTCCTGATCCTTGCGGATGGTATCGCCAGGATTGATGGACGCCCAACCGATCTTATTGCTATCGACCAACGCGCCGGTAGGAATTGGATCGCCCACGCGCAGCTGTCCATCCCAGCCCGCCTGGCGCAGGGCATTCTCGGCTTGCCCTTGATTCTTGTGCATGACCTCGGGTGCCTTCATGAGCATCCCATTGGATACCTCGATGGTGACAGTCTGGCCCTTTTCCAGCTGCGCGCCCTGGTTGGAGACGCTCAACACGGTGCCTTCCGGCTCTAAGGAATCGACTTCCCGGACATTGACGTCAAAGTCATTGGCTTCGAGGCGGCTGCGCGCATCCTCCTCGCTCAAGCCAGCGAGTTCAGGAACGCGCTTCTTTTCGATGCCCTTAGACACCGTCACCCGGACCTTTGAGCCCTTGGATAATTGCGTACCACCCGCAGGGTTCTGCTGGATTACCTGACCGGCGGGGGCCTCATCGTTGCGCTCAGAAACATCCGAGTTCAGCTCCAGGCCGGCCTCTTCCAAGACCTGCGCCGCCTGATCCAAGTTCATGCCGGTGATATCGGGGACATCGATGATTTCCTTGCCGGAAGAAACGGTCAAGGTCACCGAGGCATTCTTCTGCAATTCCGATCCAGGGGCCGGATTGATGCGAATCGCATTATTGCGGTCGATATCCGGGTTAGCTTCTTCGTTCACGGTGACGAGAAGCCCCAAGTCCTCGAGCTCTTTGACCACTTCATTGCGCGGGCGGTTTTCTACCTCCGGCACGATGACGCTATTGTGCTCCGCTACTTCGGTTTGGTTCCGGCCGTCGCGGTTATTCTTATCATCGTCGCTACGCCAGAAATCCCAGGCAAAATAGCCCAAGATGGCGATCAACAGCGCGACGAGAAGCAGCGCGAGCCACTTCATCCAGCCGCCGCCCGCTTCCTCTTCGGCTTCACCGGTAGGACGCGTCGATTCGATCGGTGCCCGGTGGGATGTAGCAGTGGCGGTTGCCGGCGCGGGCATTGCAGTCGTGGCATCGTCCTCGTTGACGTGCATGCGGGCGGCCTCGGTGACTTGGCCATTCCGCAGGCGATCCAAATCGCCGGCCATCTCCCAGGCGGACTGGTAGCGGTCCGCGGGGTGCTTGGCCATCGCGGTCAACACCACCGCATCGATATTGACCCGCTGGGTGGGGGTCAACGAGGGGTCATCGATAAGCTCCGAAGGCGGGGTCGGTTCCTCCTGCACGTGCTGGTAGGCCACGGCAAAGGGGGTTTCGCCTTCGAATGGGGTGCGGCCGGTGAGCACCTCATACATGACGCAGCCCAGCGCATAGACATCAGAACGCGCATCGGCGTTTTTGCCGCGCGCCTGCTCTGGAGAGAGGTACTGGGCGGTACCGATTACGGCGGAAGTTTGGGTCATCGCCGAGGTCGAGTCATCCAATGCACGGGCGATGCCAAAGTCCATCACCTTCACCTGGCCGGTGTTGGTGAGCATAATATTCGCCGGTTTGATATCGCGGTGAATGATTCCCGCCTCATGGGATGCCTGCAGGGCCTCAGCAACCGGCTTGAGGATCTCCGCCGCCTCTTGGGCGGGCAGCGGGCCATCATCGCGAATAATATCGCGCAGCGTGGCCCCGTTGACCCTCTCCATGACGATATACGGGATGGTCATCCCGTCCACCTCGGTCTCGCCGGTGTCATAGACCGCCACGATATTGGGGTGGTTTAGCTTGCCGGAGTTCTGCGCCTCGCGGTAGAAGCGCTCGCGGAAGTTGATATCGCGAGCCATCTCCGTGCGCAGCATTTTTACCGCTACTTGCCGGCCTAAAGTGGTGTCTTCTGCGGCAAATACTTCGGACATGCCGCCGGAGCCGATGATCTCACCGAGCCGGTACCGGTCATTGACCATGGCTTAGTCACCATCCTGTCTTAATAAGTCAGATAAATCCCCAGGAAGTTCATCGGGCTGTGAGTTTACTGTGTTGGTCGGCTCAGGTGTATTTTCGACGTGCGTCTGCTGGGGTTGGCGTTGCTGCGTCGGAGCATTCGGACGCTGCTGGTTTCGCGTCGGAGCCTGCTGGTTCGGGGTCTGCTGCTGCCGGCGATTATCACGCGGCGCCTGATTGCCCTCCTGATCAGTAGGTTCCGTCTCCGTTACCGTCACTTCCTGCGGCGTCTCGTTCGTACCTTCGTCCTCCTCCAGGGTTTCTACCTGCGTGGTCGTGGGATCCCGGTATTCGGTAACCACGGAAGTTTCTTGGGTAGAGGAAGGCTCGCTTTCGCCACCCTCGCTACTCATGAGGTTCATAATGGCGTAGCCGCCCGCGGCAAGCACGGCGATAGCCGCGACGATACCCAGACCCTTGAGGAAAGACTTCCCGCCCTTCGAATCATTGCCCGGAGCTGGTGCTGCCTTGCGTTGTGGAGCCGCCGTCCCCGCCGCCGGATGAATGGTGGTGGGCTGGGCGACATCGGCAAGCATCTCGGTCGATGCCGAGGGCGAAGGCTCTGGGGCCTGCTGGTGGGGCGGAATGGACTTCGGCCGCGGCGGGCGTTTGCCCAAGCGCACATCGGATACCGCGACCGTGAATTCATTGCCATCGGCATATCGGGTATTGGGATCCTTGCGCAGCGCGATACGAATGAGCTCGCGCGCTGGGGCGCTGATCGTGGTGGAAAGCGGTTCTGGCTCCTGGTTGATGTGGGCAAGAGCAATGGACACGGAAGAATCGCCCGAAAAGGGGCGCTTGCCGCCGAGCATCTCGTAGCCAACGACGCCGAGCGAATAGATATCCGAGGCAGGGGAGACTTCCTTGCCCTGCGCTTGCTCAGGCGAAACGTACTGGGCAGTACCCACCACCATGCCGGTGCGCGTGAGCGGTACCGCGGCGGCGGCCTTGGCGATGCCAAAGTCCGTAATCTTCACCTGTCCATTTTGGGTGATCATCAGGTTGCCGGGCTTAATATCGCGGTGCACCAAGCCCATCCGGTGGATAATGGATAGGCCGTGGCCCGCCTGCTCAAGCACGTCCAGCGCGAGTTCTTCCTGCAAGGTGTTCTCGCGCGCGAGCAGATCCGCGAGGGATTCGCCCCGCACGTATTCCAAGGCCATGAAGCAGAATTTGCGGCCATTATCTTCCAGCTCGCGGTAGTCATACGTGGCCACCACGTTATCGGACTGGATAGATTCAGCGGATTCCGCTTCATTGCGGAAGCGGGAGAGGAATTCCTGGTTATCAGAAAATTCCGGCCGCAAAACCTTGATGGCTACCTCGCGGTCATTACGAGTGTCATCGGCAAGCCACACCGTGGACATGCCGCCGTGGCCAATGATCCACTGCAGCTCGTAGTCGCTGCCGATGAGTTCCTGGAGATGGTCCTTATTCTCGGTATTCTTCATTACTGCTCCCCCTGGTAAGCGCTCAAGATGGCACGACCAATTGGGCCTGAGACTCTGCCGCCCGTCGCGGATTCGCCCAAGTTACCGCCATTCTTGACGACGACCCCGACGGCAATATCGCGGTCCGGGTCAAAGGCGACGTACCACACGTGCGGAGCCAAGCCTTCGCCGTGCTCGGCGGTACCGGTCTTGGATGCGAAGCCGTTGCCGTCGTAGCCCCACGAAGAACGCTCGGAGGCAAACATCAAGTCCTTAATGGTCGATGCGGTCTCTTCCGTAACGGCCTCGTCGGCCTTCTTGGGCTTGGTGGTGCGGATTTCCTTCATCTGGGCATCAGTAATGCGATTGACTAGGTAAGGCTCCATGCGCGTGCCCTTATTGGCCACGGTGCCTGCCATTACTGCCGCCTGCAACGCACTCATGGTGACATCGCGCTGGCCGATGGCCGATTGCGCCGTCGCCGCACCATCCGGAAGGTCACCCAAGGTGCCTGCGGAAGAAGAGACTCCCAGATCGTATTTCTTGCCGATTCCGAAACCCTCCGCGTACTTGCGCAGCTCATCCGCGCCAATCTGCTCAGACATCTGCACAAATGCGGTATTACACGACAGTGCGAAGGCGGTCTGCAGAGTCACGGAATCCTGGCCGTTGCATTTCTCATTGCCGTAGTTGGTCAGCTCCGTGACGGCATCCGGCAGGGTAATCACGTTGGCACCGGTCAGGCTCGACGAGGGATTGAATCCATTATTCAATCCGGCCGCAGTCGTAATGATCTTGAAAATGGATCCCGGTGGCAAGGTATCCGCCGCTGCGTGGTTGACCAGTGGCTGGCCCGCTTGCTCCTGCAAGCCCGTCCACGCCTCATCGGCGGACTCGCCGACCAGTGAATTCGGGTTAAAGCCCGGGTTGGAGGCCATGGCCAGAATCTTGCCCGTCGACGGCTGGATGGCAACCGCCGAACCTTCGTATCCCGGACCCGCCAACTGGTCATACGCGGCCTGCTGCAATGCTGGGTCGATGGTGACCTCTACATTGGCGCCCTGGGTGGGCTTATTCGCGATGGTATCCAGCCAGTGCTGCTTGAACAGGGAATCATCCGTGCCATTGAGAATGTCATTTTGCGAAGATTCCAATTCCGAAGCGCCGAATTGGCTGGACAAGTATCCGGTGATATTGCCAAAAGCAGGCGAATCGATGGGATAAGACCGGGAGTAGGTCTCATCCGGGTTTTCCGTGGATTGCGCCAGCACCGTATTGCCGGAATAGATCTGGCCGCGCGGGGTGGTCTGCAACTCTATAAACCCACGCGAGTTCTTCGCATTATGCGCGTATTTATCGTCCGAAAATGCCTGAATGACCGTCAGGTTCACCAACAGGACCGCGGTCAAGATGATGGCAAATAGGGATACTAGGCGGATGGATTTGTTCATCGGTAAGCCTCCTGAACCGACGGGAACATGGAGGTATCACTCGGAGCGTTGCTCGAGTTCTCCTGCATGGGTCGGCGTGCCGCGTTAGAGATTCGCAGCAAAATCGCCAACAGTACATAGTTAGCCATGAGAGAGGAACCACCGGCGGACATGAAAGGAGTGGTCAAGCCGGTCATCGGCAGCAGGGCGGAAATGCCACCGGTGACGACGAAGACCTGTACCGCCAAAGTAAGAGAAAGGCCTGAAGCGACCAGTTTGCCGTACGTATCGCGGGTACGCAACGCGGTATTGAATCCGCGGGTAACCAACATGCCAAAGAGGACCAGCACGGCAGCTAGACCAATCAAGCCCAATTCCTCACCGATGGCGGCGAGGATAAAGTCTGAGTGTGCCACTGGGACCAATTCGGGGTGGCCCTGGCCCAAGCCGCTGCCGGAAATACCGCCAGATGACAAGCCAAAAAGGGACTGGGACAGTTGGAAGCCGGTGACATCATAATTGGCTAGCGGATCCAAGAAGTTGGAGAAACGCTGCTGAATCTTTTCGGATACCTGGTAAATGCCAAAGCCACCGATACCAACGAGGATGAGGCCAATGAATAGCCAACTGACCCTGCCGGTAGCCATAAATAGCATGCCAAGCACCGTGCTAAAGAGCAGCAGCGCCGGACCAAAGTCATTGGAAATGCCCATGATGATGATGGCGATAGCCCACACGATGAGAATGGGGGCGAGGTCGCGCAAGCGGGGTAGGGATATCCCCAAGAAACGATAGCCAGCCACGGTAAAAAGGGATCGCTTCTGTGTTAGCAGCATGGCAAAGAATAAGATCAGCATGATCTTGGAGAACTCACCCGGCTGGATGGAAAATGGCCCAAAATTCAGCCAAATTCGCGCCTCAACGCCATCAGGTTGTGGCCACACCAACGGCAGCGCCAACAGTACGAGGCCAGCCGCGCCCAAGATATAGGAATAGCGAGTGAGTGACCGATGGTCCTTGACAACCGCCAAGACCAGCACAAAGAGCACGAGGCCAACGACGGTCCACATGACCTGGCGGACCGCGAGTCCCCGGTCATTGACCAAATCCAGGCGGGCCAAAACGATAAGCCCAATGCCATTAAGGATGGCAACGATAGGCAACATGATCTGGTCCGCGTAGGGCGCCAAGAAGCACATTGCCAAGTGGGCAATGGTAAAGACACCAATGAATCCACCGATGAGGTAGATCAAGTCCGTCGTGAGCGCATTATCCTGCGACAGCTCCAAACTGACCAAGGTAATGGCAAAGACGACCGCGGCGAGAATAAGGAGGCCGAGTTCGATTCTTCGGCTAAAAAACTTCTGCATCAGCTACACCTCCCTACAAGTGACCCCAGGTTTGTTTTCCTTGGTGTCTTTATTATCTTTTTGGCTCGGCGCAGTGATACATGGCTTGAGTGCCTTTTCACCCAAGTCATTAATCTGATCCTGAACCTCGCTCAGGTCACCGGCGGAAATGTGGTTTACCGCGCCGCGCTCAGACTCGGGCAGGTCAGAGACCTTCAACGGGGTGAAGTCTCCCTTGCACTTCTGTGCAGAAAACAGCAAGGAGTTCTTGTCATTAATGCACACGTATTGGTGCGTGGAGCTTAGATCCTTGCCAAATAGGGAATAGTCCGCGCCTTTGAGGATGGTGATCTCTTGTGCGTCGTTGGTCTCGGCATAATAGTTATTGGACAAGAAATTCTTGACCCACAGCCCTGCGCCGATAACGAGCGCCAAGATGATGATGAGGGCGATGAGGACCTTCCACCCAATTTTTCGTCGAGGGGGCTCGTCTTCTGCCTCTTCCTCATCGGAGTCCTTGGCCGCATTGTCTTCATCGGCCATGACGGCCGGCGGAATCACCTGGGGTTTACGGGTGAGTTTGGCGGCGCGTGATGCAGAAGAATCCGGGTGAGTGGGCTCTTCTACCGAACCCGCCAGCGCACCAACGCGAAAAGGCTCGTGGGTGGCGGGTTTTTCTTCCGTAACCTCACCGATGACGACCGTGACATTGTCCGGTCCGCCCGAACGTATGGCGAGATCCACGAGGGTGGAGCCCGCCTGTTCGATGCTTCCCTGGCCAAGGGCGGTTTCAATAGTGGAAGCCGTAACCGGGTCAGACAGTCCATCCGAGCACAGCAGGATGCGGTCACCCGCCTTGGCTTCGAACGTGAAGAGCGTCGGCTCCACCGCACGGCCGGTATAGGCCTTCAAGATGAGGGACTTTTGTGGGTGGGAAGAAACATCTTCTGCAGCCAGCTCCCCCTTATCCACCAAGGACTGCACGTAGGTATCGTCCTTGGTGATTTGCTCGAGCTTGCCATCGCGCAGCAAATAAGCGCGCGAATCGCCCACATGGCAAACACCAAAGGTGGTGCCATTGAACAGCATCGTGGACAGCGTCGTGCCCATGCCTTCGGTCTCAGGGTGGGCGGTGACGTGCTCGCTGATGGCCTCATTGGCGTCATCGGCAGCAGCCGCAAGGAGCGCCTCCGTGTCCTCCTTACCCGGATCCTGATCCAAGATTTCGAGGTGGTTGACCATGAGTTGGGAGGCGACCTCACCCGCGGCATGCCCGCCCATGCCATCGGCCAAAATCAGCAGGTGGGATCCGGCGTATCCGGAGTCCTCATTATTTCCGCGGATAAGCCCGCGGTCCGACTTGGCAAAAAAGTTTAGCTTCAGTGTCATGCGTTCAACCTCACGGTAGTGCGGCCTAGCTTAATTTCGGAGTTCGCGCCGACTACCTCAGGTTGGTCGATGCGCACACCATTGACGAGGGTTCCGTTGCGCGATTCCAAATCCTCCACTACCCACTCGCTGCCGCGGCGAAATAGGCGTGCATGATGGCCGGAGGAGTAATCATCCCCAGTGACAAAATCACAGTCGGCGGCACGTCCCAAGGTACATTCCTCGAGCGTGCCCAAATCCATGTGGGATCCCTGCAAGGGGCCCTCCACAATAGAAAGCTGCTTTACCGCAGCGTGACTGCGCGGGGACGCACCCATTTTTGACGACTGTGGCATAGCACCTGCGGATTTATTGGTATCCCGCCGCATGGCATTCAAGGCCACCAGGACAAATACCCACAAAAGAGCCAATAAGCCGATGCGAAGCGCCAGCATGATGACTGCATCCATGGCGGCCTCCCTTCCTCAGTGTGAATTAGTAACTATGCGAATCAAGGCCCGTAATGCGGACCTCGACGTGGGAATGGCCCATGGTGATCACATCGCCATCGGCAAGCAGCCAGTTATCAATAGGAGTGTCATTGACCGTGGTGCCATTGGTGGACTGCAAATCCACCAATACGGCATCTTCACCGTTCCACGTGATTTCCGCATGCTGGCGGGACACGCCCGTATCCGGCAGGCGCAAATCCGCATCATTGCTGCGGCCAATAATATTTGACCCTTCCTGCACGTGGTAGACGCGGGAAGAGCCATCCTGCAACATCAAATTGACAGCGGGGCCCTGCGTTTGCGGCGCGGGTTGGTCATCTTGCGCAATGAAAGCGGTAGTAGCTGCGTCATCCGCATTATTTTCGTGCGGGTTGGTCATCTGGTCCTCCTGACCATCAAAGTCGTGGAAAATCGCCTCGAAACCGGTCTCTTCTGTGGGCTCGTGATCTATAAACGAGGACACACGAAGCTGGCCCGTGCGCAGGCCCGATTCCTCCGCTATCCGCACAATGACGGGACCAGCGAGGGACCATCCGTTATTGCGGATAAAGCGAGATAATTGGTCTGCGCAATCGGCAGGCAAATCGGGGTCTTGCGACAAGTTCTCCAAATCCTTGGAGGAGACACCTACAGTCATGACATTGGGACTATAGAGTTTGTCATCGTCCCCGTGGCCGAGATTGTCCTGGGCTTCTTGCTTCAAAAGCTCATCAATCTCTGCAGGAACGACCTTGCCGCCGAAGACAAAAGCCATGCCGTTATCAAGGCCGCGTTGCATAGCGGAATCGAGCTTCGCCAGCCTTTCTAAAAACGCCACGAATTTTGCTCCTTTCCGCTATACAGCGATCAGTAGTGATCAGTAGTAGCCATTATAGTTTGTACACCCCTTTCAAACGTAGACGGCGGCGCGAAAGTTCCTAGATTTTCGCCTTTAAATGCGCAAAATAATCCGCTTTTCCTGCTGATTTGTAATTGCACGTGCTTCCTGTGCTATCTTTATCTAGTCGCACTGACAACCACACCCTGCCCGGGTGGCGGAATTGGCAGACGCGCTGGCTTCAGGTGCCAGTGTTCGATAAGGACGTGCGGGTTCAAGTCCCGCCCCGGGCACAATGAGCAGTTGAACAAACTGCGACACCGGAGGTAACAAACTCGAAAGGGTTCGTGACCTCCGGTTTCTTTCTTTTTCTGAACTTTGGCGGTTGAGGATTGCAAGTGTGGGAATTTACATCCTAACTCCCGCTCTCTTCTGTCGAACTCTTGTTTTCGATGGTGTCAACAAGTCATTTTGCTTGTTATTTTGATCTGACGTTCTGGCTTTAGCTCCCGCTTCGGGGCAATTGGAATCCTCCAACTGAGATGTTTTCCTTGGGCTGTTGGAGGATTTCCTAGTTGTTGAATCCCAATTTAAGAATTAAACGACTGGGCTGACGCGGAACAGGTTTCCATCAGGGTCGGCAACTACGAAGGTGCGGCCGAAGACGTCATCGTCGGGTGGCTGCACAATTTGGACTCCTTTTGATTGGTGCTGTTGCAAAGTTGGGCGGAGAGTAGCGAAGACTCAGTTTCTCATTCCCTGATGGCCGCTGCGTGTGGGCGTTGTTAGGCCGTCTCGAAGACCTGGTTGGCGATCACCGCGTCCGGGTTCGGTTGCCCGTAGGCAAACATCGTGCCTTGCCCTTTCCGCAATGAGTGCATCGCCTCCATCCCTTTCAACGTCCGATATGCAGATGTCCGGTTCTTAAACGCGCCTTTTGGCCCGAGGATCCGCTTCAGCCGACCATGGTCGCCTTCTAGGATGTTGTTGAGGTATTTCACCTGCCGGTGTTCCACTGTTGGCGGGCAGATTCCCTCTGACTTCAACTCGGTGATTGCCCTGGCTAGGGAGGGTGCTTTATCGGTGTTGATCACTCTGGGATACCCGGCTGATGCATTGGATCTGAGGGCCTTGGCCAGGAAACGCTTCGCTGCGGCCACGTTCCGCTTCGGGGAGAGGTAAAAGTCCAGGGTCTGGCCACCGGCGGTGATCGCCCGATAGAGGTAGCACCACCTGCCGCCGACCCGGATATAGGTCTCATCCACCCGCCAGGAACTAGCTTGCCAGTCAGGTACCTGCCGGTACCACCGTGTTTGCTTGTCCAGCTCAGGGGCGTATTTCTGGACCCAGCGGTAGATCGTGGTGTGATCGACCGGCACGCCCCGCTCGGTCATCATTTCCTCCAGAGCGCGGTAGCTCACCCCGTAGCGGCAGTACCACCCACTGCCCACAGAATAATGTCACGGGGGAAATGACGACCCGAGAAAATACCCATGGCTGTGATTAGTTCACGTCGCCCTTCCTACTGCCCCAACTTTGCAACAGCACCCAAAGCCCTGGAATGAACTCCTGTCACCAGGGTCATTCCAGGGCATATTTCCCTGACTAAGAGAAGCAGTGACACAGAAGGTCTACCTCAGCGTGGGCCCTGTGGGCGTGCAGGTTCCGTGTGTGGCTGGTGTGCTGCGGCATGGTCGGCAGCGATTGATGACCGACTCTGGAGCGGGTGCCTTGTCTGGTCTCGCGGTTCAGGGTGGGTGGACTATTCGGCGGGTTGGATCTCGCTCTCGGTGACCCACTTGTGGTTGGTCATCGTCATCCCGTCGACGGTGAGATCAACCATGTAGACCGTCTCCTCGGTGGAGTAATCGATGGTGGCCTCAGCACCCTTCATGCCGGACATGTGCTCGGCATCCAGGACAACGCTCGCCCCGTCGGGCAGGGGGGCCTGACCCGGATCGACGAGCTCCTCATGGACGACCCAGCGGTGGTCGGTAACCGGGGCCCCACCCTCGGCGGGGGTGTAGCTGACCGAATAGGTCGTGGTGTCAAACGCCCCGGAAATGGTGGCGGTGGCCCCGTCCATGCCGGGCATGTGGTCAGCGGTGAGGATGACCTCGGTGCCCACCGGGTACGTGGGATCCTCGGCCTCTTCAATGCCTGCCGGCGGTGCCCCGCCGTCGGCAGGGTGGTCGTGCCCGCCGTGCTCTTCGTCGGCAGTGGTGGTGTCTTCCTGGTGGGTCTCGTTGGTCTCTGCGGTTGCCGTCGTGGTGCTGGTGGTGTCGGCATCGTCGGAGTTGTCGGTGGCGTCGCTGCAGGCGGTCAGCGCCAGGGTGGCGGTCAGTACCAAGGCGGCGAGGGTAATGCTGCGTTTCATGAGCGTTCCTTTCAAAGGTGGTGTGAGTTAGGGGTCGAGAGACAAGGTCAGTCAGTAACGGTTACGGGGGATATCGACCTACTGTGTTCCTCCTTCCCGTCGGTCGGAGCCAGGTGAGCCGGCTCCAGATCAATGCGGCGCAACAGCTGGGCGTTCAGGGCCACCACGATGGTCGAGGCAGACATCAAGATCGCGCCCACGGCCGGGGACAGCACGAACCCGATCGAGGCGAGCACTCCGGCGGCCAGCGGCACAGCGAGGATGTTGTAGCCAGAGGCCCAGATCAGGTTCTGGATCATCTTGCGGTAGCTGGCCTGGGACAGCTCAATCATCGACAGCACTGCCCGCGGGTCATCACTGGCTAGGACCACCCCGGCAGATTCCATGGCCACATCCGTGCCGGCACCGATGGCGATACCGACGTCCGCGCGGGTCAGAGCGGGGGCGTCATTGACACCGTCACCGACCATGGCCACGCTCAAACCCCGGTCCTGTAGCTGCGTGACCTTGGTGTCTTTGTCCTGAGGCAGGACCTCGGCGAAGACCTCATCAATGCCTAAGTCCTGACCGACGGCGTGGGCCACCTGCTGGGCGTCGCCGGTGATCATCGCGACCTTCACCCCGCGGTCCTGCAGGGCTTTCACGGCGGCGCGGGATTCGGGGCGGATCTTGTCCTCGACGGCCACCGCACCGATGATCTGACCGTCGCGGACAATATGGAGCACACCGGCCCCACGCCCGGTCCAGGCGCTGGTGGTGTCGGTGAGCTCGGCCGGGGTCGTGAGGTTGAACTCGCGCAGCATGTTCGGCCCGCCCACGAGGATCTCAGCGCCATCGACAGTGGCCCGGATCCCCCGGCCGGAGGCGGCGCTGAAACCAGTTGCACGGATTTGCCGACGGGAGGCCTCGGGATGGGCGGCCGCGGCCGCCACGATGGCGCGGGCCACGGGGTGCTCACTGTCGGCCTCCGCAGCGGCGGCCAGGGCCAGCAGCTCGCCCTCGGTGACGCCGACAGCTGCCGCGACACCGGTGACCGCGTGCGCACCCTCGGTCAGGGTGCCGGTTTTGTCGAAGAGCACCACGTCGATGGTGCGCATCCGCTCGAGCGCCATACGGTCCTTGATGAGCACCCCGGATTTCGCGGCCCGCTCGCTGGAGATCGCAATGACCAGCGGAATCGCCAGGCCCAGGGCATGCGGGCAGGCGATGACCAGCACCGTGACCGTGCGCACGACGGCATCGTCCGGGCTGCCGATAATGGTCCACACCACCGCGGTGATCAGAGCGGAGATCAGCGCGAACCAGAACAACAACGCCGCCGCCCGATCCGCCAGGGCCTGGGCCCGGGAGGAGGACTCCTGGGCGTCGGCAACCATGCGTTGGATCCCGGCCAAGGCTGTGTCCCCGCCGGTAGCCTCCACCCGGATGCGGACGGTGTTGTCGGTGGCCACGGTACCGGCGACCACCTTGTCACCGGTGTCGCGGAAGACGGGACGGGATTCGCCGGTGATCATCGCCTCATCGAATTCGGCGGCTCCGTCGATGATGGTTCCGTCGGCCGGCACCCGGGCACCGGCCCTCACCAGCACGACGTCGTCGACGACCAGCTCGGAGATGGCCACGGTGCGGGTGGTCCCGTCGATGACTTTCTCGGCCTCATCCGGCAGCAGGGCAGCCAGCGCGTCAAGCGCGGAGGACGCGGCCCCGAGAGCGGACATCTCCAGCCAGTGGCCTAGCAGCATGATGGTCACCAGCAGGGCCAGCTCCCACCAGAAGTCCAGCTCAAAACCGCCCAGCCCCAGAGTGGTGACCCAGGAGGCGACAAACGCCACGGTGATGGCCATGGCGATCAGGAGCATCATGCCGGGTTGGCGGGATTTCAGTTCTTTCCATCCGCCCTTGAGGAAAGGCGTTCCGCCGTAGGCGAAGATGATCGTGCCCAGCACCGGGGGGATCCAGGTGGATCCGGAGAATGCCGGGAGGTGGTAGCCGAGCAGGTGGGCGACCATGGGGCTGAAAATAACGACGGGAATGGACAGAATCAGCGACCACCAGAACCGGTTTCGAAACATTGCGGTGCTGTGTCCGGCGTGTTCGCCGTGACCATGAACGTGGTGGTCTTCGTCCGGGGCGGAATGCGGGTGATCGTGGGGCATCGCCTGGCCGTGGGTGTCGGCATCTGCGTGGTGTTCGTGGCTGGCATGATCCGGGTGGTGAGTGTGGTCTGTTTCCGGAGCGGGGTGATCACCATGGTGATCACCCGAATGGTGGGGAGTGCTCATGACGTTCCTTTCGCTCAACCCGGTCGGGGTCGAGATGATGGGTAAAACTAATCAGGATAAGACGGTGTAGCCAGCCTCCTCGATGGCCCGGCGAACCATCTCCGGAGGTACGACACCGGTGACCGTGACGGTGGAAACACCACCAGCAGCGAGATCAATCTGGACGTCGTCGACCTGGGGGAGGGCCTGAAGGGCCTGGGTCACGCTTTTCGCGCAGTGCCCGCAGGTCAGACCGGTGACCTGGTAGCTAGGGGAGGACCCTCCTGCTGACGAGTCGCTGGCGGCAGGGATGGAGGCGGTGTCGGCACGTGAGGCAGGTCCGCAACAGCTGCAGCCGTGGGAGGCCATCGGCAAGAGGCGGGGCGGGGAGGTGATCATGGGAAAGCTCCTACGAGTCGGTGGGATGCGGCGATGCCACTCTCTAGCGTATACCCCCCCGGGGTATAATTTCAATGGGTGGAGGGCATGACCCTCACGCGGAGCAGGGTATGGTCACCGAGCAGCCTCCTCACTGTCGGGAGGGGACAGCGGGAGGCGGAGGGCAAACACCGCTCCGCCACCGGGTCCGGGGGAGGTGGCGGTGAGAGTGCCGCCATGGGCCTCGATCAATGCCTTGGAGATGGTCAGACCGATACCGGCCCCGCCGTTGTCCCGGCTGCGGGCGGCATCCCCCCGGTAGAAGCGTTCGAAGATGTATCTGAGCTGGTCAGGTGGGATGCCCTCGCCGTCATCGGCGACGTGGATGAGTACGGTGGACGCCCCCTGTCGGTGGACGCTGATCCGGACCTGCCCGCCGGCCGGGGTGTGCCGTAGCGCGTTCGACAGGAGATTGCTCATCACCTGGCCGAAGCGTTGCCGGTCCACGAGCACCCGGGTGGTGTCCGTAATGGTCTCGACCTGTAAATCGACGCCTTTGTCAGCATAAGCTTCCCCCGCGGCAGCAGCGGCGGTATGGAGCAGATCCCCGAGCCCTTCCTCCGCCAGGTCCAAATCGATCCGGTGTTCCTGGGCCCGGGAGACATCGTCGATGTCTTCCATCAACCGGGTCAGGCGGGTGAGTTGGTCAGCCATGATCGTGTGGGTGGCATTATTCCAGTCCACGACCCCGTCTTGGAGACCATCGAGGTAGACCGTGAGCACCGATAAGGGGGTGCCCATTTCGTGGGCCAGATCAGAGAGCATCTGGCGACGGACCTGTTCGGTGTGTTCCAGCCGGTCGGCCATGGTGTTGAAGGCATGCGCCAGGGTGGTGACCTCGGGGCCTGCTTTTCCGGCGGGCACGCGGATACGGGAGTTGCCGGCCGTCAGGCTGGTAGCGGCGCGGGTGAGATCCTGCAGGGGGGTGCGCAAACGACGCGATAACCACAGGCTGGCCAGCAGGGCGCTGATCAAGGCGGTGGGCAGGGCGACGACCAGGGTGATCAGGTTAGCGCCCCGGTAGGCCTGCTCGGCATGGAACAGCTCCAGCGAGGGGTCCTCCCGGCCGGTCATCAACATATGATCATGGAACAGGGACGGGCCCACCATCGTGGCCACGGCCGCGGCCACCAGCAGGCTAATCACCACGACCAACACCTGGGCGGCCAGGAAGCGGAAGGTCAGGCCGGGTCCGTGATTCATGGCTGCCCCACCCGGTAGCCCACGCCACGCACGGTGTCGATAAACCCCCGGCCCTGGGTGTCGGTGCCAAGCTTGCGACGCAAGTTGCCGATGTGGACATCGACGATGCGTTCATCACCGACCCAGGTGGTGTCCCAGACCTCGGTGACCAGGTCGTGGCGGGTCAGCACCTGGCCGGGGCGCAGGGCCAGGGCAACCAGCAGCTCGAACTCCGTACGAGTGAGCTCCACGGTCGTCTTCCCCACCCGCACCTCATGGGCGACGGGGTCAAGAATGAGGTCACCAACGATCAAGGGGGTGGTCACCTGCGGTGGGGTGGTGCTGGTGCGCGGGCGGCGCAGCACCGCATGCACCCGGGTCACCAGTTCCCGGATGCTAAAAGGTTTGGTGATGTAGTCATCCGCCCCCAGGGTCAAACCGCTGATCTTGTCGTCCTCGCTGCCCCGTGCGGTGAGCATGAGGATGTAGCAGTCCGAGAAGGTGCGGATCCGTCGGCACACCTCTAGGCCGTCGAGTTCGGGCAGCCCCAGATCCAGCACCACGACATCGGGGGAAAAGCGACGGGCCTCGTCCACGGCCTGGGTACCGGTGTGCGCCTGGAGGGTATCGAAGCCGGCCCGGATGAGGTAGGAAGCCACCATCTGAGCCAGGGGTTGTTCATCATCGACGACCAGCACCCGCCCCGGGGGCGTGGCGGTGGTCGGTGTGCGGTCAGCCATAGACCCCAGTATCGCTCCGGCTAGGGGGGAATACCACTCGCTCAGTACCCGGCGGGAAAATCTTCATCAAATCTTCAAACATCACCCTTCGACCGCCGTCACCCCTGTGCCCCACCCCGGGCCGGCGGCATCGCCTCCCCTGGTCGGTTCAGCAGGCGCCACCAGGGATTTCACTGCCTGCACCGCATACCCGGGGCGGGTAGAAGGACATCGCCCACGGCTGTGGGGTGGTGTCCCGGTGGTGACCCAGCCCACCGAATCCACCCCCTTTTCGCCCTGTTATAAGGCTGTGAGCAGGGCTTTTGATTTCTAGTCCGTCAGGCACCCGTGCTAGATAAAGGTATGACATCGACCTTGAGGCGGTGTCTTCTCACGGTCTTACCACGATCCAAGGAGATTGACGTGAAACGAGCAGCGATCGCAGCCGCCGCCCTTGCCCTCGCCCTCACGGGGTGTTCGGCCGCCGACCCGGAACCCACCGCCGACGGGACGGTGTCCCGGGATACATTCCTGACTACCCATGGCCTGGCCGCCATGGACGCGGTGGAGATCATTGATCACCTCGACCGGCAGAAGGTCACTGAGCGTCCCACGGATCTGATCGCTTCAGTGCGTGCCGATGAACTGCTGCTCTCGAGCGATGACCAGGAAGTCGTGGTCGATCTTCCCGACAATCAGACGTATGTCTCGATCGCGCCCTATCTCACCTCCACCCACGACTGCTTCTACCACAGCCTCACGACCTGCCTGGGGGAACTCGACAATGAGGATATCCAGATCACGATCACCGATGAGGCGACCGGTGAGGTGCTGGTGGACGAGGCGACAACCACCTTCGACAACGGGTTTATTGGCTTCTGGCTTCCCGATGATGCCACCGGCCTGATTGAGGTCAGCTACCAGGGGCGTACCGGCACCGCGGAGTTTTCCACCGCCGACGATGGTGCCACCTGTGTCACAGACCTGCACCTGACGTGATGGCTCAGCAGGGTCCTCACCTGCGCCTGTCTCCCGTGTCACTGAAATCTAACACCAAGGAAGGTTAAATCATGATGAACGGATTTTCCCGACGACAGTTTCTGCTCGGCGGGCTCGTCCTCGCCGGCACCGGGGCCGTGGCCGCCTGCACCAGCGACCCTGGACCCGCTGCCTCGGCACCAGGTTCCTCTCTTCGCCCCACTCCCACCCCCACTGCGCTCGGTGAGCCGACGGTGCGCCGGACACTGACCGCCCGGCCCCTCTCTCTGGATATCGGCGGCATCGAAGCCAAGACGTGGGGATACGTCTCTGACACCGGGGATGCGGCCATTGAGGCCACCGCCGGCGACGTCCTCCAGGTCGATATCACCAATGAACTTCCTGAGAGCACCTCCATCCACTGGCATGGTATCGCACTCCACAACGCAGCCGACGGTGTGCCCGGCATGACCCAGGACCCCATTGAACCTGGCGAGTCTTTCTCCTATGTTTTTGAAGTCCCCCACAGTGGCACCTACTTCTACCATTCCCACTCCGGCCTGCAGCTTGATCGCGGCCTCCACGCCCCACTGATCGTCCGTGACCCGCAAGACGCTGAGGACCAGGACGTCGAGTGGACCATCGTGCTCGACGACTGGGTCGATGGCATTCAGGGCACTCCCGACGATGAGCTCGACAAGCTCACCGGAATGGGTTCAGGCGACCATAACGGGAAGAAGGGAATGGGAGGTCACGGCCAGATGATGCACGGCACCCCGGACCGGGTACTGGGCGGGGATGCTGGCGATGTGATGTATCCGCACTACCTCATCAACGGACGTATCCCCCGTGCTCACCGGACCTTCGAGGCTCGCCCGGGCGACAAGGCCCGCCTGCGGTTTATCAACTCCGGCGGTGACACCATCTTCAAGGTGGCCCTCGGTGGTCACCGCATGACCGTCACCCACACCGACGGCTTCCCGGTCCAGCCCCGGGAGACCGAATCGATCTACCTGTCGATGGGTGAACGCGTCGACGTGGAGGTGGTACTCGGTGATGGTGTCTTTCCCCTGACCGCCCTGGCCGCCGGCAAGGACGACCGGGCGTTTGCCGTCATCCGCACCGCCGGCGGCCAGGCCCCCCACCCCGATGTCGACTTCCCCGAGTTGTCGTCCACCGGACTGCTTCTGTCCTCCCTGAAGCCAGCAGACCGTGCACTCCTGCCCGAGGACACACCAGACCGAGAAGTCAGCATCGACCTGGGCGGGCAGATGATGCCGTATGAATGGAGCATTCTCACCGACGGCCAATCCTCCTCCGCGACCGTGCAGGAGGGCCAGCGCCTGCGGATGGTCATGCGCAACAGGACCATGATGCCCCATCCCATGCACATCCACGGCCACACGTGGGCGCTGCCCGGCAGCGGCGGGCTACGCAAGGACACCGTCCTTCTCCGCCACGGTGAAACCATGATCGCCGACCTGATCGCTGACAACCCCGGTGAGTGGGCATTTCACTGCCATAACGCCTATCACATGGAAGCCGGGATGCTCAGCTCGCTTCGCTACGAGTAACCCCCACAGCAGGGTTGAGTGCCGAGGTGGGCGGGGGTGTCCCCCGAGTAGTGGACACGGCGTTGGTGTGAAGTGTCCCAGGTTTTGTTCCGTTTGAGTAGATGGGAAAATCTGGAACATGCCAAGAAAATTTGACCAGGATGCCAAGGACCGCGTCGTTCGCTTGGTGGAGGATCGCATCCTGGCAGAAAACATGTCGAAGCAGGCTGCGTGCCAGGCAGTAGCTCCAAAGCTTGGGGGTTTCATGGCACACGGCTCATCAATGGACTTTGGCAGGCCCGCCGTTCGGGAAACATCCCAGAACCTGTGTGTGAAGATTTGGCCGCCGAAAATGCCAGGCTGCGCCGTGAAAATCACCAGCTACGCGACACTAATGAGCTGCTGAAGGCTGCCTCAGCTTTTTCGCCTCATGACTCGACCCGAAACGTCGGAAATGATCCGGTTCATCGATGAATACCGGAATTATTTCTCTGTCTTCTAAGACGTTGAAAAATAACCGGGCTGGTGGGTTTATCACCTCGCGTGGTTATCGCCAGTCCAAAGCCCGAGGGGTTAAGTGCTCGTCGCCTTCGTGACGGCGTGCTGGTTGAACGCATTAGTGCTGTTCATAGAGATAATTATGGTGTCTACGGCGTGCGGAAAATGTGGCATGCGCTTCGCCGTGAAGGAATTGATATCGGGCGTGAACAAACCGCCCGACTGATGCGCCTAGCTGGTGTTTCTGGCAAAGGCACAGGCGGATCACCGATTACAACCCGAAAAGCTAACGTGCCTGATTTGCGCCCGGACTTGGTTGAGCGTGAGTTCAAAGCCCGGGGCCCGAATAAACTGTGGGTGGCCGACATTACGTATGTGCGCACGAAGAAAGGCTTTGTGTACACCGCGTTTGTCACTGACGTCTACTCCCGGCGGATCGTCGGGTGGGCGCTGTCAGATTCGATGCGGACCGAAGCTTTGCCGCTGCAAGCTCTTAACCAGGCAATCGTGTGTGCTGAGGAAACAACAGGTCTCATTCACCATTCGGATCACGGATCGCAGTACGTCAGCGTTGTCTACAACGAGCGACTTACCCAGCACGGCATTACAGCTTCCACCGGCACTGTTGGTGACTCCTATGATAATGCTCTGGCTGAAAACGTTAACGGCCCCTCACAAGAACGAACTCATCCATACTCGCAGGTGGGATAACGTTGTGGAGGTAGAAATCGCGACGTTCGAGTGGGTGTCATGGTGGAACGAAGATAGACTCCACCAAAGCTTGGGATACCGAACCCCGGTCGAGGTGGAAACCGAATTTTGGAAGAAGACCCCGCCACAGGGAATAATGGAAATCAAGGCAAATGCCTAGGAAGAAAACTCGGGGCACTTCATTCCTTGGCGGAGTATGCAATGCCGTTCAGGTGGCTGCACTGCGAATCATCGTTGTTGGAACCGTACCTGATGGGGTTAAGCCCAAAGCCCTTTCTACGATGGGATCGATAAATAGCTCTGCAATGCTTATTGGGTACATCATCGGGGCGCCTGTCGTGAGCGCCATAGGCCCAGCAGCGGCACTTGTCGTATCCGGAATTGGAACCTCCGTGTTCACAGTGGGACCAGTCCTGAAACACCGTTTGCAACAATGACCATGCGCACACCTAGTTGCTGTTTTTCTGTTTCTTCGCGCGCAGCATATCCATGCTCATTACGGCGCCGATGATGGCGGCGTGTTGTTGCTCGTTGAGGCCTGGCACGATGCGCAGGAGATACGTGTTTTTACCCATGAAGTAGTTGCCCATGCCGGTCCATTTATTGGAGACATCGGCAAGCTGGCGATCCTGGGAGGAGATGGTGAGATTCCAGTCCCAGAAATCGCCGTGTACTTCGACATCGGCAAAGCCCTCCATCGTTAGTTCCATCTTGGTTTTGAACATGGAGAAACGCTTGGTGATAACGGCCATGGGCTGTTCAATTCCCGGCAGGTGCACCTCGTAGGTATCCCGCAGAAGATTCGGCGGATCCGAAATCGTCATGACTGTTTGTTGGGGGTTGCCTTCGGCATCCGTGAGCGCGACCTCCAAGCTGCGGGAAGGTTTAAACACCATGTCCTTGAGGCTAATGGATTGCACAATGGTGCCGACGGGGGTCCCGTTGACATCAGAAATCATGAATCGATCTTTGAGGAGGGACTTGGTTTGGGAAATGACCAGCTCGTCGAGCGTGAATAATTTTTGCATCATGCCTGCCAATGTATGGCAGTCGGCGTCTTTAATCCTCCTCCCTAGGGGTGGTTTTTGCTTCTTTCTGTGCCTCATGGGCCTCTTCGTAGGCCCGCGCGCGGTGAGCGGTCATGGTTTGTGCAAAAGTCTGCACCCAATTCTTATTCTTTTCCGCCAGCGGGCCGGAAGGCTCGGTGACGGTCCAGGTGCCGTCCTCGAAGAGCCAAATAATGTCCCGGGTGTGCGGATCCATGACGTAGAAGGTCCGGCCATCGGTCTTTATGTTGTGGTGGTGCTGGCACAGGCAGGCAAGGTTTGCGGGCGTCGTCGGCCCGCCATCCGCGTGGTTGATGCGGTGATCCTTCTGGCACACCGTGGCAGGGCGGTTGCAGCCAGGGTAGCGGCAGGTGCCGTCGAATCCTTCGAGGTAGGCTGCCATATCCGGCGGGGTGACGTATCCCTTTACCTCCTTATCCGGGTTCATTTCCCGGATCTTGGAGTAGGGCAGCGCGTTGGAGCGCGCTGGGTCGAGCCACCCAACGGATTCAATGAATGCGGGGGAGTTGGGGACATCGGTGGCCTTGTAGGCATTCAGGATGACCTGGGGTGCTTCGGTATTGCCGGTGAGGAGGGAAATGGCGGCATCGGCAAGCGAGCAATCCAGCTTGAGCGCAGTCTCCTTGATGCACTTATCTACGCACGCCATCACCGAAGGCTCCGCGCTCAGCGTCATCGCCGAGGTATTGTTTCCCCAATTCTCCATGGTGTAGCGCGGCTGGGTCGGCCCCTTTTTGACCGCAAGCGTGTCATCTTCGAGGTTGATGAGCTCATTAATCTTCCTTTTAATCTGGGCTTGCGTCCGCATGGACTGGTTGGCGCGGGTGGGAGTGAGGTAGACGGTGAGCTGCTCATCGATGCGCGCGACTACCTCCGGGGTCGGGTTGCCCAGGCGGTTGAGGGATTTATTGATGGCAATGAGGCGGTCTAAATCTAGGTGATAGAGCTGGTGCTGCAGTTCTTTCAGCTGGGGCAGCTCTTCTAGGCGGTACAGTGCCATCAGGATATGGCCGATTCGCCCTTCATTAACTCCGGTGGTGCGGTAGAGGGATTGGGTGACTAATTCGAAATCAGAATCGAGATCGGGGATCTGCTCAGTCCAGAACTCGTATTCAGATTTCCGCATCTCAAAAGCTAAGCGTGTAGTGGGGTCTTTGGTGTTGGTCGTGGAAAAGTAGGGATCTTCCATGGTGCTTAAAACCTAAATTTGTAGTATGAACGTGTGTACGAACAACACTATAGATTACCCGCCGGACACGAACCTTCTAACAGCCATTTGGGCAGCTCAGGGCTCATTTTTGGCTGCGTGGTGTGCGCAGAGTTTTCGCTCATTTGAGCGTGGTATTTCTTATTCTGCTTGCGCATGAAGCGCAGCCACAAATGATTAACGTCTATGCGGCTTGCGCGAGTAGGAGAATGGCTACCGGCCAATTTGCCGCCGCGGCGATCACAGCATTGAACAAGGTGTGCAGGACTATGGCAGCCAACCAGAAGCCAGCCACCTGCTAGTACCCGTGGAGTGCGCCCGTATAAAGCTTGCCGATGCCCCACGCTCCCGAAAGCCGCAATGATGATGATTGCGCCGAGGAACTTGATGGTTTCTTCCGGAAGCGGCGAGTAAGAAGTTGCGTCCAGATGATATAGCCCCAGCTTGTTGGAGATACCTACCATCTGGTCGTTGAGGCTTACCGCTACTGGCTGGGCGAGAGCGCCCCACAGCGCGCCTTGCCACACTGGCCGCGGCCTAAACCACAAGAACCCTAGTCCGAGCGTAAGACCCGCGCAGATGAGCGCACCGATGAGGCCAACCTCGGTAATCCGACGATCAGCCAAAAAGAAGCCGGAGACTACAAGGCCAAAAGCGATAGATAGTCAGTACAGGTTCTTCATGCCTCTTCTACCTCCTGGGCAAGTTCTTCAGCGCGCGGTCCGCGTAGAGAAACGAACGTGGTGGGGCCATCGCCCTCGATGCTGATGGCTACGAGGGCGCCATCGGCAAGCGTGCGTTTATCGCCGTCGTGGTTGATGCCTCCTTCCGGCATGGCCGTTCCCTCACCCATTGCCCGGAGGTACCGGTGGGTGGCTTGGTCTTTGTCCTGTACGCCGGCTTCTTTGGCGCGGATGTCGGTGTCGTCACAGTTTCAGCGTGGTTCATCATCGGTGGAACCGTCTGCTTCAGGGCAGGACAATCCGGGAATGTGGGCGGTGCCGAACTTCACTTCGGAAGTGGGGTTGTCGTAAATATCTGGCAAGAGCGCGTTGGTGCCGTAGATGGCGCCAAATATCACGCCTGCGGCGAGGATGAGGGGTGTGCTTTTCATGCTTTCAACGCTAGGTTCGCCCTGATCGACGCGGTATCCTCCGCGGGGAGGATTTCCTTCCCCATAAGCGCCCTTAAGCACTGTGATAGGTTGGGCGCGTGTTTGAGGAGCAAGAGCAAGAGACGGAAACGACAGACGAGCCCAGCCGAGTGTGGTGGCAATGGTGGGCACCCATCGCCATGGCCGCGGTCTTCGTTGGCCTGCCGCCCGTCATCTATCAATTTGTCTCCGGCGCCATTTTGCTCGCCCTCTTGGCTGTACTGACGGTGGTCATCGCTCTTATCGACGGCGCCACCTTCCGCGCTTCCTGGACTATCTTCTGCGTTGCTGGGCTTGCCTATTTTGCCGCAATGTCCCTGTACTTCAATGAGGGAACCTGGATCTATCTCCCAGTGGTCGTGCTCCTGGCATGGGCTGCGAGCAGGCTGGGTGCCGTGGTGGGATCCAAGGCGGGGAAGAGCTAATGGAGACGTGGTGCCTAGAGCACCCCGAAGTGGGCACCATCGAGGTGCAGTGTGGATACGATGCCGAGTTCGCGGAGATGGGTGAGTGGCCTAAGGAGGCGAAGGACTTCACCCCGGTACCGGGTGATGCCTCCCTGCCGGAGCGCCTCCGGCTTTGGCGGAAGAACCCGAGTCCACGCCTGCAGATTGTGGTGAACGGTCAGGTACGCAGCCGCCACGATCGGCCGCGTGCGGGCAGTTATTCGCTCAAGAAGAAGATTGAAAAAGACCTCACCATGCTCGAGAACTCCGCACCGCGGACCAAGCCTTACCTAGATATCCAAGCCTCCCCCTTTGGCGAGCTCTTAGATGTGTACTACCGCAATGGCGAGGAGGCAGTTGCTCTCGATCCGCCGGCTGCGTCCTTGGGCGAGAAGCGTCGCCACGCCATGGAGGAAAGCTCCTTCAAGCGGGTGTTGTTTCCGCTTTTGGGTGGCCTGGGAAAGTCCGGCTGGGCTATTTGTGTGATCGTGCTTGGCCCGATCATTGGCCGCATTTTGTCTCGGTTGCTGCCGGACTGGGAAATGCCGGACATCAACCTGCCGGATATAGCGCTTCCTGTGCCGGAGTTTCCGCGGATTGAGCTGCCTGCGCCGAATATCAATATCGATATCGATCCACCAGACTGGCTGGTATTCCTGATGGACTACAGCAAGGTGTGGGTACCGCTTATCATCGCGATCGTGGTAGGCATTAAGACCGTGCGCAATGCCAAGAAGTCCGAAGAAAAGAAGCAGCAGTGGCAGAACCATGAAGATTCGCGGCGCGATTGATGCGGAGGGCCGGTGCAAGCATTGGCATTCGCCGCTCGACGTGGTGGCCAATAAGTGCGCGACCTGCGGCGAGTACTTTGCGTGCGCGCTGTGCCATGCGGAGCTGACGGATCATGAGTTTGGGCCCATGCTTGTCGATGCCCCCGCTGCCCTCTGCGGTTCCTGTGGCCTCGAGATGGATTACCGGCTGTATTCCTCTGTCGAGGCATGCCCGCAGTGTGGGCATATGTTTAATCCCGGATGCAGTGGGCATGCCGGGATCTACTTTCAGGTCACCGCGTAAAACGGGAGCAGTGTTACTGGTTCAGGCCCAAGAAGCGGTTGACCAGGCTGTGGTAGGCGCGCACGGTGAGGTCGAGGTCCTCGAGGTAGAGGTGCTCGTCGTGGCTGTGTAATTGCGAGTTGGCGCTGGCCATATCGCGGCCCTCGGCATGCATCGCGAAACCGTAGGCGTTGCCGCCCTTGCGGCGAGCGAAGCGGAGGTCGGAGCCACCGGTGGCGTGGACGGGGACGACGTCTTTATCGGGGAAGAACTCTTTGGCGGTGGCCTCAATGGTGCGCCAGAGCTCGGTATCGGTGGAGGACTGGGTGGCGTTTTCGGTGATGAGGTGTTCGATTTCTACCTCATCGGCGAGATCGCCCAGTGCGCTGCGGAGGAAATCGTCCAAGTCTTCCTGGGTTTGCCCAGGGAAGGGGCGGATATCCATCTCGAGGTAGGCGTGGGAAGGTAGCACATTGATGGCCCCGCCGGCGCGCAGGACGGTCTCGGCGATGGTGGTGTGGCTAAAGGCGTGGGCGTAGGCATCGAGGTTGCCGAACTTGGTGTAGTCACCGGTGCCATCGATAAGCTCTTTTTCGGTCTCAGGATCGAACTTGAAGGTGCGGACGAAGCCCTCCCAGATCTCGTTGGAGGCTGTGGGTGGCTCGGCCTCGGCGATGCGGCGGGCGACTTCGCCAATCTTTACGATGGCAAAGTCCTTGCCGTAGGGCGTTGAGCCGTGCCCGGCATCGCCGGTGACGTGGAGGCGGCGTTGGCCAGCGCCCTTTTCGCCCACGTTGAAGCCCACCGCGCCGGGCAGGTGGCTACCGCCGGTCTCGGAAAGGCAGTTCTTCCAGGAGAAGGCATCGGGGTGGTTTTCTGCCATCCACCGCACGCCCAGGCCACCGCGGGCCTCTTCATCGGCCATGCCCACGAAGGCGAGCGTTCCGCCGGGGTTGCCGGCGCGCGCTACCTCGCGGGTGACGGCTGCCATGGTGGCGGTAATAAAGAGCATGTCTACGGAACCGCGGCCGTATAGCTTGCCGTCTTCAATAAGGGCTTCGAAGGGAGGCTTAGTCCACTTGGGCTCGTCGACGGGAACGACATCGGTATGCCCCATAAGGGTGAGAGGCTCCTTGGCGGGATCGCCGGGTACGGTGACCACGATGGACACGCGGCCCGGGTGGGATTCAAAGCGCTCGATGGAGACGTCTTCACCGGCAAAAAAGTTCTCTAGCGTATCGGCATTGCGCACCTCAAAGCCGGAATCCGGGGTGAGGTCGTTTACGCAAGCATTGCGGATGAGTTCTTGGAGGAGTTCGAGGGTGTCATCGTAAAGCGTCATGCCCCTTAGGGTAATCCCGCGAAAAAAATTTTGTGATTTTGGCCAAAGTTGAACGGCGTTCAAGTATGGTTCACTGCATGAGCATCATCGACATCGCCCGTGAGAAAGCTCTGGAGCAAGGCAAAGGCCTTAACCAGGAAGAACTACTACAAGTACTGCAGGTTCCAGATTCCCAGCTGGAAGAAATTGCTGATATCGCCCACCAGACCCGCCTGAAGTGGTGCGGCCCGGACGTATCGGTGGAAGGCATTATCTCCATCAAGACCGGTGGTTGCCCAGAGGATTGCCACTTCTGTTCCCAGTCCGGCCTTTTTGAGTCCCCAGTGCGCGCAGTGCGCCTGAACATCCCTGAACTGGTGGAAGCGGCACAGAAGACCGCCAAGACCGGCGCCACCGAATTCTGCATCGTCGCCGCGGTGAAGTCCCCGGATGACCGCCTGCTGGACCAGGTGGGCGAGGCCATCGCCGCTATCAATGATGCCGTTGACATCGAGATTTCCTGCTCCCTGGGCACCCTGACCCGCGAGCAGGCACAGCGCCTGAAGGACATGGGCGCACAGCGCTACAACCACAACCTGGAGACCTCCCGCTCCTACTTCCCCAACGTGGTCACCACCCACACCTGGGAAGAGCGCAAGAAGACCCTGGACTACGTGCGTGAGGTAGGCATGGAAGTCTGCTGTGGCGGCATCATCGGCATGGGCGAGTCCCTGGAGCAGCGCGCCGAGTTCGCAGCCCAGCTGGCAGAGATCGATCCGTGCGAGGTTCCGATGAACTTCCTCGACCCTCGCCCGGGCACCCCGTTCGCTGACCGCCCGCTGGTCCCGCTGGGTGAGGGCCTGCGCGCCGTTGCTGCATTCCGCTTGGCGATGCCCTCCACCACCCTCCGCTTCGCTGGTGGCCGCGAGCTTTCGCTTGGCGATGACGGCACCGAGCGCGGTTTGCTCGGCGGCATCAACGCCATCATTGCCGGCAACTACTTGACCACTCTGGGTCAGGAAATCGAAAAGGATGTGGACATGCTGGGCCGCATCGATCTCCCGATCAAGGCTCTGTAGTGTCCGAGCCGAACTCTGAGTTGGCAACCGCCGTCCTGGCCGGGGACGAGCCAATTTTCCACCCCAATACCGGCAAGCCGATCGAAGAGGTCTTCACGCTGCACCCCGCTGCAGCTGCCGGCCTCGACGTGCCGCGCTACTGCCAGATCTGCGGCCGCCGCATGGTGGCCCAGGTGCGCCCCGATGGCTGGCATACCAAGTGCTCGCGCCACGGGGAGCTAGATTCTGAGTGGTTATACGTAGAGCAGCTACCAGAGAGCTAGCACTACCAAGATAAGGAGCCGCTGCCGCAAGGCAGGCGGCTCCTTTTCCTATTAAAAAATACCCGTGAGCTGGGGATAGGTAAATCTACTTGCGAAATTTTGTGCGCTCTACTTTAGAGATTTGGTACGTCCTACTTGCGAAATTTGGTAAAAACTCGCAATCGCTTGATTAGATTGGTGGGTATGGATCCCGCCGTAGCCCACGCACATCAGTCCGCGCTGCGATCGATTGCGCGCGTCGTGGAGGAGACGGCGCCGCATACGGAGGCGGGGAAGGCTTTGGGGGACATCGCCAAGCAGCTGCGAGAAGGGCCGGTGATGGTGCTGACGGGGGCGGGGGTATCGACGGAATCGGGGGTGCCGGATTATCGGGGGCCGCGGGGCTCGCTGAGCAGGCACCGGCCGATGACGTATCAGGAATTTCGCCACGATCCGGCCGCTAGCCATAGGTATTGGGCGCGCAGCTTCGTGGGCTGGCGCGTGATGGATTCCGCGGCTCCCAATCGTACGCATTATGCGCTCGTGGAGTTGGAGCGCGCCGGGCTGGTCAATGGCGTGGTGACCCAAAACGTGGATGGCCTGCATAAACGAGCCGGTACGGACAGGCTGGTCACGCTGCACGGCGATATGGAAACCGTGGTGTGCCTGCTGTGTGGTCACCATGAAGATCGCGGGCACTTCGACGCGCGATTGGCGGCCGCGAACCCGGGATACCTGGAGCGCCTAGTCGTGGAAAGGGACCAAGTTAACCCGGATGGTGACGTGACGCTGGATGAGAAAGATGTTGCGGCGTTCCGGATGGCGGGCTGCGAGCGCTGCGGATCGGAGCTGCTCAAACCGGACGTGGTGTATTTTGGCGAGCCCGTGCCAGCCACGCGGCGGGATGCCGCCTTTGCGCTATTGAATGAGGCTAATTCGCTGCTGGTCGCCGGTTCTTCGCTGGCGGTGATGAGCGGTTATCGCTTTGTGCTTGAGGCAAAGAAGCAGGGCAAGCGCGTGGCCGTTATCAATGGCGGGCCAGGCCGCGGGGATAAGAAGGTGGATACGCTGTGGCGCACGCAGGTGGGCCCGGCTTTTGATGCCCTGCTCGATGAGTTGGAGATTTAATCAACGCGGCGTGTGCTCTACCATCCTGAGCAGCGTGCGCACGATGGCGTGCACGCGCCTATCCATGGGCATATCTTCGTGCATGACCACGGCGTGGCGGTCAAAATCTTGGATATAGATATTGCGCACCGCACCCTCAGGAGCGCCCTCTGGGTCGAGGAAGCAGGTCTCGGGCGGGACGACTACGGCATCGGAACGCGTGGCAATGCAGGTGTAGCTCACGCCGGATTCGAGGTCGCCATCGCGGTTGACATCGCGAAGCACCTCGCTGCCTACCACCTGGTCCATGCCGGCGGGGCCAAACCAGCCATCGATAATGGAGCGGATCACCGCCTCTTGGCGTTGGGTGCGAATGAGGCGACTGGCGATGCCCCCGTGGGTCGTCCCATGATTAGGCGCGCTGATGCTCATGAGGTGGACGACCTTTTCGGCGCCGCCGTCCATGCGCATCCAGTACCGCGCGAGCAGTCCGCCCTGGGAGTGGCCTACCAAGATGACCTTTTCTGCTCCGGTGACGGCGAGCACGGTATCGATATACGCGCCGAGCTGCTGCGACGACTCCGGGATGGTCTGCGTGGCGCGGTGACCGTAGTCAGGGGCAAAGACCGCCCAGCCGTCTTGGCGCAAGATATTGCCCATAATTTGCCAGACGCCCTTGGTATCGCAGGTGCCGTGGACCAGGATGACCGGCCAGGGGCGCTTGTCGCTCGGGCGGGCGCCCCAATCGTCTTCAAAAACGCCGCGTGGCTTCGTGCGTGCGCCGAGGGGGAGGGTCCTTGCGGCATCGGCATCGAGGGCGGAATCGCCGGGACTGGACTTGTCCTTTTCGGCCTTGAGGCGGTCAACGATCTCGTCGGCGACGTCATCCTGCAAAGCACTGGCCGCGGCCGGGGAGGCGATGCCAAGGCGTGGCGAATCTTTTTCTTCGGGTGCATCTTCCTCGTTCACGCGCCCGAATTTGAGGAGTTGTTCAGAAATAATGCTTTTCAACTCTGCAAGAGATTCGACAGCCATGCCTTCCAATCATACGCGTTAATGCAGGTAAATGGCCTCTTTAGAAAAGTTGAAGAAATTTATGGAGAAAGCCCTTGACCTCACGCCATAATCTTTGTAAACTTAGGCTTGCCTAATCACGGGCGGTGCTTACGGCGTAGGGCGCTCCACTCCTTGCCGCTAAGTGCCAGAGATTAGTCATGGGGAGAGGGCCCGCCGATGCGCAGTCGGCGGGCCTTCGTTTATGCCTCGGGAGGATAGCCGGGGTAAAAGTCTACGCTGCCGTGCTGCTCGGTCCCCGCTAAACTCGCCGGTATGACCGATCTGCAGCATGTCCACTCCGTAGATGAAGCGGTGACTCGCTTAATTGAGCATTATGAAACCTCGTGCGAGATGGCGCGCGAGGCTCTTGCCTCCGGCACCCTCGATGATTATCGCCATGTGGTTTATCCCAAGGTGACCGTGGAGATCCGTAAATGGCAGCCGATCGACCGCTCCGAGCCCTTTGGCTATGTGGACGAGGCCGGCAAGTATTCTGCGGTCGTCTCCAAGCCGCACATCATCCGAGAGTACTTGCACGAGCAGCTGACTCGGCTGACTAACAATTATCCGTGCGATATCTTCGTGGGCCAATCGGATGAGCGCATTCCGCCGGAATACATCAAAGATGCCCCGGCGGCGCCGCAGGAACGCGGCCCCATTCCGCGCCCGACCTTGGATGAGGTCAACGATGCGATTATTGATGGCGAGTGGGATGCCTTCCACGGCGAAGAAAAGCCGCTATTTCACTTCGGGGCGCAGCGCTTCGATATTGCCTGTGCGCGCATCGAGCACTACACCGGCGTCGAGGTCGATACGGTGCAGAAATACATTCTGTTTACCAATTACGCGATGCATACCACGGAATTCGTGAAATTCGGCCTGCGCGAGCTGACCAAGGAGGAGTCGCGGTATACGGCGCTGGTATTGCCCAATGGGGAGACCATTCACCCTAATGATGCGGTGGACCTCGACCTAGATGGGCTGACGCTGACCTCGCGCTTTCAGATGCCCCGGTTCGATCTCATTACCGCGGGCGGCGATGGCATCACGATGATCAATATCGGGGTGGGGCCATCGAATGCGAAGACCATTACGGACTGCTTGGCCGTGCTGCGGCCGGAGGCCTGGATCATGATTGGCCACTGCGCTGGCATGGATGGGCGCATGCGCATCGGTGACCTGATCTTGGGCAATGCCTACGAGCGCCACGACCACATCTTGGACCGGCAGGTGGTTTCTTCCACACCGATTCCGGCCATTCCAGAGGTCCAGCGCATGCTGGAGGCGGCCGTGGATGAGGTCTACGGCAGCGATAATTCGCTCATGCGCACCGGTACGGTGCTATCGACCGATGACCGCGATTGGGAATGGCGCACCAGCCGGGATCTGTGGGAGTGGTTGCGCACTTCTACCGCGGTGGCGGTGGACATGGAATCGTGCGCCTTGGCGGCGAATGGGTACCGCTACCGCGTGCCCTATGGCACGCTGCTATCCGTATCGGATCTGCCACTGCACGCCGTGCCGAAGCTGCCGGCGCAGGCCCAGGCGTTTTATTCCAACTCCAAGGAAGCCCACGTCATGTGCGCGGTGCGCGCGGTGGAACAGCTGGCAGAAAACCCGGAGCGCCTGCGCACGCGCAAGCTGCGGCGCACGTTGGGAGAGGTTCCTTTCCGGTAGCTGCTTTCCCTTGGTAGGTATCGCTAGTTAAACTACAAAGAAAGCCCATGACGCAAAAGGAGCCGCGCAATCGTGACTGAGAATTGGATCCACCCGGACCGAGAGAACCTCACCTGGGAAGTCTTCGGCGAAGCGAGCCGGAATCTTTCGGAGCAAATCGTGGAATCCGGTTGGTTTCCTGACTTGATCGTGGGTGTTGCCCGCGGCGGCCTGATCCCAGCCGGTGCCATTGGTTATGCCATCGGGGTCAAGGCCATGGGCGCTATCAACGTGGAGTTCTACACCGATATTGGCCAGACCCTGGATGAGCCGATCATCTTGTCCCCGCAATTGGATACGGATTCCCTTAAGGGCAAGAAGGTGCTCGTCGTTGATGACGTGGCCGATTCCGGCAAGACCCTGGATCTGGTGGTGAACTTCTTGGAAGAATCCGCCGATGAGGTGCGTTCCGCTGTGGTGTACACCAAGCCGAAGACCATTTTCGAGCCGGATTATTCGTGGAAAAAGACGGATAAGTGGATCAACTTTGCTTGGTCGGTGCTGCCGGTTATCACGGCGGATGGCTCCTTTCAGGAAGGCTCGTAGTAGCTACTAGTATGTGCAGGCGTGATTAACGAGCACCCTGCACCTACCGGCGTCATCGCCAGTTTCCGCTTTGCATTTTCCTCACCTGCGCGTTTGCGCAAGGAAGTGCTCGGCGGGCTGGCGGTGGCGCTTGCTTTGATCCCGGAAGTTTTAAGCTTTTCCATTCTCGCCGGCCTCGACCCGCGGGTGGGGCTGTATTCCTCGGTGATGATGGCGATGGCCATCGCCTTTACCGGCGGGCGCCCCGCCATGATTTCCGCGGCGGCCGGCGCGGTTGCCCTGGTGGTGGCCCCGCTCGCGCACGAGTATGGGCATGATTATGTGGTGGCGGCAGTGCTTGCGGCCGGTATTATGCAGGTGCTGTTGGCGTGGGTGGGCATCGCCAAGCTCATGCGCTTTATCCCGCGTTCGGTGATGACGGGATTCGTCAATGCGCTGGGCATTATGATGTTTACCGCGCAGCTGCCGCACCTTATCGATGTCCCCTGGATGGTCTACGTGCTGGTGGCTATAGGCCTAGCCATCATGATTGTTCTGCCGCGGTTTACCCAGGCAATTCCGGCGCCGTTGGTGACCATCGTGGTGGTGAGCGTCATCGCCGTCGCGGCAGGGTGGAAGGTGCCGGATGTGGCGGACCAGGGCGAGCTGCCCACGACGCTGCCCGGGCTTTTCATTCCGGATATTCCCTGGAATCTAGAGACCCTGCAGATCATTGCACCCTATGCCTTTGGGATGGCGCTGGTGGGCCTGATGGAATCGCTGCTGACGGCGAAGCTTGTCGATGACATTACGGATACCCATTCCGATAAGACCCGTGAGTCCTTTGGCCAGGGCATTGGCAATATGTTGGCTGCGGCAATTGGCGGCATGGGTGTGTGCGCGATGATTGGCCAGACTATGATCGGCGTCAAGGTGTCCCAGGCACGCACGCGCTTGTCGACGTTCCTCGCGGGCGCTTTCCTCCTCGTGCTGTG
Organism: Corynebacterium sp. KPL2861; assembly: GCF_040225475.1. Lineage (NCBI taxonomy): Bacteria > Bacillati > Actinomycetota > Actinomycetes > Mycobacteriales > Corynebacteriaceae > Corynebacterium > Corynebacterium sp. KPL2861. The sequence goes on from NZ_JBEHFW010000005.1 coordinate 152,623, forward strand.
CCTGGTTTTCGGCGAGGCGGTGGGCCGCATTCCGATGGCGGCTTTGGTAGCGGTGATGATCATCGTGGCCGCGACGACGGTGAATTGGCATTCCATCCGCCCACGCACGCTGAAGTTGATGCCGCTATCTGAAATCCTCGTCATGCTGCTGACGGTGGCGGGCACACTGGCTACGCATAACCTGGCGGTGGGAGTGGTATTAGGCGTGGTGGCGGCATCGATTGGCTTTGCCCGCCGGGTGGCACACCTCGTGGAGGTTGAGCTGGTTGATGGGCATACCTACGCGGTGCATGGCCAGCTCTTTTTCGCCTCCTCGAATGATTTGGTCTACGCCTTTGATTACACGCTTGATACTGACTTCGTGGTGGTGGATCTCACCGATGCCGAGGTATGGGATGCCTCTACGGTGGCGACGCTGGATGCGGTGCAGAAAAAATACGCGGATCACGGCGTTGAGGTGGAGTTTAGGGGCCTCGATGGGCCGAGCGCGCAGCGGCTGGAGCGCCTAAGTGGCCAATTGGGTGATTAATATCACATTGCGAGCCTAATGTGCTAAGCGTAGCAGCCGCAAAGTGGGGGATGGAGTGGGCTGGCGCCGCGAGATTGAGCGTTTAGGGCCGATGAGCTCGAATTATTAGGCAATGGTAATTACGCACCGTGGAGCAGCTTTGTCTTAACTAACTTAGGTAACGCAATCTGAAAAACGCCCTTGAGGTGCGGGTTTGTTTAAGCATACCTTGCTAGACGCGAGAGTCTATTTCGGTAATGTAGTGCTTGCAACCAATTAATTAGTCCCTACAGAAAGGATTTAGCAATGGATGAGAAGCTGCAAACCCTGCTAAACAATCAGGTCATTAACGAGCACGGCGCCGCTATGGTCTACACCCAGCTGGCCTACGAGATGGACAACCTGTCCTTCCCAGGAATGCGCGATTGGTTCATGGCACAGGCTGGCGAAGAGCGCGTCCACGCACAGAAGCTTGCGGACCACCTCTTGGCACGCGGCTACCGCGTAGAGCTCAACGATATCCCGGTTGGTTCCATCAAGGCTGCCACCCCGCTGGATGCGTTCGAGGCTTCCTTGGCACACGAGCAGAAGGTCTCCGAGCAGATTCGCGAGATCGCTCGCGTTGCCCTTGACATTCAGGATCTGGATTCCCGCCAGCTCATTGACTGGTTCCTGGCTGAGCAGATCGAGGAAGAGGATACCGTTTCTGAGATCATCGACCAGATCAAGCTGGTGGGCAACGATGGTGCTGGCCTGCTGCGCATTGATTCCCGTTTGGCTAACCGCAACTCCTAAGTTGTGAATAACAAACCCATCAAGATTTAAATCAATCCTCCCATGGCACTGCACTGCTGTGGGAGGATTGACGTATGTCTGCACACCTAAAAGCAATCCTCTCCGCCACCTTGGCGGTATTGGCATTAAGCCTCATCATCGGTGCTGCGGTCATTTCAAGCCACGTGACCCTCGGCATCTTTTTAACTACCGCGGCACTCATGCTGAGCCCGTTTGCGGGAGTGGTGATGCTAGCGTGTGGGGTCATCGGCAAGTTTGGGCTGGTCAACCGCTCCTTATATTCCCTGAGTGGAATGCTGATTTTGGCTTCGCTGGCCGTGCTCATCGTGTTGCCTATGGCGCAGGCGACGCTGGCGCTGGCGATTTTTATCGCCGGTACCTCGGTAGGGATTGTGGCAGTGCAGACCCAAGCCACGCGGCGGGCATAAACTGGACGCATTATGCCGAAGTTGCTGTTTGACCTCTATGGCGTGCTGCTGCGCCCCGCCACGCCGGAAGCACACGCTGACCTGGAGCGCTTCCTCGCGCCCGCTAACCCGGAAGCCTTCTGGGAAGCCTATAACTATTTTCGGCCTGATTATGATGCCGGAATTTTTAGCGATAGCCACTACTGGAATCAGATCGCTGCCCGCGCAGGGATGGGGCGCATCGACTGTGCTGGGGCCGTAGCTTGCGAGAATCAGTACCTGCTCGAGGCGGACCCAGAGATGGTAGCGCTGGTCAAAGGGCTTATCGGGGAAGGCTTTAGCGTGGGGATTTTATCCAATATTCCCACGACCCTAGCGGAGCAGGTGCGCGCGCAGCACCCATGGTTGGGAGAGTGTGCGGCGGTAACGCTGAGTTGCGATATCGGGGTGGCCAAGCCGCACCCAGAGGCTTACCGGGTGGCGGTGGACGCGCTCTCGGCGCAGCCCAAGGACACGTACTTTTTCGATGACCGCATCGACTACATTGAGGGCGCTACTTACTGCGGGTTAAATGCCCACCTGTTTACCGGAATCGACTCCGCGCGCGAGGTTTTACGCGGTTTGGAGTGAGCGGCCCAGCTCCAATGGCTCGCGCAAGAGCTGATCTGTGGCCACGGTACGGGCGACGGCGCGCACGATTTCTTTGTGGCTTGGGATCATGCGCAGTTCCAGGTCCTTCGAGGTGGAATCGCGGACGGTGGAGGCAAAAAGCTGGGGCGCGCGGGAATCGCCGGTAAATGCCCCACCGGCAATGACCACGGTTTTCGGCGAGTATTCGTGCACTAAGTCCGCCGTAATTTGGCCCAGCTGGCGGGCGCGCTCATCCAAGACGGCGCGCACGGCTGAATTGGACTCGGCGATGGTAGCGACCTCGTGCAGGGTATTGGCCTCGATGCCGTGGCGGCGCACGGCATCCAGAATGGACTGGGTGGCCAAGAGGTGTTCGGAAGCGCCGTGGCCCAATACCTCGGAGCGGGTCTGCGGCAGCGGGATGATGGAATTGACCTCGTCATCAACGGAGAGCGCTGATCCTAAGGAATCATCCGCGAAGAGCAGGAGCACGCGCTCGTAGGTGCCAATCTCGGCGGCCTGGGTCTCCGAGCCCAAAATGGCGGAAATGGCGGAGGTCACCACCACGGGAACGCTGAATTGGAAGCGCAGGCGCGCCGCGATATCGACGCCGTGCCAGCCCAAATTGTCCGCGGTGACCAGACCCTCTTCATCCACGGTGCCCGAGGTGGTAATCCCCAAGGCCACGAGCCGGCGATCTAGGCCCGTCATCATGCGGTTGATGCCGGCCATGATGTGTTCAAGAAAATCTTCCTCCGTCAGGCGGGCGACAGGGGTGGCAATCTCTTCCTCCGACACGGTGCGGCCCTTGATGTCATAGAGGCCGATATAGGTCTCGGAGGTGCCGACGGCGATGCCGCCGAGTACCCAGTTATTATCCGCGGCCTCGAGGGGAACTGTAGGGCGGCCCCGGCCCTGGGATTGGGTGAGGTCGGTGCGCTCTTGGATGAGTCCTGCATTCAGGAGCGCGGTGGTAGCGCGGGTAATGGTGGGCTGGGAGAGCCCGGTGGCTTCTACCAGCTCACTGCGGGTAATGATCGGGTTCAGGCGCACCAGGTGAAGGCACTTAGCAGCCGGTGTACGGGGGCGGGTGAACACGGGGCCAGGTTTGATCATGAAAGAAAGTATATGTGTCACAGACTGCTTTGTCTAATCTATTCATAGGTGTATGTACCGAATGGTCTAAAGGTGGAGGTAGGCCAAAAATTCCCTATGCTGGGGCGCATGAAATCAGTAGCGGTTTATTGCGGCTCCGCCGTGGGCAATTCGCCCGCCTATAGCGCAGCGGCACAACACTTGGGCGGCGAGCTTGCCCGTCGCGGGCTGAATTTGGTCTATGGCGGCGGAAATATTGGCCTCATGCGCGAGGTTGCCAATTCCTGCCTGCAGGCTGGTGGCACCGTCACTGGCGTCATGCCGCAATCCTTGGTGGATTTAGAGATCTCCCACCCAGGCTTGACCCGCCTCGAGGTCGTGGATTCTATGGCCGAGCGGAAAACCCGGATGGAGCAGCTGGCGGATGCCTTTATCTGTTTGCCCGGCGGCGTGGGCACGTTGGAGGAAGTGACAGAGGTACTGACCCAACAACAGCTGGGCAGCATTCGCGGGCCCGTTGGCTTGGTCGACGTGGAAGGTTTTTGGCAGCCCTTTTATGACATGTACGCCGCCATGGCTGAGGCGGGCTTCATCCTTCCCCGCTTTGTAAAAGCGCTGGTCATAGAGGGGAATCCCGCAGCCGTGCTGGATGGTTTTGCCCAGTGGCACTACCCGGGCACGAAGTGGAACAACGATTAGCTAACAAGTTTGCAACATTTGGGTGGGGCTGGGTGGCTTATCAACAAGATAAAGGGTTAGACTTCCCTCTTATGAGTTCTGAGCAGACCGCTAAGCGCCAGCCCTCTCTACTGGACGCTTCGTGCGATAACTTCGTTCACGACCTAGCCGAACTATCCCCAACAGATGCAACCGCGTGGGGCATTGACGGTTTTGAAGGCGAATTGCAGGATTTTTCCCCCGACTATTTTGAGGCTGTCGCTGATCGCACCCGCGATATGGTTGCGGATCTGGATGCCTTGGATGACACCACCGATGAATCCGATGATGAGGATGACTTCGATGACGTGGATTATGTCACCGCAGCCGTCTTGCGGGATCGCCTCTGCTTAGATCTGGATTTGCACCACCACGGCGAGGATATTCGCAGCCTTAATAATATTGCCTCGCCCGTGCAGACCATCCGGGATTCCCTGCTGCTTATGCCGCAGGAGACCCAGGAGGACCGCGAGGCCATTCGCTCCCGCCTGTCTAAGGTCAAGGGCTCCCTCGATGGCTACCGCGAGTCCCTGAAGGAAGCGGCCTCCCACGGCATGGTGGCACCGCACCGCCAGATCTCTGAGGTCATTGTGCAGTGCGAGCGGCTTGCCGATGCCGATTCCATGCTCGAGGGCCTCGGCCTCGACCCCGACTCCGCCGAGGTAAAGAAGGCGAAGGAGGCCTTTGGCGAGTTCTCGGATTGGCTGTCTAATGATCTGCAGCCGCAGTCCTCTAATAAGGACGCGGTGGGCCGCGAGCGTTACGAGCGTTTCTCCACGCTTTTCGTCGGCGATTCCGTGGACTTGGACGAGGCCTATGAATGGGGCCTTGACCAGGTGCGTTACCTGCGCGGCGAACAGGAGAAGATCGCGCACGAGCTTTATGGTCCGGAGTGCTCGGTGCGCTCTGCCATGCGCAAGCTGAACCACGAGGAACGCTATACCCTGCGCGGTACCGATGCCTTGGTGGAGTGGATGCAGAGCAAGGCCGATGCGGTCATCGCCGAGCTCAACGGCAAGGAATTCGACATTCCGGAAGAAGTCGAAGAGATCGAGTGCTGCATCGACCCGGCGGGCACCGGTGGCATCTTCTACACCCCGCCCAGCGATGACTTTTCGCGCCCGGGCCGCATGTGGTGGTCCGTGCCGGAGGGCCAGGACACCTTCCACACCTGGCAGGAGCTGACTACCGTGCACCATGAGGGCGTACCGGGTCACCACCTGCAGCTGGGTTCTGCCCTGGTGCAAGAGGATCTGAACCTATGGCGCCGCGCGGTGACGTGGAACTCCGGCCACGGCGAGGGTTGGGCCCTATACGCCGAGCAGCTGATGGCCGAGCTGGGCTACATGGACGATCCTGGTGTGCGGATGGGGCTGCTCGATGCCCAGCGCCTGCGCGCGGCCCGCGTCGTGGTGGACATCGGATTGCACCTGGGCAAGAAGCTGCCGGACTGCACCGTATCCGGCGTATGGGATAAGGCCCACGTGAAGACCTACATGCGCGAAAACACCGCCATGGATGATGCGAACCTCAACTTTGAGGTCAACCGCTACCTGGGCTGGCCGGGCCAGGCACCGTCCTATGCCCTGGGCCAGCGCCTGTGGCAAGAAACCCGCGCCGCCGCCGAGGAGCAGGGCATGAGCGCTCGCGAATTCCACTCCGAAGCCTTGGCTCTTGGCTCGGTGCCCATGTCGGTGCTGCGCGAAGCCGTGCTCAATAACTAAACGCGCACGCTAGCGCCTTTTAGCAAACTTGCCGACGCCCCTAATGAGCTGCGGCAGGTACCCGGCAATGACCAGCACGGCGATGAGCCGGGTGAGCTGCACCGCGATAACCACCGGGCCAGCCCCGCCTTCCGCGGAGAGCGCGAGCACGGTCTCTAACGCGCCGGGGCTGGTGGCTAGGTAGGCCTCGAAGTAACTGATATTCAGCCAGTGCATCAGCGGCCACGCCGTGGCCGCGCACAGGCCGAGGACCGCGGCAATGGAAAGAATCGTCGCGGGAAGCTGCTTGGCAAAGGCCTTGAGCGCGGGGAGCGATAGCCCGCCGCCGCAGACCCAGCCGATGGATAAAAAGGCGATGACCTTAAAGGCATAGATCGGCTCTAACGTATGGCCCTCCGGCAGGAAGAACGAGGCCAGCACCGTTAAGATCAGCGGTCCGAGGACGGCAGCTGCGGGCAGGTGCAGGAATTTACCAAGGCTTTCGCCGACCAGCGCGATAACGAGCACCAACGCGATGATCCACCAGGTGGTTTCTGCCTCCAGCCTTAAGTCACCGCCCCTTCCGGCCGGCGTATCGAGGAAGGTCACGACGGCGGGAAGGGATACGGAAACGATCAATAACCGCAGGTATTGGGTGAGCGCGACGTAGCGGTAGTCGGCACCGAGTTCATCGGCAAGCGCAGGCATGAGCGAGGCACCGCCGGGAAGCATGGACAGGATACCGGTCTCGGAGGAGACGTCCCGCGGCTGCTGGCGGTGCAGCATAACGCCGCAGAAGATGCCCAACGCGATGGTGACAAAGGACATGGTTATGGCCGCCGGCAGGTATCCCACCAATTGGCCAAAGGAGACCACCGTTAGCGGCAGCGCGGCCATGATGCCGATGAATCCGCGCGATAGCCCATAAAATTTGCGGTTTACCTTGAGGTCCTCGCCGGTGATAAGCGCCATGGCGCCGGAGGCGATGATCGCGGCCAAAATCCACGCGGCCGGCACGTGCCACATACTAAAAAGCCAGCCCAAGAGGATGGAGACGGGGACCACGATGCCCCACCGCAGGATGGTGTGGGTGTCTACGCTTAATCTCCAGTGCCGTTTAGCCACGCGTTCTCCCATCTTCTGCTCGTCTTCGATCGAGTCTAGACCTCCCCGCCGCGGGGTTTATGATCTCCTCATGGATATCGACGTGGCGCAGTGGGCGGTGCTCCTTGTGGGCGCGGCGGGTGCAGGCTGGATTGATGCGGTCATCGGCGGGGGAGGCCTCGTGCTTATTCCGCTATTGCTTGCCGTCGTACCGGGGCTGGCACCGGCAACGGCGCTGGCCACCAACAAGCTCGCGGCGGTTTCTGGCACGGCATCGGCGGCCGTGACCTTGGTGCGCAGGGTGCGCCCACCCGCAGGGGAGCTCGTTCGCTACGCCCTCATCGCGCTCGTGTGCGCCGGACTGGGCGCGAGTGTGGCGGCGAATCTAAATAGCGATATCATGCGCCCGCTCATCATCGTGCTGTTAGTAGTGGTGGGCGTCTTCGTGACCTTTAAGCCGAGCTTCGGCACCACCGAGTCACCCGGTATCCGCGGCGGATGGCGCACCTGGGCGGGGCTTGTGGCGGTCGCGACCATCTCCATTTATGACGGCATCTTTGGGCCGGGCACCGGCATGTTCCTCATCATGGCCTTTACCTTCATCTTCTCCCAGAACTTCTTGAAATCCGCGGCGATGGCCAAGGTGGTCAATACCGCCACGAACCTTGGCGCGCTGGTGACCTTTATCCTTGGCGGCCACGTGTGGTGGACCCTTGGCATCGCGTTGGCCGCCGCCAATATCCTCGGCGCGCAGGTGGGCGCGCGGACGGTGCTCAGCGGCGGGACGAAGTTTATCCGCTATGCCCTTCTTACCTTGGTCGTGGTCATGAGCTGCTATTTATCCTGGCAGCAGTGGGGTTAGGCTACATCTGGTTCTTGGTTCGCGCGGTGGCGATGGCATTCCACGGATCCTCGGGCCACGGGTGCTTGGGGTAGCGTCCGCGCATATCGGCGCGCACCCCGGCGTAGGGGCCGGACCAGAAGCTAGCAAGATCATCGGTGACCGCCAGCGGGCGGCCGGCGGGGGAGAGCAAGTGAAATTGCACGCGGTTGCCGCAATACTCCGGGGATTCGGCCAGGCCGAAGCACTCCTGCAACTTGATGTGGACCACGGGGCGCTCGCCCGACCAATCGATTTTGGCATCGCGGCCGGAGGGCACGGGCAGGCGCTGAGGTGCGAGCTCGTCTAAGCGGGTGGCTTCGGGCCAGGGAAGCAGGCGCTGCAGGGCGGGGTACATGTCTATCTTGGCGGTGGGGGTTCCCGCGGCAATCTGGTGCAGCTCGGGCCCGAGCCACTCGGCGGGATCGGCAGCATCGACATCCGGCCACGGATCGCCGTAGTGCGCGTGCAGGTGGCGGAGCCTATCTTTTAAGCTCTGGGCCTTCTCGCTGAAGGTAAATAAGCCCAGGCCCTCTTCGCGGATGCCGGCGGCTAATGCCTGGGCTGCGGCATCGCCGGTGACCTTGACCGCGGTTTCGGACAGCACAATCGCCCCGGCCGCCCGGACTTTGACTCCGCGCACGCGACCCCCACGCAGAAAGGCGCGGGTTTCTTCGGTCACGCCGATGGCATCCAGCGCGGCGGACTCTGCGATGCGCGCGGCGGTGCGGATGATGGGGTTTCCAGCGTTGGAGAGGGTGACCTCCGCGATGGCGAGCCACGGCGAGCCGGCCAGCCCGGAGTTATCCAGTAGCCGGGCGCGGGTGCCGCTGGCCAGCAGATAGTCTTCACCCACGCGCTTGGCCACCTGCTCGGGATAGGCGGTGGCGACGACCTCGCCGGGGTCTGCGGGGCCAAGATCCTCCACCAGGCGAGACAAGCGCTTGATTTCCTTCTGCGGGGCGGGGCGGCGGGTGAGATCGGTGGTGTTGGTGGGGGCATCGGCAAGCGCGGCGATGGTGGGCGCCGCCTGGCTGCCGTGCCGGATAAGGGCCGCGCCGAGGCGGGGATCGGTGGGCAGCAGGGCGAGTTCCTGCGTCGCACCAATGCGCTCGAGGGTGGCGCGCGCGGCCGCAAGGGCCTGGGCGGGCGGCGAATCGAGCAGCGGGAAATCCGGGCCCGCGCCCCAGCAGTCTAAAAACAGCGCAGCCTGCGTGAGATCCGCGGACAGGATCTCCGGAGTGGTGTGCGGGGAAAAGTGTTGGTAATCGTCCTGGGAATAGCAACGAATGACCGTACCTGGCGCCTCACGCCCGGCACGGCCCGCGCGCTGGTCCGCGCTCGACTTCGACGTGGAGACCGTCACCAGGCCGGACATACCGCGCTGCGCATCGCGCCGGGGAACGCGGGCCAGCCCGGCATCTACCACCACACGCACGCCAGGCACCGTCAGCGAGGATTCCGCGATGGACGTCGCCACCACAATGCGCTGCTCATCGGTATAAAGCGCGGCATCCTGCTCCGCGGTGGTCTGCTTGCCGTGCAGCGGGAAAACATTATGGCCCTGCAGCTCCTCGCACACCAGGTTGACCTCGCGCACGCCGGGCACGAAGACCAGCGTGGATTCGTGCTGGCGGGCTGCTTGCTTGGCGATGCCCCCGTAAAACTCCCGCGACCCCGCCGCGCGCCCCGATTGCGGTGCGTACTGGATATCCAGGGGATAGGTCACCGCCTCGGTGGTGTGGACGGGTGCGCCCATGAGCTGGGAAAAGCGCTGCGCATCTACCGTAGCGGACATGGCGATGACGCGGAAGTCTTCGCGCAGCTCTGCCAGCTCCAGGCACATCCCGAGCACCAGATCCGTATCCAGCTGGCGCTCATGGACCTCATCGATGGCCACGGCGGCCACGCCCTCGAGCTCCGGATCTTTCAACAGGCGGCGCAGCAGCACGCCCGGGGTGACGAACTCGACCTCGCTGCCCATGCGGGATTCGCCGCGGATGGCGAAACCGACCTTCTCCGGGGTGCCGCTGAGGGTGCTCAAGCGCTGGGCGGCCGCGCGCACGGCCACGCGGCGCGGGGCGGTGACGATGACCTTGCCGCGCCCTGCAGCGTGATTGGCCAGTGCCGGTGGCACGAGCGTGGTTTTACCCGTGCCGGGTGGTGCCTGAATGACGACGTTTCCGGTGCTAGGCAGCGAATCGATGGTCTCGGCTACGGGCAGCCCCGCGCCAATGCTGGCGAGATCGAACATTTACTGCGCGGCCCCAAAACCTTCCACGGGGCCGTCCAAATCTTTGCGCTCCCACGAATCCTCATCGCCGTCCAGCGTGCGCACCACGCGGCCGGGCGTGCCCAGGACCAGCGAATTATCCGGAATATCCTTGGTCACCAGCGTGCCGGCACCAATAACGCAGTTTTCACCAATGGTAACCCCCGGCATGACGGTGGCATTGGCCCCAAACCAGGTATTGCGCCCCACGGTGATGGGGTGGGCGATTTCCCACCCGCCCTCGCGCATCGCGTGATCGTTGACGGGGTGGCCCACCGTAATGAACGAGCAATTGGGCCCAATCAACACGCGATCACCGAATGTGACCTTGGCCTGGGCTAAAATGCTGCTGCCAAAGTTGATGAAGACGCCTTCCCCACAGACGATATTGCAGCCGTATTCCATATTCAGCGGCGCGTGCGCCCCCGGCACGTGTGATTCCTCCGACAGGATCTCCCGCAAGATTTCCTTCGCCTGCTCCTTATCGGTGTTGTGCAGATCGTTGAACTGCCCAATCAGCCCAAAGGTGCGCTGGTGCTCCTTATCGATGTCCCCCATGCCCGGCAGGTGCCACTGCCCACCGGTCATTCGCTCCCAAGTGCCGTAGCGTTGCAGGTCGTGCAGCTTCTGTTCATCCATGGTGGCCATTGTAGAAGGAGCGTGGCCTAACCGATTAGCGGCTAGGGTGGAGGAATGCTTTTTGATTCACTGCCGCGGCCGAATGCGTACGTCGCGCCGGGCGTGGGGCACGTGCCGGGATGGGTGGGCATCGGCAAGCAAAAGGCCCTTGTAGAAGAGACGCGGGAGATTGCTCGCGCGTATGCGCATACGCCGATGGCGATGGTGCAGCCGCGGCTGAAATCGGGCGGGCAGATGAGCGTATTTCAGCTGCATCTTGGCCGGTATTGGCATTACCCCAGTTACCGGTACGTGGACAATATGGAAGGCACGGTGGTGCCGCCGGTACCGGATAGCCTGCGGGAATTGGCCCCGGCGGCGCTGCGGCAGGCGGCCCAGGTTGCCCCGGAGCTTGAACCATGGGTGGATAACTTTGTGCCGGAGATGGCGTTGGTGAATTATTATCCGCCCGGCTCGGCGATGGGGATGCACGTGGATGACTCGGAGGAATCGCCCGCGCCCGTGATTTCGCTTTCGATTGGGGATGAGGCCCTCTTCCGCATAGGCCATACCGAAAACCGCACTAAGCCCTGGGACGATGTGACTTTGTGCTCGGGTGATTTGGTGGTCTTTGGCGGGCCGAAGCGCTTTGCCTACCACGGGGTGGTGCGGGTAAATGATGGCACGCTGCCGGAGGGATGCGGGCTGCAGGAAGGCAGAATCAATATCACCATCAGACAAGTTTCAGCGAGCGCGGTAGGCTAGGGCGGGTTACATAAAGGTTGAAGGAAAGAGGTTTTTCTTATGTCCCGAATTGGCATCATCATCGGCTCTACCCGCGATAAGGCGGCAGGCCAGGCAGTAGGCGAGTGGGTCAATGACCTCGCCCAAGGCCGCGAGAACGGCGTGGAGTACCAGCTGTTGGAGCTCAAGAAGTTCAATGTTCCCATCCTCACCAGCGAGGTTGTTCCGGGTGCGGCGAATAAGCAGTACGATGACGCCAACGTGCAGGAGTGGTCCAAGGCCGTCGATGCCTGCGATGGCTTTGTCTTCGTGACCCCGGAGTACAACCACTCCGTACCTGGTCCGTTCAAGAATGCCTACGATTCGCTCGGCGCGGAATGGGCGGGCAAGCCGGTGGCCTTCGTGGGCTATGGCTCCGTTGGCGGCGTGCGCGCGGTCGAGGCATGGCGCAATGTCGTGGCTAACTTCTCCATGCCACAGCTGCGCAACCAGCTGGACTTTAATATCTTCACCGACTGGAACGACGGCGAATTCCGCCCTAGCGATGACTCCTACGAGCGCGCAAACTCCCTGCTTTCTGAGCTCGAGGACGCACTTTAAGTAAAAGCCCTGCACCGTGCCGCGCGCTGCGTAGCATGGGGTGCATGACTGAAAAGAAAGTAGCAGTAGTAACAGGCGCCTCCTCTGGCATTGGGGAGGCCACCGCGCGTTCTTTGGCCAAGGATGGCTGGCACGTCGTCGTGGGCGCGCGCCGGACAGACCGCCTGCAGCAACTTGCCAATGAGATCGGCGGCGAGGCCTATGAGCTGGACGTTACATCTGATGTCTCCGTCTCCAAGTTCGTCTCCCACCTCGACCGCGTAGACCTCTTGGTCAATAACGCCGGCGGTGCCAAGGGCTTGGAGCCGCTTGTCGATACCTCCATCGAGGACTGGCAGTGGATGTACGAGACCAACGTGCTCGGCACCGTGCGCATGATCCAGGCGCTCATGCCCAAGCTTGAGCGGGTGCCAGATCTGTCCGGGCTGATTATTAACGTCGGTTCCATTGCCGGCTGGACCGTGTACGAAGGCGGTTCCGGCTATAACACCGCTAAGCACGGCGTGCGAGTGATTTCCCGCGCGCTGCGGCTAGAAAACCACGATGTGCGCGTTACCGAGATTGATCCTGGCCGCGTGGCCACGGACTTTTCCTTGGTGCGCTTCAAGGGCGATGAAAAGCGCGCGGCCAAGGTGTATGACGGCCAGCTCAACCTCGTGGCAGAGGACATTGCCGAGGCAATCCGCTGGGTCGCCGCCCAACCGGCCCACGTCAACGTGGATACGATGACCATCAAACCGCGCACACAAAGCTAAGGCCCCGCGGGGCTCTTAAAAAGAGCGGCGGGGCGGGGCCTTAGGCTTTATAGTCCTGCTTGAGCCTTATTGCAGGCCAAACTGATCCCATGCGGCAGGGGTCAAGTTCTGGTACACGTGCTTGTGCTCCTGATATTCGGCAAGGCCGGTCGGGCCCAGCTCGCGGCCATTGCCGGACTGCTTGTAGCCGCCCCATTCCGCCTGCGGCAGGTACGGGTGGAAATCATTGATCCAAATGGTGCCGTGGCGCAGGGCGCGGGCAACGCGCTCGGCGCGGCCGGCATCGGAGGTGTACACCGCGCCGGCCAGGCCATACTCGGTATCGTTTGCGATCTCGATGGCCTCTTCTTCGGTGGTGAAGGTCTCGATGGTCACGGTCGGGCCGAAGGCCTCGTCGTGGACGCAGTCCATCTCGCGGGTAGCGCCGTCAATGATCGTGGGCAGGTAGTACACGCCCTGGCCCAGATCCGTGGTGCCGGTGCCGTGCTGGCCGTTGGTGTCCTCGCTGGTGGCGGCGCGGCCGCCGGTGAGGATCTTGGCGCCTTGTTCGCGGGCCTTGTCCACGTAGGCGGCCACCTTCTCGCGGTGGTCGGCCGAAATGAGCGGGCCGGTTTCCGCCTTCTCATCGGTGGGGCCACCGATCTTGATCTTCTCGGCGCGCTCGACCAGTGCGGCAACGAACTTATCGTGCAGGGACTCTTCCACCACGATGCGCGAGCCGGCGGAGCAGACCTGGCCGGAGTGGAAGAAGGCGCCGTTGAGCGCATTATCCACGGCGACGTCGAAGTTGGCATCGGCAAAGATAACGTTCGGGTTCTTGCCGCCAAGCTCCAGCGCGGTGCGCTTGACGGTTTCGGCCGCGTTCTTTGCAATCAGCTTGCCGGTGATAAGGCCGCCGGTGAAGGAGACCATGTCCACGTCGGGGTGCTGGGAGAGCGGATTGCCGCAGTTGGCGCCGGCGCCGGTGATGAGGTTGCCCACGCCATCCGGCAGGCCGCATTCCTTCAGCGCCGCCATGAGCAGCATGGCGGTGTGCGGAGTCAGCTCCGCCTGCTTGAGCACGAAGGTATTGCCGGCAGCAAGGGCTGGGCCCACCTTCCAGGACACCTGCAGCAGCGGGTAGTTCCACGGGGTAATCAGGCCGCAGACGCCCACCGGCTCGGCGTCGATGCGCGAGCGCAGGTTGGGATCTTGCGGGTCGACCACGCGGCCGGCTTGGTGCTGGGCCAAGGTGCCGAAGTACTCGAAAGCATTGGCAATATCGTCCATATCGCCTAAGGATTCCTCGTAGCGCTTGCCGGTATCCGCGGATTCGGCTTGAGCGAAAAGCTCCTTGTGCTCCCGGATGAAATCCGCCAGGCGGATGACGATCTTGCCGCGCTCGGCGGACGGCGTTGCGGCCCATTCGCCCTTATCGAATGTTTTACGTGCAACCTGGATGGCACGCAGGGTATCTGCCTCGGAGGCTTCGGAGACGACGCCGACGGTGGAGCCATCGGCAGGGCAGACAATGGTACGGGTCTCGCCATCCTGGGCGGCCTCCCACTGGCCGTTGATGAAGAGCGACTTCGGGGCATCACCGGAGTGCACGCCCTGGAGCAGTTCGGTGGTCGTGGGATCGAACAAGGTGTTCTGGGTGCTCAAAGTGCAAGCAACCTTTCTCTAATTGCGGCGGTATCGCCCGCCAGTTTAACTATCTTCGCGCCAGGTGCGTTCCGGCTCGGCGCCATCGGAGACATCGGAATCGCCCGGCTGACTTTGCTGCATGTAGAGGAATGCCAGGTGGCGCTCGTACAGGTCCAGCACGTTATTGATGATCTGGTTTTCGGAGTAGCCGTAGACGTCATAGCCCAGCGAACCGGTCATGTCATAGACCTCAAGGCGGTAGTACTCGCCGTCGCCCTCGCAGAAGTCCGGGCGCTCCGCGGAAACCGGGAAGAGCTGGTAGCGGAATTGGCGCTCGTTGTGCAGCCGGACTTCGAGATCGAGCTGGGGCAGCTCGGCATCGGGAAGCTCACTGGTGAGCAAGATGGCGTCATAGCCGCGGGTGCGCATTTGCGTGGCCACCTGCTCGAGGGCGTAGGTGGCGGTTCCCCGCAGGTAGTCATCCATGTCCTGTTTGGTGGGGAAGGAATTGGCGCGGTCCAGGCGGTTCTTCCACAGGTTGGAATCGCTCGGCTCGCGCTCGGTGCGGCTGCTGATGGCGCCGTGCAACGCGGTTTTCCGGGCCTCACGCTGGAGGATTTCCAGGCGCAGCGACTTCCAGAGCGAGAACATGATGAGGTAGACCACGAACGCGAAGGGTAGGCCCATGACCACGGTTGCAGACTGCACGGTGGCAATGCCATCGAGCTGTAGCAACGCCAAGGTGAGCGCGCCGACGGTGATGGACCAGAAAATGCGCAGCCACCGGGCGCCATCTTGCCGGTTATCCGTGATGCGGGAAGTGAAGTTCGACATGACCAGCGCACCGGAGTCGGCCGAGGTGATATACAGCAGCAGGCCGATGAAGGTGGTCAGGAAGATGACGATGGCGGAGCCAGGGAATTCCTGGAGCATGTCATAGAAACCCTGCTCAGGAACGTTGATGGCGTTTTCCGCAAATTCCGGATAGTCACCAGAGCGCACCATGTCCAGGGCGGTATTGCCAAAGAAGGACATCCACATCAGGATGAACAGGAAGGGGAAGGTCAGCGTGCCCAGGATGAACTGGCGCAGCGTGCGGCCGCGGGAAATGCGGGCCAGGAATAGGCCGACGAAGGTTGCCCAGGCAATCCACCAGGCCCAGAAGAAGAGGGTCCAAGACTGCATCCAGGTATCCACGCTGGCTTGGTCCTCAGCAAAGGCGAAGGTCTCTAGCGTCCAGGAGGGGAACTTGGAGACGTAATCACCGATATTGGTGACGATGGCGTCGAAGAGGTAGGCGGTCTTGCCAAAGACCACGACGTAGATCATCAGCGCGATGGCCAGGTAGACATTGAGCTCAGAGAGGAAGCGAATGCCTTTATCCACACCGGATACGGCAGACAACGTCGCAATGGCGACCGCGATAATGATGAGCCCTGATTGCAGCCCCAGTCCTTGCTCGATGCCGAAGATGAGGTGGAAACCGTAGGACAGCTGCACCACGCCGATGCCCAGGGATGCGGTAACGCCAAAGACGGTGCCCAGCATGGCGGCAATGTCCACCGCCGAACCAATGGGCCCATGCACGCGCTTGCCGATGAGCGGGTACAGCGCCGAGCGGATAGCCAACGGCATATTCAGGCGATAGGCGAAGTACCCAAAGGCCATGCCCATCAGCGCATAGAGCGCCCAGCCGGTAAGTCCGTAGTGGAACATGGCATAGACCACGGCTTCTTTTGCGGCCTCCATGGTTTCGCCATCGCCCACCGGCGGGTCCATGTACATCGTGACCGGCTCGGCCACGGCGAAGAACATGAGGTCCACGCCAATGCCGGCGGCAAAGAGCATGGATACCCACGAGAAGGTATTGAATTTGGGCCGGGAGTGGTCTGGCCCCATGCGGATGCTGCCGGTATTGGAAAAGGCGATGTAGAGGACGAAGACCACGGCGATGGTGGCGGTCAGGACGTAGAACCATCCCAGGTTCGTGCCGATCCATCCGGTGACGCTGGCGAGGGTATTCGCCGCGGATTCTTTGCCAAAGCCCGCATACAGGGCCATGGCGATAATCAGGACACCGGAAATGATAAAGACCGGCCAATTGGGCTTGGGCGCGGCCACCTCGTCTGCGCCGACATCGTCGCCGGTTTCGGCCTTGTAGCTGCCGACGATGGCGCGGACTTGGTTGCGCGGTTTATGGCCCTTGTCCCCAGTTGGGTGAGTCTCCCCAGTGGAGTGAGCGAGAGAGGTGTCGGAATCCCCTGTGTGGGACTCTTCATGGTCGTGCGGACCACGGTTTGCCATCTACTTCTCCTAGTCTTGATCGATTAAGTGCCGAATCTTTCGCAAGGCTGCCCCACAATTCCCCGAAAAGAGGGGTAAGAGATAGGTTGGTGGCATAAATCATATGCGAGCAATCTATGCGTAAAGACCCCGGATTTCATCTACTCAGATGCATATCCGAACACCGTAAATATACATTAATCTGGGAAAACGTCCACCAGATGTGTATTCTGGGGGCGCTATTGTGCATAAATGAAAGCGGAAAAGCGCAGATTTTTTTGCGCAGGATACAATGGATCCGCCCGAAATACGGCGAGAACTACGTGTGAGATGGCTCACAGAAGGAAGGGGATTTATGGGTATTGTGGACAAGTTGACTAAGAAGCGCTCGACAAAGAGGGCGACGGATGAGGTCAGCGATGTGGTCGTCGTCGGCGGTGGCTCTGCCGGCTCCGTCATCGCGGCTCGCCTGACCGAGGACAAAGACACCCGCGTGCTCGTTCTTGAGGCCGGACGCCCGGATTCCCTGTGGGACCTATTCATCCACATGCCTTCCGGTTTCTCTTTCCCCATCGGGGCAAAGAACTATGACTGGATGTATGAATCCGATCCGGAACCGGAGATGAATGGTCGCCGCATCTACCATGCGCGCGGCAAGGTGCTCGGCGGTTCCTCTTCCATCAACGGCATGATCTACCAGCGCGGCAACCCCATGGACTACGAAAAGTGGGGCCAGAACCCGGGCATGGATAACTGGGACTTTGCCCACTGCTTGCCGTATTTCAACCGCATGGAAACCACCGCTGCCGCAGACGACGATGATCCGCGCCGCGGCCACGATGGCCCGCTCTACCTGTCCCGCGGTCCTGCTACCTCGCAGCTGTTCCAGGCTCTTTTCAAGTCGGTACAAGAGGCTGGCTATAACCTAACCAATGACGTCAACGGTTACCGCCAGGAAGGTTTTGCCCCCTTCGATCGCAATATCAAGCACGGCAAGCGCTGGTCCGCTGCCCGCGCCTACCTGTACCCCAACCAGGACCGCGACAACCTTGAGGTGCGTACCCGCGCATTTACCACCAAGATCCTCTTTGAAGGCACCAAGGCAGTGGGCGTGGAATACGAGTGGCAGGGCGGCACCCACCGCGTCTTCGCAGACAAGATCGTCTTGTCCGCCGGTGCCATCAATACCCCGCAGCTGCTTGAGGTCTCTGGCGTGGGCGACCGCGAGATCTTGGAAAAGCACGGCATCGATGTGGTCAAGCACCTGCCAGGCGTCGGCGAAAACCTGCAGGACCACCTTGAGGTCTACATCCAGTACGAGACCACCAAGTCCACCGCTTCCTCCCAGCCTTACCTGGATAAGTGGCGTTGGCCGTTTATGGGCCTGCAGTGGCTGCTGACGAAGAAGGGTCCAGTGGCTACCTCGCACTTTGAGGGCGGCGGTTTCGTGCGCTCCAACGAGGATGAGGCCTACCCGAACTTGATGTTCCACTTCCTGCCCATGGCGGTGCGCTATGACGGCCAAAAGGCCGACGTTAAGCACGGCTTCCAGTGGCACGTTGGCCCGATGTTCTCCGATACCAAGGGCCACGTGCACATCAAGAGCTCCGATATCCGGCAAAAGCCCTCCATCCTCTTTAATTACCTGCGCACCGAGCAGGACCGCCGCGAATGGGTAGAAGCCGTCCGCGTCGCCCGCTCCTTGCTGGATACCAAGGCAATGGAGGAAGTTGGCGCCCGCGAGTTCAGCCCGGGCCCAGAGGTCCAAAGCGATGAGGAAATCTTGGAGTGGGTCCGCAATGACGGCGAGACCGCACTGCACCCTTCCTGCACCGCCAAGATGGGCGATGAGTCCGATCCCATGGCCGTGGTGAACCCAGAGACCATGGGGGTATGGGGGATCGATGGCCTGTATATCGCCGATGCTTCCGTGTTCCCCTCGGTTCCCAACGGCAATATCTACTCTCCAACTATGATGGTGGGCGAGAAGGCTGCGGACCTTATTGCCGGCCGCACGCCGCTCGAGCCTAACTACACTCCGTGGTACAAGGCTCACGAGGATATGCCTCTCTACGCCGAAGGCGAGGCAATCCGTGACCACAAGGAGGCGCCGAAGGGTGCTTACTAACGCCCGCTTAATTTAAGGAGTCAAAGCCGTGACCATTTCCTCTCTTCTTACCTTGATGGGAATTTGGCTCGCGGCTTTGGTGTCTCCGGGCCCGGATATCGTGCAGGTCATCCGCGTGGCCCCACGATCCATGCGCGCCGGGCTACTGTGCGCGGTGGGGGTATTTAGCGGAACGGTCTTTTGGATTGTCGCCTCCCTGGCCGGTTTATCGGCGCTAATTACGGCGCGGCCGGGCGTGCTGAGCATCTTGCAATTGCTCGGCGGGCTTTTCTTGCTGTACATGGGCGTATCGTCCCTGCGCAGCGGGTTAGCCGCGCGGCGCGCGCCCGCCCGCGAGGTGGACACGGAAGACTATGCGGACCAGGCGCGGGCGGCTGGCGATGCCGACGTTGAAGACATGACCAACTGGCGGGCCTTCAAGCTGGGGCTGGTGACTAACCTGTCGAACCCCAAGGCTCTGGTATTTTTCGGTGCGGTATTCGCCCAATTCATCCGCCCGGATATGTCTGTGGGGTGGACTATCGCGGTGGCGTTAATCCTCGCGGCCATGTCCTTCGTGTGGTTTTCCGCCTTTGCGCTGCTCGTGCGCGCGGCCGCGCGGTGGACGGCGCGGTATTCCGCCACCATCGATATGGTCTCAGGCCTCGTCTTTGGCCTGCTCGGTGTGGTGATGGCCGGGGAGGGCGCCACCGCGCTGCTGAAATCACAGTAGTTACCTGTTTCGCTGCAGGTGAGACACTTCCTACAGTTGTATGCGTTAGTAAAAATGCATACGAATGTGGAGGTGTTAGGTGGCTATAGGTGCCCTTGTGACCCTGATGGGCGTATGGTTCGCGGCCATGGCTTCGCCGGGGCCGGATGTGGTGCAGATTATCCGCCTGGGTGCGCGGTCCACCCGCGCGGCGGTGTGGGTGGCCATCGGCAGCACGACGGGCCTTGCCCTCTGGACCATCGCTTCGCTCGCCGGGCTTTCGGCATTGATCTCTACGCATGAGGGCATTTTGGTGCTCCTGCAGGTCCTCGGCGGCAGCTATCTGCTGTGGATGGCCTATAGCGCGATTTCCTCCGGCCTGCGGGAACGGCGCGCACCCGCTACCGTCGTGGGCACGGAAAAGCAGGCACCCAAACCGCGCGGATTCACCCCGGACGGCATTATCAAGGCAAAGACCGCCTACCGTATGGGATTGGTCTGCGATCTTTCCAACCCCAAGGTGGTCATCTTCTTCGGCGCCATCTTTGCCAATTTCATCGACCCAGGAATGGGCGTGGGCGGAAATGTCGTCGTCGCAGCGGTACTGGTACTAGAAAGCTTGGTGCTCTTCGTCGGCGTCGGCTTGAGCACGCGCGCGGTATCGAAGTGGATGGCCAAGAACTCGGCGTGGGTGGACATCGTCAGTGGCATCGTCTTCCTGCTCCTCGGCGTGGTCATCCTCTTTGAAGGCATCCGCGGGCTAATTGCGATGTAGCCTGAAGTTATGATTTTTACTACCACAAATACCGTCGACGGTTATGAAATCACCAAATACCTGCGCATCATCGCTGGTGAGACCGTTACCGGCATCAATATGCTCAAAGACTTTGGGGCATCGATACGCAATATCACCGGTGGACGTGCCTCCGGCTATGAAAGCGAAGCCATCAAGGCCCGCGAGGCGGCGCTAGATGAATTGTGGCGCCGCGGCCAGGAATTGGGCGCTGATGGCGTGGTGGGCATCGCCTTCGATTATTCCCCAATGGGCACCAATAATGACATGCTGTTGGTCACCGCCACGGGCACGGCGGTCTCGCTGCGCGCGCGTGACTAAGCCCTTGCACCCCACCCATAGCCGCGCGGGAACGGGCTCTGGGTAAGCTGGGCGGCATGCTTGAGGTTGCAATTTCTGGCGAGTCCATCAAATTGGGCCAGTTTATTAAACTGGCTAGCTTGGTCGGCACCGGTGGTGAAGCCAAGGAACTTATCGCAGAAGGCGCGGTCACGGTCAACGGTGACACCGAAACCCGCCGCGGCGCCACGCTGCAGATTGGCGATGAGGTGTGCATCGAAGGCACCTGCGCGCGCGTGGGCGAGCC
The DNA here is from genome assembly GCF_040225475.1 of Corynebacterium sp. KPL2861. Lineage (NCBI taxonomy): Bacteria > Bacillati > Actinomycetota > Actinomycetes > Mycobacteriales > Corynebacteriaceae > Corynebacterium > Corynebacterium sp. KPL2861. The sequence continues at coordinate 173,558 of NZ_JBEHFW010000005.1, forward strand.
CGACGATGATGACTATTTTGATGAAGCCACCGCAGACGATGACTTTGATCCGGAAAAGTGGAGGAATCTATAAATGCCCGCATTTGAAGCCGAAGTAGGCATGCCCTACTGGATCGATCTGACCACCTCGGATCCGCGCAAGTCCAGCCACTTTTATGAGCAGGTCTTGGGCTGGGAAATCTCGGCCGAGTCCCAGGAGGACAACCCCTATCAGATGGCGCGCCTGCAGGGTCTGCCCATCGCCGGCCTCATCCCGCAGCCGGAGGAAGCCCCCATGCCGGATACTTGGGTGACCTACTTCCTCTCCAAGGACATCGACGGCGATTGCCAGCGCACGGAGAACCTCGGCGGGCGCATCTTGGCCTCGCCCCAGCCCGTGGAACTGGGCCACATGGCCTTGCTTGCCGATGCCGCCGGTGGCATGTTCGGCCTCATCCAGCCCTCCGGCCCGGAGCACTTCGTTGCCGGTGGCGAACCCGGCACCCCGGTATGGCACGAGCTGACCGCCACGACGCGATTCCAGCAGGCCATGGACTTTTATGGCGAGCTATTCAACTGGGAGATTCGCGCCATGGAGTCTGAGGACGAGAATTTCATTTACGCCACCGCGGAAGAAGACGGCGCCCCGTTCGCGGGCCTGTGGAATGCCGAAGGCCAGTTCCCACCCCAGGTGCCGAGCTTCTGGCAGACCTACCTAGGGGTGCGCGATATCGATGCCGCCGCCAAGAAAGCGGTAGAGCTTGGTGGTGAAATCATCCGCGAGCCGTGGGACTCCCCCTTCGGGCGCATGTGCCTGCTCGCGGATTCCACCGGCGCGACCGTCACCCTGACTGAGGTCGAAGACGCGCCCGAGGATGAGCCCAGCGAATCCGATGACGTGCTCAACCCCACCAGGGGCTAAGCGGCAGGCAAGAGGCGTTTTATGTCAGACTCCTCTGATTTGGCACAGCGCGTGCTAGCCATCGTGGCCGTTATCCCGCCCGGCAATGTGTCCTCCTACGGGGAGGTGGCAAAACTCGCCGGGTGCGGGGCCCGCAATGTCGGCACCGTGATGAATAGGCACGGTGGTAACGCCGCCTGGTGGCGCGTGGTCCGCGCCAATGGTGCTTCCCACGATCCTGTTCGCGCGGGAGAATACTGGGACCGCGAGGGCATCGAGCATTCTCACGGGCGCGTCGCCATGCATAAGCACGGCATGGATGCGCGGGACCTAGCGGTATTGATGCGATAGATAGTGCGGTAGGAAAACTTTTTGCAGTTATAGACTGCGGTGCGGCACCTCTCCAGCTACGCTATATGCGTTATGAAAAAATTAGCTATTGGTTCTCTCGTTACCGCACTTTCTTTCGTGACCATTCCCGCTGCCCAAGCGGTCAGCCTCGATCCCCAATCTGTGCCTGATCGTACGCAAATCACCGTTAGGCACGATTCCGGCGCGACGGTCTCGACCGCCAATAGCCACGAGTCCCGCCCAGCGCTGTCCTTGAGCAAGCTCTACCTGGGATATTGGGTGCTCAAGTACGGTTCTGCCGCCGATAAGGACCAAGTGGAAAATATGATTCGCTACAGCGACGATAACGTGGCCAGCGACCTGGACCGCCGCTACCCTCAGGCCATTCCCAGCATCATCCAGGAATTCGGGCTGAGCGAAACTCACTACACCGGCTACTGGGGAACCACGAAGACCTCGAGCGAAGATGTCGCGCGGTTTACTGCCGAGATCCAGAACGATCCCATCGCGGCGCCCATTTTCGCGGGAATGGCTACCGCCGCTCCCGTGGCTGCGGATGGATACCGCCAGGATTTCGGCACCGATCACATTCCCGGAGTATGGGGTACTAAATTCGGTTGGTCCGATGACCGCACCATCCACGCCTCCGTATCTACTGGGCATGGGTTTACTGTAGCCGCCAATACCTACGGCGATGCGCAAACCCATACCGCGGATGTCACGCGCGGCGTCAACAATGCCCCAGCCGGCGGATCCAGTGAGGCCATCGGCGCACGCATCGAAAACAACCTCAACCTGCAAGGACCTGCGCAGCAGGCGCTTCGCGATGCCACCCGCACCGCGGCCGACCTTGAGCGCCAAGCGTGCGCGAACGCTAATCAAGCCCTAGCGCAGGTAAGCCAAGTTCGGGTGTGCGAATAAGCGCCGAGGAAGCGGCCTTTAGCTGAGGTTCCAGACGGTCACGGCCATGATGACTAGGCCCATGCCAAAGACGAAGTAATTCCAGATGTCGTTTTTGAACTGGGAATAGTCATCGACCTTTTTAAACATGTAGACAGGCAGCAGATAGACCAAGAATGCCACGAAGATGCCGCCAACCACCGAAATCATGTCCATGATGGAGGGATTGAAGACGGCCACGAGAGTCGTGGCCACGAATACGATGACATAAATGATGTTGAGCAGCGCACGGCGCGAGAGCTTATTGGCCATGCGGGGCACGGCAATGCGCAGGAGGTACTCAGTGCCTTCCTCAGAACCAAGCATGTGTCCAAAGTAGGAAGAAATGATCGCGCACATGGTAATAAGCGGTGCCATATAACCAATGAATGGCGTGCCCGTGACGTTGGCGAAATAAGACAGCACCGGGATGTTTTGATCGACCGCTTCCTTCATCCCGTCCGCCCCGAGCGCGAGGACGCAGGACCAGACGAAGAACATGGTAAATACCACGAGCATTGCGGCGGTGTAGAGCTCCACGCGGGAGACGAACTTCTCCGTCTTCTTGCCGTAAGCCGGCTGCACGTCGACGGAGAATTGGGAGAGTGCGGCCATGTGGGAAAAGGAAAAGACCAGAACCGGCAGGATGAGCAGAATGCCCTTAAGGATTCCCCAGAGGCCGCCTTCGTATTCAACGTTGAGGAAGCTTTCGAAATCCCACTTGGGGATCAAATAAATGGAGGTTGCCGCCAGGGCGACGATAAGCGGGTAGACCAGCATCTGGGCCAGCCACAGCATGGGGCGGCGGCCGATGGCAAAAAGGCCCGTCATAATGCCCACGCAGGCAATGGACAATATCCACCGATTGATGCTTGGCCCCCCGAGCTGGTTGACGATGAAGCTATCGACCACATTGGTAATGCTGATGCCATAAATGAGCACTGTTGGCACGATGGCCAGCCAATACAAGACGGCGATGAAAAGGCCGCTATTACGGCCAAGGTAGTAACGCACCAGCTCCAGAACGTCCTTGCCGTGCTGTTCTGGTGGCGCGCCGCTGACTATGCGGGCGTAGGTCCGGTGGGAAAAATATACCAGTGGGAAGATGAAGACGGTGGCGAAGACGAGTGGCCAAAATCCGAAGGCTCCGGCGTTGAGCGGCAAGAAGAGAATTCCGGCACCTACGCCGGTGCCAAAAAGGGCGATGACCCAAGACAGGGTGGAGCCCACTGCCTTTTGTCGGTTGGCTTCCTCAGCGGAATTATTAGGAGCTGCCCCCTCGGTACTTTCCGTGCTGTCATCGGTGCGGGACTCGTGGGTTGGGGCATTCATGAAGGTCCTCAGTCCTTAAATGGAGGATAAGTGGCAAAAGCGCCTTGTAGAGAGTGTAGCGAAGCTCACTACCTTCATGTGCCTTAAACCATATATTTATACGCCCGGGGGAGTTCCAGAGGGCTTAGGCGCCCATAGCAAACCGCATTTCGCCAAAATTTCGCCCGATTTTTGGAGAAACGCGGTTGCTATAGGAGATTTTTGGGGGACAAGTGCGCTGGGTGCTAGCGGGTGAAGGCTAGCGCGTCTTCTGCGGTGCTGTGGCTGTAACTGTCATCGCTTTTTGCGTATTTATTGCCGCGCAGAATGAGCCAAATGCTCAGCGGATACAGGATAAGCGCTACGGCGAGGGCCTGGATGACGGCTGCGATATCGGAATCGTGCAGGTAATTCCAGCCAAAGTGCAGAAGGAAGGATACCGCGAGGCAACCGAGCGCCACGCCGATGCGCCACCAGAGTGGCTTGGCCGCCGCGTAGAGGGCCCAGCCGATGCCCCAACCGGCCAGCGCCGTAAGCAAGACGTGCAGGCCAGGGCCAGCGATAAGGCGCAGGCCCCACATCTGTATGAGCCCGGCGAAATCGCTATCTGGGTGGGTGGTAGCGCCCATGGAGCCGTAGAGAATGTTTTCGTTGGCCTCAAAGCCTAAACCGATCACGGCGCCGGCCATCCACCCGTGCCACGGGCGGTTGAGTTGGCGGAAGGACATCAGGACGAATAAAACGCCGGTGGCCTTGGAAATCTCTTCGGGATAGGCACCGCTCCATGACATAAAGGAATCGACCCACCCAGAATTGATGGCGAGCTGCATGACCGGGGTAGAGCTTATAGATGCCAAGCTAATAGCCATGCCGGAGCCCCATAAAAAGGCAAGCGGTGCCCATACGCGCGCCGGGCGCGCCCACATGGGGCTAAGTCGCAACAGCGCGATGACTATCGCGACAAGGATCGCTGCGATGAGGATGCTGATAATGCCCATCAGCGGCGAGATGAACAGCGTAATGGCCGCCTGGGAGAGAAAACCGATGAGACCGAGACCGGAGAAAATCCACAGTGCGGTGCGAAAGAGTGCAGACATTTTTTAAATCAGGGCCTTTCCAGAAAACTCCGCGATATCAGCAGTAACTTCTTCTGGTAGTTCCTCTTGTCCGAAGGCTTTCCAGAGGCGTTCAGTGGTTGTGCGCGTTGCTGCAGATTCCCCGGTCACGGTGACCACCCAGTCCTTATTCTCGTGCGCACCGGTGCCGTTGATGGAGATGGCGGCGGTGGAAGAGGGGGCATCGGCAAGCGCGAGAGCACCATCTTTTCCTTCATGGACCTCGCCCTCGGGAAGGCCTGGAGCCATGCCATAGGCCCGGACCATGCGGCGGAGGGTGTGCTCATCGTCGTCGGTATCTTCCACGATGACCGCTTGCACGGTGGTATCCCCGCAGGTCCAGCCAACGCTGGCTAGCGAAGTATAATCGCGCTCGCAGTATAGATCGGAAACGGTAATGTCCCAGTCGTGACTGGGATCAGTCAGGGTTACTTGCTCCACATCGGCGTGGTGTGGCGGTAGCACCGCGTGGACGATGGCTGGCAAGGCGAGGACCACCGTCACGAAGGCAATAGTGGCGATAAATAGGCCGCGCGGCCGGGCTGGTGGAAAGCGGAATTTTTCCATAGTCCATACCTTAACTGGAAGGTTTGGCCTACAGTGGCAACCATGAAAGATCTTTATCAATTAGTCAACGGACCTTGGGTAGAAAATCACGTTGTCCCAGATGATCGCGGTGTGGATGGCACCTTCCATGCACTGCGCGATGAAGCAGAAGAATTGGTTCATGACATCGTCAAAGACAACGATGGCCGCCCCGGCAAGCTGTATGCGTCCTTCATGGATACAGAGGGCGTGAATCGCGCCGGCATGGCCCCGCTGGATGCGGACCTTGACCGCTTGAGCGCTGCCGACCCCACAGAATTGGCGCACCGCTTGGGCGAGCTCGAGCGCGAGGGCGTGGGGGCGCCGGCGACGTTCTGGGTGGAAAAGGACTCCGGCTCGGAAGAGGCCGTTGCCTATATCGTGCAATCCGGCTTGGGCCTGCCGGATGAGGCCTACTATCGCGAAGAAGCGCACGCGGAAACGCTGGCCGCCTACGAAAAGCACGTGGCGGAGATGCTGGGCTTTATCGAGCCCACCCGCCTGTTTGGCCTCGGCACCGAGGTTGCAGCCGAGCGCATCGTGGGCTTAGAAAAAGAGCTGGCGGCGGGCCACTGGGACGTGGTTTCTACCCGCGATGCGGTAAAGACCAATAACCCGTGCGAGTTTTCTGAGCTGCCCTCCATCACCCAAGCCTTGCTCGCCGGCGGAAAGCTGCCGGAGCACCGCGTGGTGAATATGATGCCGTCCTACCTGGAGCACCTGGAAAAGCTCTTTACCGCTGACCGCATGGCCGATTGGCAGCTGTGGGCCACCTGGCACATCCTGCGCTCCCGCGCGGCCCTCTTGCCGGAGGAAGTAGGCGCCAAGAACTTCGAGTTCTACGGCACTCGGCTTTCTGGTGCTACCCAGCAGCGCGACCGCTGGAAGCGCGCGGTGGGCTTGGCAGAAAGCCTGGTAGGAGAGGAAATTGGCAAGGAGTTCGTGGACGCGCACTTCCCAGAATCCTCCAAGCGCGAAATGGATGAGCTGGTGGAGTACCTCATCGCCGCCTACCGCGAGCGCATTTCCCAACTGGAGTGGATGACCCCGCAGACCCGCGAGCGCGCCCTAGAAAAGCTCTCCCAGTTCAAGGCCAAGATTGGTTTCCCCGATACCTGGCGCGACTACTCCGGGCTGGAAATTTCTGACCAGGGAGCGGATCTGATTGCCAATGCCCGCGCCGGGTCCGCCTTTTCCCACGACTATGAGCTGACAAAGATTGGCAAGCCCGCCAACCGCGATGAGTGGGTCACCACCCCGCAGACCGTCAATGCCTTCTACAACCCGGTGGTCAATGACATTACCTTCCCAGCCGCTATCCTGCGCCCGCCGTTCTATAACCCGGATGCGGATGCCGCTGAGAACTTCGGTGCCATTGGTTCTGTCATCGGGCACGAAATTGGCCATGGTTTCGATGACCAGGGCTCGCAATTCGACGGCCAGGGCAACCTGAACTCCTGGTGGTCCGATGAGGATCGCGCGGATTTCGAGGCGCTTACGGCAAAGCTGGTGGAGCAATTCGATGGCCAGGTGCCTACGGTGCTAAAGGATGCTGGCACCGAATCTTCCGGCGTCAACGGCAAGTTCACCTTGGGTGAAAACATTGGTGACCTGGGCGGACTGGGCATTTCCGTGGTAGCCTACAAGAATTACTGCGCCGATAAGGGCATTGACCTACTGGGCCAAGAAGAGGAATTTGAGGTCGACGGTGCCGAGCCGGAATTGGCCGAGCATACCTACAACGGCCTGCAGCGCTTCTTCTTGTCTTGGGCCCGCGTCTGGCGCACGGCCATCCGCCCGGAGATGGCGACCCAGTACCTGGCCATTGACCCGCACTCGCCCGCGGAGTTCCGCTGCAACCTCATCGCCGCGAATATCGCCGAGTTCTACGAGGCCTTCGACGTAGACAAAGACTCCGCGATGTACTTGGCCCCTGAGGACCGCGTCACCATCTGGTAAATCGGTTCTCCCCCGAGCCCACCTTGTGCGCATCATGTGCACGCGTAGGCTCGGGGATATGACTGATGCACACGATAAAGATCCGCACCGGCCGCTAGAGCCCGGCCAAGAATGGCACATCGGCGGGCAAGACCGCCAGATGAGCGAAGAAGAACAGCTAGAGCAGCTGGTTTCTTATATTGATGCCCATTATGAGACGCCTGATTTCCGCCCGCCCTGGGCCGGCGGCGGTTCGCCGGAGGCGGACCAGTATTGCGCGCTGCTGCCCGACCGCATCACCCACGCCGCCATGATGGTTTTGGGCACCGGGGTTAATCACGCGCTGCCCGGCACGGCGTTTACGGACGGCATTGCCGTGGAGCCTGCCGAGGTCGGCGTCATTTTCCGCCCCTCCGAACCCACCGGCCGGTGGGCGGTATCGCTACACTCCGGCGGCTGGTGGCGCGGCGATGGTAAGGCGCTGGAGATGCAGTGGCGCCCCGAGGTTGCTGCCGCCGCGCAGCTTTCCGGCACCACGATCATTGACGTGGATTATCCGCTCGCCCCGGAGCATACGGTCAAAGACATGGTTGCGGCGGTCAACCGCGCCATTGATTACGCCCGCGAACAGGGCGCCTCCCACGTCACCACGTGGGGATATTCTTCCGGCGGTGCGTTAGCAGCACTCGCGCCTGCCGATGCCCTCTTGCTCACCTTCCCCGACTTCGGCGCCCTGGCCAACCTGCCGGAGGATTACCGCGTGGGCTATGAACTTCCCACGCAATTCCCTGAGACTTTCGTGCAGACCGCGACCGAGGACGAGATAGCCGATCGCGTCCACATCCCCCAAGCTAAAGAGCGCGATTATGTCTCAACCCACCGCGTATCCACCCCGGCCGTGGCACGCCAGCGGGTGCAGGATGCAGCCGAATTTTTGCGCGGTGAGCTGACGCAATAAAACCGGCTGCGGCTGGCTGCGCAGTCAGGTGGTGGTTGCTATTGCTCGCCTTCTGGCCGGATCTTCATCTCGGATTCTTTCCACAGTCCAGAACGAGTAACGTCCTCATAATCGATCTCTGCGTTGGCTGGGGTATTGCCCTGTGAATCGGTACGCAATTCGTACTTTTCAATGGCGCCCCAGTCGCGGGCCCAATCGTTATTGAGGTAGCTCGGGATTTCGTAGGAGTAGTTCACCGCTTCCGCAGTGGACATGGCACCGCCGCCTGAGAAGGATTGGAAATCCGTCAGGGAGGTTTGCGCCGCCGCATCTGGGAGGATGCGATACTCCGGAATCTCGGTTACGCCGGCGTAGTGGTCAAAGGTGCGCTGGCAGGGGAACTGCAGAGCCACCGCCCAGTCCAAGAGCGCGGGCTTTTCCGCAGGGAACTGGTTATTGATGCTGTCTAGTTCCGGCACGCGCGGTGGGGTGAAGGCTAGCCAGTCATCTTCATCGGTGGAATCGTCCTCGGCCACTAGCCGTACGACATTGGCTTCTTCCGGCAATTCATCCATGGGCAGGCGCAGGTTGCGCCACTTGGGGGTGGCGCCGACATCGGAAAGCTCTTTTTCTCCCTTATCGGTGACCTTGCCATCCTCATCGATGGTGCCGTATTCCAAGGTGAGCTCCATGCCCTCTTGTTCCACATCATTGACATCGTGGTGATAAATCTTGCCCGCGGCACTGACAGCCAGAACCGGGGTATTTTCCGTGGTCTCCGGCAGGTGATACCACTTCGTGGTTACCTGGGACAGCGACTCTTGGCTTTCGGTGTAGGAGCCCAAGACTGGCACGCTGGTGTAGTCCAAGTTGAAGGGTAGGTGCATGGTCGAGCCATTGACGCCCTTCGTGCCGCGGACACCGCCTTCAGACGTATCGGTGCTTTCTGAAGCCTTCTTCCCAGCGCGGCGGGTCTCCTGCGAATCATCAGAAGAATCCCCGCCGGATTCCTTATCCGTCCCAGCGGTGGCATCGTCTTGGCTGGTGGAGTCGGAGTCTTGGGAGCTATCTCCAATGGCACCCACAGAAGCAGAATCCTGATCCTCAGGCTCGATGGATTCGGGGATATTATTCGGCCCGAATCCGTTGCTGGTTTCATCCTTGTCTACCAAGGAATCGCCTAAGTCACCATCCACTGGGGTGAGGAAGGAGTCATTGGTATTGGTTTCTACCAAGGTTTCATTGGCCAGCGAGCAGGTATCACCGCGCAAGGATGCTAGGTTGCCCTTGCCCACTGAGTAGGAATCCGCCTGGGCGACGGTGGCCTTGGCAAAAGAAGCCATCGAAAAAGCCACCACAATGGCGCAGGCTACCGCGATGGGCGCGGACATGATGCCGGCCGAGCGCGATACCTTCGCGGCGGCTTCTTGCTTGAATTCTTTTTCCGTGCCCTCCTCTTGGGCCTGCAATTTGCGATGGCTGTGGCGCAAGGATTGCACCACGCCGACCGCGAGGACGACCAAGGAGATGGCGAGCAGGATCGAGTTGGCCTCAATGCCCTTGAACTGCACTGTGCGGTCCCACCATGGGATGCCGAAGGAGGATACGTACCACCAAGCATTCCAACCCGCGAAGGAGATGGCGAGCAAGAAGAGCACCGCGGCGATGCTAAAGGTGCGGGCGCGCGGGGAGCGCAACGCAAACCTGGATAGCACTACGGCAGCCAGCGCAGCGATCACCCCGGCGACACCGGCATAGATGCCAAAGTGGTGCGTCCACTTGGTCGGGGTGAACATGAGGAAGAACATCGACAGCGCGACGATGATGAGCAGGCGCTGGGTGGGGCCGACTGCGGCACCAATAACGCGGCGATCCTTGATAAACGCAGCCAGGATGAGCACCAAGCAAAACAGCATGGTGAGTACGGCGAAGCGGCGGGTCAGCGAACCATCCACGGATTCTTGGAAGAGCGTGGAATAACGGGCGTATTCGGCATACCACGGCAGCGACGGGCCGACCTCCGAGCGCACCCGGGTGGATTCAGCGACGCTGGCCAAGGTCTGATCTCCAAAGGCAGCGACGATGATGGCAGTGCCGGAAGCCAAAAATGGGGCAACCAAGCTAAGCCAACCGGTAGCGCCACCGCCCATGGCGGGCACGCGCGCGGCCATCGCACGGAAAAGGTGCGGCAGGCTCACGAGGAATACGCCAACCGCAAAAAGGCCAGTGGGGCCGGCGGCGAGCGTAATCGTGGCAGCGATGGTGCCTACGGCTGCCGGCAGCAACCGGTGGGTGGCAATGGCGCGCTCAAAGGATGCCCACGTCACCATCACGCCTAGGGCCACGATCGGCTCTGGGCGGGTGCCGTTGTTATACGGCAGCCAGAAGGCTAGGAACATCAGTGCGGCGGTCCAGTGGCTGACGCGGCGGGCATCGACGATGTCTCCAAAGCGCGGCAGCATTTCCCGCGAAAGAATGAACCAAATAATGAGCCCCGAAATAAGTCCGGGCAGGCGGACGAAGACCGACGCCGTGGAAATCTGCGAAAGTAGCGCGACGAGGTCATAGTACGGTGAGCCGAATGGCGCCTCCGGCACGCCGTACCACCGGTAGTAGTTGGCCATGTATGTGGCGTTATCGAAGACGCGGCTCATAGAGAAGATGAAGCCATCGTCAGAGGTATTGGCACCGAAGATGTACCAGAGGCCCAAGACGGCGGCGACGACGCCATCGAGGGGGCGAATCTTCTTCCACGTCTCTGGCATGAAGCGCAGCTTTTGCCCATCAAGGCGGTCAATGCGCCACAGGCAGAACAGCGAGACAATCACCATAGCGACGCCGAGCCACATCGCGATGGACTTAATCAGCGAGGGAGAAGAAGTAAACCGCGAGTTGATATCGACGTGGATATTCAGCCCGTCATCGACCAAGTTCTGCACATTGGCATCATCTTTAAGCTCGGTATACGCACCGGTGACCTGCGGGCGCAGGTCATCTTCGGTGGTCTTTTTGTGTTTGCCGACGCTGACGGTGGTGCCGTCACCGGTGGCGGAGATGTGCAGCTGGGCGTCATCGGAAAGCTGCGCTACTTCTTTAGCGCTTAAGGTCAGTAGGACCTCATCGAGCGAGACCACAGACAAGCCGTCATCGCTGGAACGGACAAATAGGCCGCGGTTCGATGCCTTCTTAGACTCGGGTGGGACGGTGCTGTAGACCATGTTTTGGCCATCGCGGAGCTCATCCACCGCGGACATGGGGATGGTGGCCTCCAAGTTTTCCGGCGCCACGGAGATAAGCGGTGCATTGATAGATTGCAGCGAATCATTCTGCGGCCAATCAAAGGAAGACTGGGTTTGGTTCACTGGCAATAGCGGGGTGGCTATAAAACACAGGAAACCAATTAACCCGGCGATGATCGCGGTCCAGCGCAACCCGGCAGGGGCTGTGGCGATACTTAGCCCGGAGGGGCGTGCTTCTTTCGATTTCGTTTTAAGGCTATCTGACACGGCGATTAGTGTACGTCAGTCTGGCCCAAGTTCCCGTGTGCACGCCCCGATAACCCCGGGGAAGTGTGGGTGAACTTACTTGGTTCGCACCGCCGTTACGAATGGACCCGTTTGCTCCAGCTCCCAGCCTTCCGCAAAGACCTCGGGGTTGAAGAAGACTGCGCGGTAGCGAATATTTGGCTGGTTAGGATAGATATCCTCAGCCAAGTGCACCTTGAACCCATCATCTTTATTGTCGAGGTCGCCGCGGAAGATGATGGCATCCGGCCCGCGCCACGGTGCGGAATCGAGGGATTTTTGGAACTCTGCAGGAGTAGAGTCCCATGACTCATCCGCCCAGGCTTCAATCTGGTCATTGCGGTGTTTGAATTCCCCGAGGGGATTTGCATAGTGGCTGGTAAAGGCGTTAAAGCCCCAGTATGGGTAGTAAGCCATGAAGGTTTTTTCATCCGTGAGGACTACCGTTTCGTTGGCCGTATAGCCCTGATCCTGGATGAAGTTGTGGATATCCAGATAATAATGGGCGGAATCGCTGGTAAAGCGATCCGCGCGCTCGCCGTAACCATCGGTATCACTGTAGGCGTGGTCGATGGCATCTTCGTTTGCCTCGGGAATCTGCTGGGCATAATGGACTCCAGCCAAGGCGAGGAAAATGCCAAAAACCGCCGTAATCCGCTTATTGGCCGCGTGGGAGAAACTAGCGGGGTACAGGCGGTGAATACCGGCTTTGCGGACTTCCGCAAGGGCAAGGATGCCCGCCGTCGCGAACAACAGCACCACGATGACCTCAAGGCGGAAGCTTAGTAGGGTGGTGCCGACCAAGGTCATCACCATGGACAGCACCGTCCATACATAAATGCCAATGATGGACAACCCCAGCGCGCGGACTTCCGCATCTCGCAACCGGGTGATAATAAAGATCAGACCGGCAAGACAGAGGAATCCTACGATGCTCAAGGAAAGGAACGGCACCGGAACCTGTGTGCCTTCCTCCGGCAAGTAGTGCTGCGCGGTAGCTTGCAGGGGTGCGGTCGAGTGTAGAACCTGCCAGAGGTATGGGGCCCAAGCGATGGCTGCGATGGCAAGCGATCCCACCGCGATGATGACTAGGCGCACGATGGGTCGCCACGTCCGCTCGTACAGTGCGGTGAAAACGGCGATCAGACTGACCACGGTCAGCGCTGCCGCGCCGGTGAACAAGGTATAGAAGGTAGCGGAGATTCCGAGGTAGATAGCGACCGCGGCGGTAGACAACGACGATCCTTTGAATGCGCGCGCGCTTAACACCGCGATGGCGGGCATGCCCATGGCGATGACCGCAGAATAAGGCTCTTCCGCCGCGATGGTCAAGGTAATGGCGGTGGTGGTAAGCGCAATAGCTGTTCCCACCGGCAGGGATTTAGTGAGGTGTTGCCAAATGGGAACGAGGATACAGCCTGCAACCGCGATGGAAATCAGGCCCCACGGCTGATAAACCTCCCAGCCGGGAATACCCAATATGGAGCCGAGCCGTCCGCCTAGCCAGAACCAGCCCAGCGGGTAAAACGTGGGCATGTCTAGGTAGTTCATGTCCGCATAGCCCATTTGATCTACTGACCGGGTAAGGAACTGGGTGCGGAATGCCTGGTCCACCTGCACGCCATCGAGCCATAAGCGCGAGGCGGACAGCGGCAGGCCCACGGTGGCAAGGGTCAATAAGGCGGGGGAGAGATACGTGATGGCGTAGGTCACCCACGTGCGCCAGCGCGGGCGAGAGAAATTCTCCTTGTAGTGGTCATAGAGCCACCACGCGCTAAAGCCACCTGCCAAGGCCAACGTCAAGATCACGCCGACCGTACACAGCGCGCGGGTGACCATGGAGGTATTAAAGGAGGGCAGGGAGACGGTTTTGAAGGCATACCAGCCGAAAAGCGTAATTGCCCCGCCGCCCAGCGCTGCGAAAATAATGCCCAGCAGGGTGCTGCGGTGCGACATGGCATCGGCGTGGTAGGCGGTGGTGCGTTTCTCCTCGCTCACGGGAACTGCTTGGGAAGGCGTAGCTGGGCTTGTCATGCCCTTTAGTTTCGCATACCTTAATCACTCTTCTGGGATTAGGCGCGGTGTGAGCTGGCTTATTAACCAACTAAGCGCGCAGGGCCGCGGGCCTTGAGGAGCCCGGCATACCCTGCGCGCAGGAACTGGTTAGAACGGCAGCTTGCGGAAGATGGGCTGCGGGATGAACTTGAATGCCAGCGATACGTACTTGAACAGCGGGTGGACGTAGATGGACTGCTTGCCATCGAGTACCGCCTGCACGGTGGCCTTGGCCACGTCAGAGACGTTGACGGTCAGCGGGGCATCGCCGACCTCGGCCGACATCTTGGTGCGAACCTGACCCGGGCGGACGACGAGTACGTTGGCGCCGGAGCCGCGCAGTGCTTCATCCAAGTTGATGTAGAAGCCATCCACGCCGGCCTTGGAGGCGCCGTAGACAAAGTTGGAGCGGCGCACGCGCATGCCGGCCACCGAGGACATCGCCACGATGGTGCCGTGGCCCTGGTGCTTGAGCTTTTCGGCCAACAGCACGCCGACGGAGACGGGCGCGGTGTAGTTGGTCTGGGCAGAAGCCACGGCCTTGTCGTGGTTTTGCCACAGCTCTTCTTGGTCACCTAGGGTGCCAAAGGCCACGATGGCGATATCGACATCGCCGCGCTCCCAGGCCTTATCGATGACCGCCGGGTGGGAGTCAAAGTCGGTGGCATCAAAGTCCACGACCTCGACATCCGCGCCGCGGGCCTCCAGGTCAGCCTGCGCCTTCTCGATGCGCGGGGACTGGGCGCGGGCAGCCAGGGTGACCTTGGCAGGGCCGCGCTCAAGGAATTCGGCGACGACGCCGAGGCCGATTTCAGAGGTACCGCCCAAAAGCAGGATGTGCTGGGCTTGGCCTACTGCATTAAGCATGGTTTAAAAAATCTCCTTCATGAGGGGTGGTGATGAGTCCAGTGATTAGTGCAGCTCGAGGCGGCGGGACATATCGGAGGCAAAGACCCCGGTGGGGTCGATGTCATTGCGGGTCTTGAGCCAGCCTTCTAGGCCCGGGTACATCTGGTGGAAGTTCTCGGCAGAGGTGCGCGATTCCTTTGCCAGGTACAGGCGGCCGCCAAACTCCATGACGCGGCGATCCAGGTCATCGAGAAGCTCGCCCAAGCCCGGGCGGATGGGGAAGTCCACGCAGACGTTCCAGCCCGGCATCGGGTACGACAGCGGAGCGCGGTTTCCTTCGCCGAAGAGCTTGAATACGTTCAGCGCGGAGTAGTGGCCGGAGCGCTGGATATCGCGGATGATCTCCTTGAATGGCTCCACGGCCTCTGTGGGAACGACGAACTGGTACTGCAAAAAGCCCTTGGAACCGTAGCCGCGGTTCCACTCACCGATGAGATCGAGCGGCTGGTAGAACTGCGTCAAGTTCTTTACCTGGTTCTTCGCCGGCGCGCCCATGGTGTAGTAGGCCAAGCCCACAGCGGATAGGCTGAGCTTATTCAGCGTCCAAGACGGAAAGATATCCGGCACGGTCATCAGCTGCGGCGCGTTGAACTTCAGCGGATCCTTCGCCAGCTTGGGGGCCAATTCCTCGAGCTGCGCCAAGGTGGCCAGCGAGCCGCGGGAAATGGTGGAGCGGCCCAGCTTCGGCTCTGGGGAGATGACATCGAACCAGGCGGAGGAATAGGTGTAATTGTGCTCCGAACCATCCGAGTGGAAGGCAATGGTTTCTTCCAAGTTATCGGTGCGATCCGTATCCGCGATGAAGTAGGCGGTCTCCGTCTTGGTCATGCGGATAGTAGCGCGCAGGATGATGCCGGTAAGGCCCATGCCGCCGATGGTGGCCCAGAAGAGCTCACCGCTGGGGTCATCCTCGCTGCCCTCTGGGGTGAGGTGGAGAACGCGGCCATCAGCAACCAGCAGATCGATGGAGACCACGTGGTTGCCAAAAGAACCGGCGGAGTGGTGGTTCTTGCCGTGGATATCGGGGCCGATGGCGCCGCCGATGGTGACCTGGCGGGTGCCCGGCAGGACTGGAACCCACAGGCCATAGGGCAGCGCGGCCTTCATGAGCTGGTCAAGGGTGACGCCCCCATCGACATCAACAAGCGCGGACTCCGGGTCAATGGAGTGGATCTTGTTCAGCTTTTGCATGTCGATGACCAGGCCGCCACCATTTTGGGCGGGGTCACCATAGGAGCGCCCCATGCCGCGCGCGATGACGCCGCGGCGCAGGTGGGCGGGCTTGTCCGAGTTATCGTCCGCAACCTGTGCCACTGCATTCTTGATGACGTCCACGTCTTCCGTGGACAGCACATGGGCGGTCGTGGGGGCGGTGCGGCCCCAGCCGTGCAGGGACTTTTCGGTGGTATGTAGTTCCATCTCTTACTCTTTGCTCGACGGATTGTATCGATGTACCAGCCTACCTAGCTCATAGTGCGGTGGCTGGAGTGACGTTCGTGATATTTAAAACATCGTGGGGCACACAGGCGGCTCCGAATGGTGTGTTTCAGAGATCCATGATCTCGCGGATTTCTTCCGGCAAGTCCGCTTGGGACTCAATGGTGGGCCCTTCATAGCTGCCCAAAATCTCGTACACGCGGCGCCGAGAGGTGGAATCCAAAATCGGCATTTCCTCTGCCATCAGGCGCGTCATAAAGGGGCTGAGCGGCAGATTGGTGTGCTCTGTTGCCTCAAAATGCCCGTTGCGCTTATCGTCCTCGGCACGCTCATCCTGAGCGGCTTGCTGGGCCGGCGTCATATGCTCTGTCTTTTCCGAGTACATGCGCAATAGCTTACCGCCGCTTAGAGTGGTCGCTATGACAAACAACCGCGAAGCAGCAGAAGAATCCCGCGATAATTACGCCCTCGATGACACCTTGGCCGGTCGCATCACCCAAGCGGCCGCACAGGGCATCGTCACCTCCTACCCGGACTGGATTAAATCCACAAAGGGCCTTATTACCGCCTACGTTTTGTCCACGATTGGTTTTGGCGCATTGGTGGCCTATACCAACGCCCAGGCCGAAGAGGACGGCGATGAACCGCGCTCACCGCAGGAATTTGCGGATAAGGGCCTGAAACTCTGGGCCATTTTGGCGGCGGTGCTTATCCTGGTGGGCCTTGCTCTATGGGCCGATGTAGCCGTGTCCCGCAAGGTGGTGTCTTTCCTGCGCAAGCGTGGCGTTAAGCGCCCGTGGACGCTGTTGGGAGCTATCGGAGCGGCAACTACGTTTATCATCAGCGAGCTCGAAGCGCGCGATATAGAAAAACTGGCTTCTTAAAATTTGCGTATGGTGGGGCCCATGAATGCAGGGGTCACCGATATTTCACAGGCACGGGCTCGCCGTGCCGACCCGCTGCTGTCATTAAAGCGGGAACCGCTCACCGTCATCTGCCAAGCCTCCAATATCCGTGCGGATGGGGAAGTCCACCGCCAAATCGGTTTTAGCGATGCGCTTACCTTGCATGAGCTGCAGAAAGTACTACACATCTGCTTTGGTCTGCCGGATGAAAACTCCCCGTGGCACTTTTACGAGCACAGCGATGCCCGCGGCCCGCGCCTTGACCCAGAGCGTCAAGCCTCCGAATTCCTTTGGCGCGAGGGCGACCAGATCGATTTTGTGTGGGGCCTCTGGGACTTTGAGCTGGTGGTCGCAGAAATCTATCCCCGCGATAATGGCACCCCCAGCGCGCTGTGCGTGGGCGGCTCGGGCAACCTCTTCGCGCCCTTTGAACTTACTGCGGTGAACCGGGAATTGACCGGTGAAAAAATCACCGATGAAGTTCTGGCACAGGTTAAACCCCAGGTAAGGGCGCTCATCGAGCGCACCAAGCTCTATGACTTTGTTCCGCTCTTACAGGCCATGGATTTAAACCGCGGAAGCGATCTGCCGGCGGCCACGACTGAGGCGCTGGCTAGCCTGCCGCGTGAAGTCACCAATGAGGGAAAAGATGCCTTTTGGTCCATGGCCTTGGCGCTGTCCTGCATGGGTGGTGACGAGCTGACCGATTCCGTGGTGGAAACCACCATGGATGCCTTGGGCTGGGTCAACGATGATGGCAACACCTTGAAAGGCGCGGAGATTCGCGCGCTGTGCGATGCCTCCTTGGACCAGCTATCCCAGATTGGTGCCTACGGCAAGGACGCCGCCGCGCCGGTGTACCGCCTAGACATGTACCGCGCGCTGCTGCGCGGGTAAGCTAACTGCCTGTGACTAATCCACTTGAAGATGCTGCAGAAGTAAAGCGCCCCTCCAGCTCTTTGAAGCAGCAGCTGGTGCGATTTATTGCGGTAGGCGTCTTTGCCGCCGTCATTGACTATGGGTTGACGCTGTTATTGACCCATTTAGGTCTGCACCGCTCTGGGGCGAAGGCGATTGGTTGGGTCTTTGGCACCATCGCTGCCTACCTGGCCAATGCGCGCTGGACCTTTGGCACAAAGGTTTCCGGCCGCACGGCCGCGACCGTGGGCGTGTTATACGTATCCACCTTTGCCGTGCAGAATTTCTTGTACTGGGTGCTCAATGAGCCGCTCATTTCCTTAGGCTTTGAGGGCGCGGTGAAAGACACCATCGCCTTCGTCATTGCCCAAGGCGTGGCGACGGTGACCAACTTTGCCATCCAGCGGGTCTTTATCTTTAAAGAAAAGTAGGCACGCGGCGCCTTAGGAGCGATTTCCGGGGCGGCGGAAATCCTCGCGGCGCCCGCGGTTGTGCAGCTTCAACCACTCCAAGAAGCCGGCCGGATCGTGGCGTTGGACCAGGAAGAACCAGCCAAAGCGGGCAAATTCCTGGGGCAAGAGCTTCCGCATGCCGCGCTGCCACAGCAGGTAGCCGCGGTTGCGGTAGGTGAAAAAGCGCTTGAACTCGCCTTCTGGGTACTGGGTATGCATCTTGCCGCCCAAGATGGGCTTGAACTCATCCGAGCCATCTGGGTGGAGGTAGCTGGTGGTCAAGGCGGTGCCGAAGGACAGCCCGGAGTTGACCAAGCGGCGGTGGTAATCCACCTCATCGCCGCGGATGAAGAGGCGATAATCCGGCACGCCGATGGTCTGCATCGCCGCGGCGGAAATCAGCGCGCCATTAAACAGGGAAGCGATCCCGGGCAGGAAGTCTCCTTCCAGCTCCTCCATGCGGCGGCGCCACACGAGCCCTTGGCGCAGCGGGAAGGCAAGGCGACCGGGATCGTTGATATTGCACACGGCAGGTGAGACTTCGTGCAGGTTATTATTTCCTGCCACGCGGTAGAGCTCTTCTAATACGCCGTAATCGGCAGGGCGGCCATCATCATCGGCGCACCATACGGCATCGGCACCCAGTGATAGCGCGGTGAGAAAACCTAGAGCGAAACCGCCCGCACCACCTAGGTTGGTCTTGGACGGCACGTAGACCGCGCGGTCGCCTGCCAGGGATTCCACCACGTCACGGACCGCATCCTCAGCGCCATTATCCACCACGATGACCCATTGCACGGGGTGGGTTTGGTTGACTACCTTTTCGAGCGAGGCGCGCAGCAATTCCGCACGCTGGTGGGTGACAATGACGGCAGCGGTGGTACCGGTGGAATCAAGGGTGGCAGTCATGCGTTCCATCTTGCCACCGGGGGATGGATCTGCTGCGGATAAACACTCCGCGTGGGCTAAGCTGACTTCCTATGGACAGCATGTGGCCACCGTTTGGGCTGACGATTCGCGCGAGCGATACTACCCACCCTGGCGTGGAACTGCGCGTGATGCGCGATGAGGATATTGCGGCAATCGCCGGTGTGGCGCCAGAGGATATCTACGGCGCAGACATTCCGGATTACGCCTTTCCGTGGTTATTCAATCCCAGGATGAATACGCCTGCAGCGGCGGCCCAGTTCCGGTGGACCAATCGGGCGCAGCTGCGCCCAGAAAAGTGGTCCTTGGACTTCATCGTGCGCGACGCTCACTCGGGAGAAATCCTGGGCACCATCGATGCGCGGGCGGAGGACTTCGCTACGACGCGAGAAATCGCGACCGGTTCCTGGGTCTTTCACCGGTTCCAAGGCCAGGGAGTGGGCACGCTCATCCGGCACGCGGTGGTGTCTTTTGGCCTCGATTACCTGGGCGCGCAGGTGATGAGCACGAGTTGGGTGGCGCACAATGAGGCCTCGGCGCGGGTGAGCCAGAAGCTGGGCTACCAGGTGGTTTCTGAAGGAGAAGAGAAGGCGGGGCCGCAGAATAGTTCGCAGCGGCACGTGACTGCGCGCGTGGCAGCCCCCAATTACAAGCGCCCGGATGACCTGCACGTGGAGGTCTCTGGGCTGAGCCAGCAGCTGCTGGGGATGCTGCGCTAGCTCCTACTCGGCAGCGTCTTCGCCCTCAAAGCGCTGGCGCAGATCGCGCACGTATTCGCCTACTTCTGGGCCCTCGTACTGGCCCACGACGTCCGATACCTCGCCCACTGAGCGGATTTCGCCGTGATCGATCCACAGCGCGGTATTGCACAGCTGCGCCAAAAAGTCATTGGAGTGGGAGGCAAAGACCAAGATGCCGGAGCGCTTGACCAGCTCTTGCAGGCGCACGCGGGCCTTGGCCATAAAGGCTGCGTCGACGGCGCCGATGCCCTCATCCAGCAGCAGGATTTCCGGCTCAATGGAGGTCACCACGCCAAGTGCTAGGCGCACGCGCATACCGGTGGAGTAGGTGCGCAGGGGCATGGACAAGTAATCGCCCAGCTCGGAGAACTCTGCGATTTCATCCATCTTGTTTTTCATTTGCTTGATGGATTGGCCCAAAAACAGCCCGCGGATTATGATGTTGTCATAACCGGATACCTCTGGGTCCATGCCCACGCCCAAGTCAAAGACGGGGGCGACGCGCCCGCGGACATCGGCGGAGCCGCGCGTGGGCTCGTAGATGCCGGAGAGCAGACGTAACAGGGTGGACTTGCCGGCGCCATTGTGGCCGACGAGCCCGACGCGATCGCCTTCCCGCAGGTGCAGGTTAATATCCCGTAGCGCCTCGACCACCACGGTGTTGTGGTCATTTTTCCCAATGGCACCGCCCGCGGTAGAAAGCATGGCCTTTTTTAGGGAGCGGGATTTGGCATCAAAGATGGGAAAGTCCACGCACGCGTTATACGTATCAATTGAGACCATCAGTTTTTATCCTTTCAACGAGCCTCATGGTGGGGTGGGAGTAAAGGAAGGGAGTCTATACCCAGTAGCTCACGCGGAAGCGCCACTTGCGCATGACGAGCCCGGCGATGAACAAGCCGATTGCGGTGCAGCCGATGACGATCCACCAGTGGTAGGCGGCAACGGGTTCACCAATCATTGGGGCGCGCACGATTTCCAGATAGTGATACAGCGGGTTGATTTCCGCGATGCGGGCGCGGTCCGCCACCGCACCGCCTTGGTCCTTGAGGGTATTGGTCATCCACACAATCGGGGTGACGTAGAACAATAGCTGCGTCAAGGCATCGAGCAGTGGGGCGACATCGCGAAAGCGCGTGGCGATGATGCCAAAGAACATGGTGACCCACACGCCGTTAATGAGCAGGAGCAGTAGCCCGGGGATAAAGAGGAAGAATTCCAAGCCCAAGTTGCGCGGGAAGATCATGATTAGCAAGAGCCAGATGATGAGGTTATGGCCCAAAAACAGGGTTTGGCGCCACACCAGCCGGTACACGTGCACCGAAAGCGGGGCGGGAAGCTGCTTAATCAGTCCCTCATTATCAATAAAGACCGTGGACCCTTCCTTAATGCAGCCCGAAATAAAGGTCCACATAATAAGGCCCACGGTGACGTGGGGAAGGAATTCCGCGACGGGAATCTGAAAAAGCATGGAATACAAGAGGCCCAAGGCAAGCGCCATCACACCGGTGGCGATGGTGATCCAGAATGGGCCGAGGACGGAGCGGCGGTAGCGCTGCTTGATATCTTGCAGGCCCAGCTTGAACCACAGCTCACGCTGCTGTGCACCCCGCATAAGGTCTGCGAAAGCAGCTTTGAGGGTCATGGACTGGGACGCTGGGATAGCCTCGCCTTCTGGCTGGGAGGTCATGCGGGCGATATCAGCGCGCAGTTGATTGTTATCTTGCACGCCCAACACCCTAGCGCGCGTGCTGGGCAAACGGGAACTACACGCCGCTAGCCTGGGAAAACAGTGATGCCCAGGGAAAATTCAGATTTGGGAAACTGAGAGCAAACGCGTATACAGTAGGGAATCGACCGCCACGTGGTGGCAGTTGTTCAGTGCGATGAAGAAGGGGACCTAATGCCAGCAGCTTCGGCACACTATGACGTCTTTAGTGCGCGAGGTTTGTACACCGGACTATCTGATGGCTGGACATACCTCAATGCGCACGCGGTGCCCCAAATTTCGGAGCGCGTGACCTCCGGCGTTGCCCGGTCTTTCCGGATGGCGACGGCGGTAGCGACGCAAGAGGGACCAGGCGGCGCCCACTCGGCCGCGCCCGAGCCGGGCCGGTTGGCAGGCGATGGCAACTATGCAGCAGCGCGCATGGCCATTGCGGATCTCACCGCTTCCAAGGCAGACCGTGTGGTCCTTGGCCCATCCCTGCCCGTGCTGTACCAATCCCTGTCGCGTGCGGCACGCCCACTATTGGGCAGCAATTCCTCGGTGGTGCTGTCCAAGCTGGATCCTCCCACGCTGTATTCCGCTTTTTCTGACGTGCGCGCCGATATCCGCTGGGCGCAGCCGGACCTTGGCACCGGCGAATTGCCGGGATTCCAGTTCGCAGAGCTTGTCGATGGCTCTACAAGGCTCGTTTCCTTTTCCGCCGCGCATGAGCTTTTGGGCACGGTATCCCCAGCTGAGGAGATCATTGACACGGTGCGGGGGCGTTCACGCGCCTGGACGCTTCTCGATGTCTCCGCTATCGCCCCCTACCGCCCCATCCGCTTCGATGAGCTTGGCACGGATATTATCGGCATCGATATCGGGCTGCTTGGCGGGCCGCAGATGGCTGCCTTGGTCTTTCGCGATACGCGCATGCTTCGCCGCCTGGATGCCCTCAACCCCGTCTATTCCAAGGAAGACGGACGCAAGCTAGAGACCCCCGTGTCCTCTGGTTTGGCCGGCGGCGTGGGGCCGCTGGTGGATCACCTAGCGGCCCTAGCCGGTGGGGATAAGGGATCGCGCCGGGTGCGGTTGCATAAGTCCATGACCGCCTTGAGTGCTTACCTCGAGGACTTGCGCGCGGATCTTTATGCTTTCTTAAGCACCCTGCCTGCCGTACATATTTTGGGCGTGACCGGGGAAGCCGCCGCCGGAGCCTCCGATGATCGCTTGCCCCGCTTGACCTTTGCGGTCAACGGCGTTCCCGCAGAGACGGTGTACAAGCGCCTCTTTGATAATGGGCTTGTCACCACGTTGGCCCCGCAAACACCGCTGCTGACGGAAATGGGCGTGGAAGAGATCGGTGGTGCCGTCACCGTGGCACTGGGGCCGTTTAATACGTACCACGATATCGAGCACCTCGTTCGCGTCGTTGCCTCGCTCGCCTAAATAGGGTGCGCTGGGAAACTACACCGTGAGAACCAGCGTGCCCGTGACCTCGCCGCTGTCGAGGGCTTCGTGGGCTTGGGCGGCATCGGCAAGCGGGTACGTGCCATGCAGCGCGTGCTTCACGCGGCCATCTTCCAGCATGGGCCACACATTTTTGATGGTGCCGGCGACGATCTCCGCCTTATCGTCCAAGTCACGCGCGCGCAGCGTCGTGCCCTGAATGGTCAGGCGCTTCGGCAGCATGGGGGCCAAATTGATATCCGCCTTGGTGCCGCCCTGCATGCCGATGATGATGAGCTTGCCGTCCTTGGCCAGGCACTTCATGTTCTTTTCCAGGTACTTTGCGCCGATGATATCCAGGATGACATCGCAGCTGCCCTTGAGCTTATCGACGAAGTCCTGCTCCTTGTAGTTGATGAGAATATCCGCGCCGAGCTCGCGGCAGCGGTCTAGCTTTTCCTGCGATCCGGCGGTAACAGCTACCTCAGCGCCCAGCGCCTTTGCTACCTGGATGGCAAAGGTGCCGATGCCTCCTCCACCGCCGTGGATGAGCACGCGCTGGCCCTCGTGCAGGCCCGCCTCGATGCCCAGGTTGGACCACACGGTGCAGCCGACCTCAACCACGGCCGCGGTTTCTTCCAGGCTAAATCCCTTGGGCAGCGGAAGCAGCTGGCCCTGCGGGACCGCGACATATTCCGCATAGCCGCCGCCCGCGAGCAAACAGCCGACCTCAGTGCCGGCTTCCCAATTCGTATCGCCGGCATCCTCAATCACGCCGGCGGCCTCCAGCCCAATGATTTCCGATGCCCCTGGTGGCGGTGGGTACGCGCCCATCGTCTGCAGAATATCGCCGCGGTTGACGCCCGCGGCCTTCACCTTCACCAAGACCTCCCCGGATCGCAGCTCAGGAACGTCTACGTCCTGCAGCTCTAGCGACCGTGGGGTATCAGGATCGGTCTGGACGATTGCCTTCATCTGTGTAGCACTCATACCGCCAATCTAATGGAGGAGGTGTGGTGTGCGCCACGTCGATTTCCTCGTGGGGCAATGTGATTCGCGCGGGACCGTTTAGTAAGCTAACCAAGTTGCCTCTTCGGCACGATGGAGACGTGGCAGAGCGGCCGAATGCACCGGTCTTGAAAACCGGCGAGGTTTATTCCTCCGCGGGTTCAAATCCCGCCGTCTCCGCAGAGAGCATTTCCCCTAGTCCCAGATGACTAGGGGTTTTGTCTTGTCTGTACGGCTCATCCATTCCTAGGGCGGGAAAATTGAAGAACCCTTTTCCTGCTACCCCACAATCATCTTTGAAACTAAAATTTATTGCGTGAAAGTTTTAGTAAGAAAGAAAATGTAACGCAGATTGTTTATGCCCTAGGACGATTGTTTTCTAACAAATCTATAAACTGCCTACTCGAAAGTTGCACATCACCGCACCTAACCACATACAATGATCAGTGCGCGCGGAAACGCGTATAAGAATTTTCCAACCTCGAAAGGAATTCTGAAATGATTCTTGATCTTGTATCCAACGTACAGGAAGCAGCACACTCCGCAGTCTCCACCGGCTGGGACGCTCTTGAGCAGGCAAGCCTGTTCTTCCGTCAGGTGCCTTACCTGGTTCCGGACGCTGTTAACGAGTTTAACCGCTCCATCCTCGGCTTCTAAGATTTAAGAAGCGAGAAAATAAATCCCCGAGGCCATTTGGTCTCGGGGTTTATTCATGCGCTGACCCATCCTGATTTCTAGGGTTAAACGACAAAATGTGTTGTTTTCTGGCGTGTCGGGGTAAACGACATTTTGTGTTGGTGGACTGCGTGGTTTA